>CAIXEA010000241.1 GCA_903918315.1 uncultured Acetobacteraceae bacterium | reverse complement strand
GGACAAGCCCGGGGATGACGCGGGGGGAAGGGAAGCGAAACGAGTACCCCGGACGGTCTGACGTGGGCTCTTACGGGATCAGAACCGTCGAACCCGTGGTCTTGCGGCTTTCCAGCGCGATATGCGCCTGCGCCGCGTCCTTCAGCGCGAAGGTCTGGTTCACCTTGATCTTCACCGCACCGCTGGCGACGACTTCGAACAGGTCCGCCGCCGTCTTCTGCAGATCGGACAGCTTGGCGACATAGGTGTTCAGGCTCGGGCGGGTCAGGAACAGGCTGCCCTTGGCGGCCAGCAACCCGAGATCGACCGGCGGCACCGGACCCGAGGCGCTGCCATACGACGCCATCAAACCCAGCGGCGCGAGGCAGTCGAGGCTGGTGATGAACGTGTCCTTGCCGATGCTGTCATAAACGACCGGCACCATCGCACCGCCGGTGATGCGCTTCACGTCGGCGACCAGCGTGTCGTAGCCGACAACCGTGTGGTGCGCGCCATGGGCGCGGGCGAGTTCCGCCTTCTCTTCCGAGGACACCACGCCAATGACGGTGGCGCCGAGATGCTTCGCCCACTGGCACATGATCAGGCCCACGCCGCCGGCGGCGGCATGCACGACGATCGGGTCGCCGGCCTTCACGTTGTAGGTGCGGCGGAGCAGGTACTGCGCCGTCATGCCCTGCAGCATCATCGCCGCGCCCGTCTGGAAGTCGATCGCATCCGGCAGCTTCACCAGCCGATCGGCTGGGAGCGTGCGCTCGGTGGAGTAGCCACCCAGCGGGCCGGCATAAGCGACGCGGTCGCCGGCGGCGACATTGGTCACGCCGGCGCCAACGGCGAGCACGGTGCCCGCGCCTTCCTGGCCGATAATCAGCGGCATGTTCGGGGCCTTGTAGAGGCCGGTGCGGAAATAGACGTCGATGTAGTTCAGGCCAACGGCTTCATGCTTAATGAGGGCCTCGCCCGGGCCGGGATCGGGGGTGGGGATGTCTTCCCACTTCATCACTTCCGGGCCGCCATTGGTGTGGATGCGGATCGCCTTGGACATGGTGTTCTCCGTTGGTCGCTGCCGCCTCGCGGGCGGCGGAAGATGTGTTGATCAGAGCAAGGTGTCGCTGGCGCCCTCGAGCGCCAGCAGCCAGCGTTTGGTATCCAGCCCGTCGCCGCCGGAATAGCCGCCCAGATGCGTTCCGGCTACCACCCTGTGACAAGGAATCAGCAAAGGGATCGGATTGGACCCATTGGCCTGGCCCACGGATCGCGCGCTGCCGCCGGCGATGGCCGCGATCTCCCCATAGGTGCGCACCGCGCCATAGGGGATTTCGGTCAGCGCTTTCCAGACTTTTTGGCGGTATGCCGTGCCGGTGGGGGCCAAGGGCAGATCGAAGGTGGTGCGCTGGCCGTCGAAATAGGCCTGCAACTGGGCCTCCACCTCCCGCAGCAAGGGCGTGTCGCCTTGATCCGGCGCCCAGCCCCAGTCCAGGGACACGATCGCCCCGTCCTCCTCGAACACAGTGAGGTCGCCGACGGGGGAGTGGAAGGAAAGATGTGGCACGAGCCCGGATGTCCTGTTGCGAGGGGATGGCAGCCCCGCGCGATTGTTATGTCAAGGGCGGTGAATTTTTCGCCGCTGTTAACTCTTTCTTAAGAGGTCGTTTGCCATAGTCCAGCCCGCACGAAGGAGTTGGACCATGGCGCGCCGTTTATCATCCACACTTGGGTTTCCGTCATGCTCGATCTGATCGCATACGGGACGATGGCGATGGTGGCCTCGATCGCGTCCGCCCTCGGCGCCGGCATGATCTGGGCCGCCGCGCGCAGGCGTCTGGCTCGTCAGGCTTACGAACTGCGTATCCGCGATTGGCGGCTGTCCAATCTCCGCGCGGAGATCGAAGAACGGGAATCGCTGTTGGACGCATTCCTGACCCATAGTTCCGATCTGGTGATCACTCTGGACACCGATGGGTTCGCGGTCGCGGTGTCCCCGTCCTGCGAACGCCTGCTGGGCTACGCGACAACCGACATGGAAGGACACGCATGCTTCGATGTCATCCATCCCGACGATGTCGGGCGCGCGCGGGACTGGCTTGCCTCCGGCACGGCCAGTGATGGTCGACTGCGGGTGCGCCGGCGCGACGGCGCTCTCCTGATCATGGAAGCGCGCTGCCGACCCTTGCCCGATCGGCGGGGTGCCTTGCTGGTCCTGTCTGATGTTACGCGGCGGGTGGAATTGGAAGCGCGGCTGGAACCGGAGGACACGCTGATAAAAGCAACCGCGCGCGCGGCACGGGACCGCGCCTCGGCTGCCGCGGAGCCTGGCTTGCTCATGGCGGACGGTTGATCGCGGTTATCGGATGGTATGGCTCGAAAAAACTTAACGGGAGCGTGTCCGTCGTCAGGCGGACATGTTCTGGAGGCTTGACCCTCCGAAACCTTTCGGCCACACACCGCCGGCCCGGCACACGGCCGGGCGCGGCTGTCAGAATGCCGTCCCCAGCGTAACGCGAGAGAACCCACCATGCGTGATACGGGCGAATTCCTGTTCACCTCCGAGTCCGTCTCGGAAGGCCATCCTGATAAGGTCGCGGACCGGATCAGTGACACCGTCCTGGATGCGTTCCTCGCGGAAGACCCCTTCGCGCGCGTTGCCTGTGAGACGCTGGTCACGACCAACCGCGTCGTGCTGGCCGGCGAAACCCGCGGCCCCGACACCATCACGCCAGAACTGCTGACCCACCTCACCCGGATGGCCATCAAGGACATCGGCTATGAGCAGGACGGGTTCCATTGGCAAAACGCCGATGTGGCGGTTCACCTGCATTCCCAGTCGTCCGATATCGCCCAGGGCGTGGACAGCGCCGGCAACAAGGATGAAGGCGCCGGCGATCAGGGTCTGATGTTCGGCTATGCCTGCCGCGAAACCGCGACACTGATGCCGGCACCGCTCTACTATTCGCACGAAATCCTCCGCACGATCCGCGATCTGCGCAAATCCGGCCATGCATCCGTCGCCGGATTGCTGCCCGATGCCAAAAGCCAGGTCACCCTGCGCTATGTCGATGGCAAGCCGGTTGGCTCCACCGCGGTCGTCGTGTCCACGCAGCATGTCGCGGGCATGGAGCAGGCCGAGATCAAGCGCCTCCTCTGGCCGCTGGTCTCATCCATCCTGCCGAACGGTTGGATGCCCCCGGAGTCGGAATTCCACGTCAACCCGACCGGCAATTTCGTCATCGGCGGCCCGGACGGCGATTGCGGCCTGACCGGGCGCAAGATCATCGTCGACACCTACGGCGGCGCGGCCCCGCATGGCGGTGGCGCATTCAGCGGCAAGGATCCCACCAAGGTGGACCGCTCCGCCGCTTATGCCTGCCGCTATCTGGCGAAGAATGTGGTCGCGTCCGGCCTGTCGGATCGCTGCACGATCCAGATCGCCTATGCCATCGGCGTGTCCCGCCCGCTGTCGGTCTATGTCGACCTGCACGGCACCGGCAAGGACGTCGACGAAGCCCGTCTGGAAAAGACGCTGCGTGACCTGATGGACCTGTCGCCGCGCGGCATTCGTGAGCATCTGCGGCTCAACCGCCCGATCTATGTGCCGACATCGGCCTATGGGCATTTTGGCCGTGAGCCAGATGAGGAAAAAGGCACCTTCACGTGGGAAAAGACGGATTTGGTGCCGGCGTTGAAGGCGGCCTTCCATCGCTGAACAAGCCCCCGCTGGTTAAACCACCAGCGGATCGCCTGTATGGTCGGGCGCGCGGCCATAAACTGCGTCCCCGGCAAGAGGTTCTGCTCAACGTCACGCTCGAACGCATGCGGTTTCGGCTCGAACAAGCCGCGAACCCGGCGTGGCGGGACGAACTCTGGCTGGAAATCGGCTTCGGCGGCGGGGAACATGCGGTGGCGCAAGCCGAAGCCCATCCGCGCGCCGGATTGATCGCCTGTGAAGTGTTCGAGAACGGCATCTGCTCCCTGCTCTCCCGTCTTGTGCCGGAGGGGGAAGAGGCCACCGCACCTGTGCCGGCTAATCTGCTGTTATGGCCCGACGATGGCCGCATCCTGTTGCGGGCCTTCCCAGACGCGTGCCTGGACCGGGTGTTCTTAATGTTTCCCGATCCCTGGCCGAAAATGCGCCACGCCAAGCGCCGCTTCGTCCACCCGGCGCAAGTGCCGGAGGTCGCGCGAGCCATGAAGCCAGGCGGTATCTGGCGGGTCGCAAGTGACGATCCGACCTATCAAGCCTGGGTGCAGGAGGTGATGGCCGCGCAGACGCTTTTTGATGCGCCGCCCCCGGCGGTGGTCCGCCCGGATGGATGGCCCCCGACACGGTATGAGGCGAAAGCGCTGAAGGCCGGGCGGTCGCCGCTGTACTGGACGTTTACACGACGTTAGAGCGGGATCGCACGAGCAGACTCCCACCGCCGAACCGGCACCGGCAGTCCCAGATTGCCACGCAAGGTCGGCGCCTCATACGCCGTACGGAACAGGCCACGCCGCTGCAGCTCCGGCACGACCATATCCACGAAATCGCGTAACGAGCCGGGCAGCCAGGCCGGCATCACGTTGAACCCGTCGGCGGCGCCGTTGCGGAACCAATGCTCCATCGTATCCGCGATCTGGGACGGCGTGCCGATGGCCAGAAGATGCCCGCGCGGGCCGGCGTTCAGCAGGCACAGCTCCCATAGCGTCAGATTGTCGCGCCGCGCTGCCTCCAGCAGCAGGCGCTGGCGGCTCAAGGGCCCGTTGGTGTCGCCCATATCCGGCACCGGCCCGTCCAGAGGATAGGCGCTCAACCCACCAACCCCGATCGTGTGCTCCAACACCGAAATGCCGACACTGGGATGGATCAGGGATTGGAGGTAATCGAACTTCTCGCGCGCCTCGGCCTCGGTGCGTCCGACGACGGGATAGATGCCGGGCAGGATCCGCACCTCGTTCGGGGAGCGGCCATAAGCCGGCAGGCGGTTCATCACGTCGGCATAGAAGCCGGATGCCTGTTCGAACGTGGTCTGTGCGGTGAACACGACCTCCGCCGTGCGCGCCGCCAGATCGCGCCCGATATCCGACGCACCCGCTTGCACCAGGACGGGGCGGCCCTGGGGGGAGGCGGCGACGTTCAAGGGTCCGCGCACGGCGAAATATTGGCCGCGATGATGGAGCGTGTGCATCTTAGCCGGATCGAAATAAACGCCGGACTCCTTGTCGCGCATGAACGCATCCGGCTCCCACGAATCCCAAAGTCCGGTCACGATCTCGGCGAATTCCTTGGCGCGGTCGTAGCGTTCGGCGTGGGCGACATGCGCGTCGCGGCCATGATTGAACGCCTCCGCCTCGTTGTTGGACGTCACCAGGTTCCAGCCCGCGCGCCCGCCGCTGATATGATCCAATGAAGCGAACTGCCGCGCCAGCGTGTAGGGTTCGTTGTAGGTCGATGAGGTGGTTGCCACCAACCCGATCCGCGACGTCACCGCCGCCAGTGCCGACAGCATTGTAATCGGCTCGAACTTCACCAGTTTGCCCATCCGGCCGCGGGATTCGGGGGAGCCGAAGATGCTGACGGCGGCGCTGTCGGCCAGAAAGAACAGGTCGAACAGCCCGCGTTCGGCGGTCTGCGCCACATCCGCGGCCTGCGCGAAGTTGGTGCCGGATTCGGCATAGGCATCCGGGTGGCGCCAGGCTGCGACGTGCTGCCCTGTCTCATGCACGAAGGCGCCGAGTTTCATCATGCGGGGTGCGGTCATGCGTCATGGCCTCCGTCAGAATCCAGCAATGGCAAGGCGCGCAGGCTGTCGCGGTCGTTGCCCAGGATATTCGCCAGCCCATAATGCACCCCAACTGAGCGCAAGGCAGTCAGTTTTGCGGCGATAGCCTCCCTCGATCCATCCAAGGCCGCGTGTGCGCGCGCGTCCCGGCGGCGTCGATCATCCGTTGACGGCCCCGCTCCGCCGCTCCCCTCAGCCCCGCGGCACCACGGTTGGATTGGCCAGCCGCAGCGGGAGGCCAGCGGCATAGTTGGCGATCTGCTCGAACGTCTCGTCGAAATAGAGCTCAAAATTGTCCCATTCCGCCCAGCCCAGATGCGGCGTGCACACCACATTGGGCATCCGCAAAAACGGATGGTCCCCGTTCAGGATCGGCTCCTGCTCATAGACATCCACCCCCGCGTAGCCGGGCCGGCCGGCCTGGAGCGCCGCCAGCAGCGCGCCGGGTTGGATCAATTCAGCGCGAGAGGTGTTGAGGATCAGTGCCGAGGGTTTCATCCGTGCCAGATCGTCCGGCCCCACGATGCCGCGCGTGTCGGGCCGCAGGCGTACATGCAGCGACAGCACATCGGATTGCTCGAAGAACGCGGCCTTGCTGTCGGCCACCGTGTAACCCAGTTCGACCGCGCGTTTGGCCGAGGCCGCCTGGCCCCAGACCAGCACCTTCATGCCCAGCCCTGCGCCGGCTTCGGCCACCAGCGAGCCGATATTGCCCAGTCCGAAAATCCCCAGCGTGCTGCCGCGCAGCCGGTGCGACAGGGTGGTGGGGGATTCGCCCCGGCGCATGCGCTCGGCCTCATAAACGATATTGCGCCGGGCTGAGAGCATCAGCGCCACCGTCAGTTCCGCCGGCGCGACCGGGGCGTTGCTCTTGCCGGTGGTTACCAGCACCCCATGATCGGTTGCCGCCGCGTAATCGATCGTGGTGGCATTGCGCCCGACCAAAGCGATCATGCGCAGATTGGGCAGCCGCTCGATCAATGCGCGGGAGAATTCGACCCGTTCCCGCACCGCGACCACGATCTCGGCGGGTAACAGCCGATCGACCAGTTGCTCGAAGCTGGTGGCGGGTTCGCGGTAGCAGGTGACCGTGTGGCCGGCCAGGCGCTGGAAGCAGGCGAGTTGCGGGACGAGGCCCTGATACTCATCGGGGATGACGATGTTCATCAGTACGGCACCGTGCCCTTGACGACGGTTCGGTGCAGCACGCGCCGGTGCACGCCCATCGCCTCATGCGGCAAGGCGCGGTGCACGGAGCAGCGGTTGTCCCACAACACCAGGTCCCCCTGCTGCCAGCGATGCGTGTAGACAAACGCCGGCTGGCTCACGTGGCCGATCAGGCGCCTGAGCAGGGCCTGTCCGTCTTCCTTGGGCCAGCCGGCGATGTGGGAGGCATGGTTGCCCAGATACAGCGCCTTCGCGCCGGTATCGGGATGGGTGCGCACCAGCGGATGATCGACGGCCGGGCGCTCGGCAATCTGCTCGGGCGTGGCCGGGCGGCCGCCGCACTGAATGCGACTGGCTTCCCAGCTATGGATGGCGCGCAACCCGGCGAGTTCGACCTTGGTGGCCTCGGGCAGCGCGGCATAGGCCTTGGCGGTGTTGGAGAATTGCGTCTCCCCGCCCTTGGGCGGCAGTTCCACCGCGTGCAGCATGGTCAGCAGCGAGGGTACCGCGTGATACGACTTGTCGCTGTGCCAGTAGTAGTTGCCCCGCTCCCGTAACACTTCTGACGGATTGCCGTCGGCGTCCAGATTCGAAACGGTATGGACCGGCGTGTAGTTTTTCGAGTCGATCAGCCGGTTGACATGCGCGCCCTCGATCTCCCCGAAATGCAGGGTGAAGGCGTATTGCTGATCCTTGGTCAGAGATTGGTTGCGGAAGACCAGCACCGGATGCGTGCGGAACAGAGCCATGATCCGGTCGCGATCCGAGTTTGACAGCGGTTGAGACAGGTCGATGCCGGTGATCTCGACGCCGCCGAAATCCGTCAGCGTCGCTGATTCGTCCGGGCTTGGGCCGCTTGGCGGGATGCCGTGGGCCGGGCGGCTGGCCTCGATGGTCGCGCTCATGGTCATGCCTTTTGTTCCATTTGGGCAGGACTGTTTCAAAGGTGCAGGGCAGTGTCAAACCCGGCCGGGGTGGGTTGCGATGATTGGTTCACGGAGATAATTAGGAATTAGATACCGTCTTTCGAATCCTTGCCTGGAGCAATCTACGATGACGACCGTACTCATCTGGAATAACAAAATGTACCACGGCCCAGGTGGGCATGAATATTCCGGACATGCGGCCATGAGTATCGATGATGACTGGCGTCAACTGGGGCAACAGGCATCCTATGTCAGTTGGTGGCCGGAAAAGGACAGCGAAGGTCATAATACCGGATTCTCCAAGCCGAAGATGTCCGTGTCGGATGATTTTGCCGCGGAGGGATATGCACCCGATCACATCATCAAGATCGCCGGCCTTGATACGAGAGCCATGATGGGTAAATGGCAGGACACCAAAAACAAGCCGAATTCGTCCTATAAATTCTACCGTAAGAATTGTTCCACGATCGTCGGCAGGGTTCTGTCCGAAGGCAGTAGTAAAGGCGGCCTGAGCCGGGTCAATTTGATCTGGACCCCGCTCAAGGTAAAGCGCCTCGCCCTGGCGATGGGCGGGACAACCAAGACATGGCACGAATTCCTCAAGGAGCTCGTGGTCTCGGGTTACCTCTCCGCTGGCGATGGCAAAGCCCTGGACACCTTGGGCAAGCGCGATGAGCGGCACGGATCGTCCGGCGCCAAGTGCTATTTCGCCAAGGGCAAACAGATCGCCCCCAAGACATTCATCGCCTGGACGGCCGGCGGTAAGAGTGGGGGCCACCAGATCGGGGGCAAGCACAAGGACAATGGATATTTCTGGGCGTCCGAGGGATCGATCATTTCGCAGCACACGCGGCGTGCCAACGGTGACGGATGGGACGAACTGCACGAAGTGACCATCAATCGATTCAACTGACGCGCGCTTCCCTCGTCTGTTGGCATAGCCGCCGCGCAGCCCCTCGCTTCGCCGCGCCTTCCAAACCCCGCCGGTTCCGATACCATGCGGGGCAATGACGGAAGCGACGCACGACACAGCCGAACCGAGCGGCCCACTCATCCACCCCGGCACGACCGGCTGGCAACGCACGCTCTGGATCATGGTCGGCATCCAGTTCGTCATGACCGCTGCCATGAGCTTCCTCAGCCCCATCATCCCGCTCATGCTGCCGCAGCTTGGGGTGGAAACGATCGAGGGCGTGGATATCTGGTCGGGCCTCATCAACGGCTCGACCTCCTTCGTCGCGGCCTTCGCGGCGCCGATCTGGGGGCGGATCGCGGACAAGCATGGGCGCAAGCTGTCGCTGGTGCGCTCCAGCTGCGCCATCGCGCTGTTCACGGGGCTGATGGGCCTCGCCACGAATGTTTGGTGGTTCTTTGGCGCCCGGGCATTGATGGGCGCCTTCGCCGGATTTTCGACGTCGGCGATCGCCCTCGTCGCCAGCCAGGTGCCGGAGCGGCGCATCGGTTACGCCCTGGGCTGGCTGGCAACCGGGCAAATGGTTGGCTCGCTGGTCGGACCTGTGCTGGGCGGGGCGCTGGCCGATGTCACCGGCAGCTACCGCACGCCCTTCTTCATCACCGCTGCCGCCACGTTTGGCACGCTGGCGATGGTGTGGTTTCTGGTGAAAGAGTCGTTCACGCCGCCCAAAGCCTCCGCCAAGGATCGGTCGTTCCGGGCGACGATGCGGTTGCTGACGGGGTCGGGTGCCCTGATGGCGCTGTTCTTCGTGCTGCTGATGGCGCAATTCGGGGTTCGCACGGTGCAACCGGTGGTGACCGTCTTCGTGCAGGAGCTGATCGGCTCCCCTCCGCAGATTGCCACGCTGGCGGGGGTCGCATTCTCGATCACGGGGCTGGCAAATCTGATGTCGTCGCCGTTCCTGGGCAATCGCAGCGACATCATCGGCTATCGCAAGGTTCTCCTGATCTGCCTGCTGGGGGCGACGCTGACCAGCTTGCCGCAGATCTGGGTCGATGATTACTGGGTCTTCGTGGCCGAACGCTTCGCCGTCGGCCTGTTCATCGGCGGCATCGTGCCCACCGCCAACGCGCTGATCGGGCGCAGCGTATCGCGGGAGAACCGGGGCACGGTCTATGGCATGACCGCTTCAGCGACATTCCTGGGGAATTCGCTGGGGCCTTTGACCGGGGGATTGCTGGCGGCCAGCCTGGGGCTGCGCTGGGTGTTCGCGGTGACGACGCTGTTGATGGCGGTGAACCTGGCCTGGGTCTGGTTTACGGTGCCGGAGTATAGGGAAGCGCCGGTGGAGGGCTAAAGCGTGATCGGCGGAGGTGGAATCACCGGAGCCGTGAATCACGCGATCAAACAATCGGTTAGAGCATGTCCGGTGCGC
>CAIXEA010000240.1 GCA_903918315.1 uncultured Acetobacteraceae bacterium | reverse complement strand
TTCCCTCCACCGCCAACGCCTGACAAATCTGGTTCGAAACGCGGCACGGCAAGCATCGGCGAGGCGCGCGGTTTATTATTTCGGTATGACACCATATGACCCGGGCGGGCGCTTGGGCTGGGCCAGGATGAATAAGATGGGTTAGTGACGCGAGCGGGGTCCCGGTCGGGCCCCTGGCGGGGACGCATGACACGATCAGCAACTGGCCCATGGATAAGGACAGCGCGACCGATAATTGTCAGGCCCTGCCCTGGATCATCACAAAGGACATGGCCGGCGCCGATCTGCCAAAATTCAACAATAAATTGCTGCTGGAATTCGGCTGGAAGGACGCATTCGTCCGCTCCCTCAGCGCCACCTCCCGCAAAATCGAAATCATTCCCGACACCGACGATCGGCGGAAACCGAATCGGGACCGTAAGCAATACTACGATCTGCCGGAGACGTGGAAATCAGCTTGCTATTTCACCCGATTTAGCGATTCCACGAAAAATAAATTCTTCGATGAACTGCTCGCCACCGATGATCCGGATCTGGAGGGATCGTGCACGAAGGCGACCAAACTGACCTTTTCGCTGGACGATATCGTGCTGGTCAAGGCGGGATCGCAAGATGTGAAGGATCGGGATTATCAGGATAACGACGTCGATCGGTCGGAATATTCCCGTGTAACGATTCTGTACCTCGACCCGGCCGATAAATACAAAATAAAGGTGCACGCCCCCCGGATCAACGCCGCCTATTGGAGTGACCTTCTTTTCCAGAAGGAAACCGGGGCCAGCACCGTGTATCGGAATGCCGTCGCCGATGGACCGATCAATCCGCGTGTCGTGGTGTTTTGCGATGGGTTCCACGATGTGTTCGACAAGCGCACGACAACCGCGACCTTCGCTTCGAAGGAAATCCTGGGCGCGCGGGCGGCCGTGCTCGAAGATACCGATATCAGCAGCCCCAAAACAGTCTTCAACGGCCCCTCGGCGCTGACTGATGCCTATGTGCACCGGCTGCGGCTGTTCCACCTGCATTATCTGCATTACGGCGAAACGGACGGCACCACCGTCTATGGGGCCTTGGTGACATTCTGGAACTGCCGCTTCACGCTCATGGGTCCCGAGGGCGGCACGGATGCCATCGAAAAGGTCTACCGCGAAGAGGGCATGGAACGGGCCATGACCCGTTGGAACGAAAAGGACTATACGTTCGAACAAGAGGAAGACAAAAACGAGCTTGTCGTCAAGCATTTCTGCCTGTTCGAAGCCAAAGATGTCGAAAACCCCTCGGGCAACTATGAGTGGCTTGGGGGCGCGCATATCTGCGAGGTCAATCTGAAAGATGATGCCCATGGCGGCAGCAGCGCTTCAGCCGATGGGACGGAAATGACCATGCGCGCCAGCGGCGCGGTGGATGAGGGATCCGATTGGGGACCGGTAAGCGCCACGAACCCGTTGGATCCTGTCGTTGAATATGGTGGCGGAACCTATCCCTCCAGCGCCTTTTCCCATGAGCTGGGTCACGCCGCGATCGGGCTATGGGATGATTATGTGACCGGGAAACTGTCCATCACCTGGGGTGGACCCAATGACACCGCCGATAGCCGTGCGCTTTTCGATTACAACGACAACGACGATGAGGGGGATCGGCAGGGGCAACGCTATCTCGGCATGCCCTATGAACTGGACGAGCAGCCGTTGATGAAAACCAATCGCGCCGTGCGCCTGCGCTATTTCTGGGGCCGGACGAAATGGCTCAACGATCAGACAGCGCCCGGGCTGGGCGGGTTCCTGGCGGGAAAACGGTTCCGGATCGCCTATGAGCCAGCCGGAGCCGATAAACTCAAATATATCAAACCCGCCGGTGCCGCCTATGAGAGCATCTATAAACCGTCGTTCAGCGCACCGGCCTGGTCATTGGGCCGGCAGGGCCAGTGCGATCTGCATCTCTATCACCTCGGTGAGGATGAATTCTCCAAAACCCTCGATGGCGGGCCCTATAACGGCATTCTGGTGCTGTGCCTGAAAATGTCGGCCTCCTTCCCGGTTCCGGTATTCGACGGCAAAACTGCCTATAAGCGGGGTGACTTCGTCGAACTGGATGGCACCCAATATAAATGCAAGGCCGATTTCACACCGACGGTCACCCCATTTTCGGGTAGCGCGACCTATGCGGCCAACGCGGTCGTGGAAATCGATGGCAGCGTCTACAAATGCATCGCGGGCTTCACCCCCGTGATCGGGGATTTGTCCGGGCGTAAGGATTATGCGGCCGGTGACCTGGTGCGGCGGGCGGGCAAGATCTACAGCTGCAAAGCGGATTACACGACGGGGTTGCTGGAAGGCCTCGGCTCCTCCATCGATACGGCGAAATGGCAGGAAGTCGCCGCCGGCGTCGGGTATACGATGGATGCCACGACATGGCAGAAAGTCGCGCCGGGCGAAGGCTATACGATGGATACCGCGAAATGGGCCGCGGCGGACGCACAGCTTCTCGCCCTACAAAAAATCGCGCACATGGAAGATTTGAACCGCCGCATTCTCACGATGGTGCAGGGTAAGTTCAAACTACAGGGCAGCGGCAACTTCTCCACGACCTATATCCGGATCTTCCCGCAGTGGGAGGTCGTGGACAGCGCCGCGGCGGCGACGGGCAATACGAATTTCAACATCACGTTCCAATTCGGCTCCACCGACTTCGCGCCCGCGGGCACGACGATCGTCGCGGGCACCGGATGCAAGCCGAAGTCGATCATCCGGTATATGCTCGGAAAAATTGGCGATGTCGCCGGCAATTGGGACGCGGAAGGCGGCGTCGACGGCGATCTGACAAAAGAGGATTTTCCGCAATTGAAAGCCTGGATGGACGCCAATGCCGGCGGGCGGTTCAATGTGGGGCTTATCTAAATCAGGATGGCGCGTTCCGATCGCTCTCGCGGCCGCCGCCCTGCTGGCGGTTCTGACGACGACGACGCATTCACAGACGGTCACCGGCAAGGCTCAGCACATGACAATCGCCAGCAGTTACCCGGTCACATTCGCCTCCCCCCGGCGGGATTCGGCGCTGACCACCGCCACCGCCGCCACCGGCACGGTGACCTGGTCGCGCAACATGCAACTCAATGCCAGCCCGGACTGGCCGCCGGCGATCCTGCTATGGGGGGAGCGGGAGGTCCTGGTGACCTATACAACGCTCATCGCGGTCGATCGGGACGGAACCGCCCTGTGGCGGCGCCCCATCCAAGGCGGCACGCCCGCCGCGGTGGGCGGCGGAACGCTGTATGCCAAGGGCAAGCACCACTTCCTCGAAGCGCTCGATCTGAACGACCGGATGGTGCTCGATGAAGCCCCCTTCCCCGGCGCGATGGGCGACGAGGTCCGGGTCTCCTTGTTTTGGCCGGAGGCGGATTCGTTCCTCGCGGCGTTGTTTCAGCCCGGTGAGGACGGCACGGCCGACGGCGATCCCGTCGATCGCCGCCTGCGTCTCGATGGCATGATCGTTTTAAAAAACCGCTATCCGACCACCTATGGTGACTGGCAAAAATCGTTTCCCGGCCGATCAAGACTGCCGCCGCTGCTGCAGCCGGATAGCGGCATCCTGACCTTGTTCACCCATGAAGCCATTCGGGTCGACATGGCGGGTGAACAGGAGCTGTCGCGCTTCGCCATTCCGCTCGAGCAGGTCACCGAATGGAGCGTGGATACCGAGGGGGTCTATGTCGTCACGGGCCGGTCCGGCGGTCACAACACGCTCGTAGCCCTCTCGGCCACGGGTGCGGAGCTGTGGCGTTGGGTCGATTCCGAAACAGCCGATCCCTGGGCCGGGCGCCAACCACCGATCAGAGGGGCGCATGGGCGGGTTTATGCGCTGACGGAGGGCCGGGTGCTGGCTATCGAAAATGGCCGCCTGCTCTGGCAGTTCGATGCCCGCAGTGACGACCTGCGCCATGGCGCGAAGCTGGAAGAGGGCAGCTTCGAGATCAAAGACGGTGTGCTCATCGCCAAGGGTCGGCTGCGGCATGGCTCGGTGCTGGCGGACGGGTCGCTGCTGGTGACCCGCGGCAGGAAACTGCATCATCTCAACGCGCAAGGTGCCAAAATCTTCACCGTTGAGGCGGCGTCGGACATTCTCAGCCCGCCCGTGGTCGACGCGGCGGGGCACATCTACGTCGCCACCGCATCGGCTTTGCTACGCATCGACTGACGCCGGCCGGGCCCAGTCGGCGTCAACCCTCGGCCCAGCGTGCTATCCCGGGAATCGAGGAGCCCTGAGCGGCGAGCCGGCGCAGAACCTGAATCGCGGGCCATCTTTTCGATATCAGGTCGTTCAGCGCGTCGCGGGGGACTGCCCCCAACCGGTTTGTCATGCGGCTAAAATACGCCGCCTGGGTCTCGGGCGGATCACCGGGCATCGCCACGATCGTGCTGGCCGCATCCGCGGCGACACCGCCACCATGCTCGCGAAAAAATCGGGCTACAGCGGGCATCGGCGGCACATTCGGAACGGGTTGATAATCATGACCGGAAACGGTGACGCGTTCGGATGCCCCCAGCCGGTCCAACAGACAATTGATAATGTAGACCATCGTTTCCCGCAGTGGGTGATTATAAGTATGGAAAAGCGTTCTGACGCGGCAGTGTTCACGCAGGAACGGGCTGATCGGCAGATCGATCTTGTCGGCCAACTCCCGCCGTTCGGTTTCCTCCAAGGAAAGACGGATTTCAGACTCAATTTCCTGACTGGTCAGGAAATCCTCCGATGTGAGCATGCTGACCGCCTCATCCGAAGTGCATCCTTGGCCCATGAGATGCGCGGCCAGGATGTTGGAAAACAATGGCAGGCCGTCCACCGGCAACTCATCCAATCCCACCTGGTGTCCGGTGAAATGAACCGATGGCACGACCAGGAACGCCCCACCCGGACGAACATTCTCCCGAATCCAGGTTGTCGATAGCTCCTCCATGTCGCGATAACCGTCGTGAATCGGCTGGCAGAGCACGAGATCCGCGGTGCGGACCCAGTCGCGATGATATTCAATTTGCTGGACAACAGGATCCGCGTGCGCCTCAAAAAAAGTCACATTCCAATCGGGTAATACTTCCTTCAGCATCCCGGCCAAAGGGAGTGCCTGGCAATTGGCGTGGATATGTACTCGCACCGGATTCATCCTTTGTCACCAGGACCAGGCCCAGTATCCGAATGGCCGAAGTCAAAAAAAAATTACACCGAGTGCCCGTATCTCGCAACAAAATTGCCGGAAGGATCGCCATTTCGCACACCCAGACAGAAATCGCCCTCATCTCCTCCGCATCCCCCTGGCCCGCCCCCGCTTGCGCCCATCATCCGGCGCGGCTTAATCCTCAATGCACCCGAACCGATGAGATCAGGCACCATGGATTTCCCGCCTTCGCCATATGCCGCCCCGGTCTGCGCACTGGAGCTTCGCGGGTTGACCAAGGTGTTCGACCGGCCGGCGGTTGATCGCCTGGATCTGCGCATCGCGGCGGGTGAATTCTACATTCTGCTCGGCGCCAACGGGGCCGGCAAAACCACCACGCTGCGGATGATCACGGGCCTTCTCAAGCCCGACGCGGGTGGCATCTCGGCGTTCGGAATCGATGCCTTGTCCGATCCAATCGGGGCCAAACAGATCATGGCCTGGCTGTCGGATGAGCCGATGATCTATGACAAGCTGTCACCCCTGGAATATCTGGACTTCGTGGCAGGGCTCTGGGGGGTGGATCGGCGCACCGCCTGGACGCGCGGGACCCGGCTGCTGGACCAGCTCGGCCTGACGCCGCATGCCCGCGCGCATTGCGACAGCCTGTCCAAGGGCATGCGCCAGAAAGTCGCCCTCGCGGGGGCCCTGGTGCATGAACCCAGGCTCATCATCCTCGATGAGCCGCTGACCGGCCTCGACGCGGGCTCCGCCCGGATCGTCAAAGGCGTCTTGCGCGATCGGCTGGCGCAAGGATGCGCGGTGATCATGACGACGCATATCCTCGACGTCGCCGAACGCATGGCCGACAGGATCGGGGTTATCGACCAAGGACGGCTGATCGCGCAGGGCACGCTCGCCGAACTGCGCACCCAGGCCGATGCGGGCGATGCCAGCCTGGAGGACGTGTTCCTCAGCCTGATCGCCCCCCCGGCGCCGGCGGAGCCGCTGGAGGCATGACAATCGGATCCATCGCCTGGTTCGCCCGGCACGAATGGCGCCTGTCCTGGCGCGACTGGCGTCTGGTGGTGGGAGGCCAGAGCCGCACCCGCACCGTCATGCTGACCCTGGGCGGGCTGGGCCTGATGGTGTTCCTCCATTTTCTCGCCAGCGTGCTGCTGCGCGCGGATATGCTGACCGGCCAGGCGCCGGACCAGCGGATGCTGGTCACGATTTCGGCCACGTATCTGCTGTCATGGTCGCTGATGCTCTCGCAGGCCATGGAAAGCGTGACGCGGGCCTTTTATGTGCGCGGCGATATGGAGCTGATCCTGTCCTCCCCGGTCGCGTCATGGCGGCTGTTCGCGGTGCGGATCGGCGCCATGACGGTCACGGTGGCGCTGATGGCGCTGGCGATCGCCGCGCCTTTTATCAACATGCTGGCCTGGCGCGGCGGCGCCGCCTGGCTGGCCGCCTATCCCGCCACCCTGGCGCTGGCCATGATCGCGGTTTCGCTGGCCATCCTCTTCACGGTCGGGTTGTTCCGCCTCATCGGCCCCAAGCGCACCCGCATCGTGGCGCAAATCGTCGCCGCCCTGATCGGGGCCATCTTCGTGATCAGCATCCAGTTCGCCGCCATCCTGTCATCGGGCTCGATGGACCGCATGGCCTTCCTGGAATCCGAGACCGTGCTGCGGCACGCCCCCCGCCCGGACAGCCTGTTATGGGGGCCGGCCTATGCCATGATGGGCGAGATCGGGCCGCTGCTCATCCTCGGCGCGGTCGCGGTGTTGTCGCTTGGCGCGACCATCGCCGTCTTCGCCCCCCGCTTCGGCCAGATCATTCTGAGTGCCGCCAGCATCGGCGCCGGCCATGGGGTGATGGACCGCCCGGGCACCGGCCCCCTGCCCGCCTTTCGCAACCACGGCCCGGCCCAGGCGCTGCGCCGCAAGGAATGGGCGCTGATCCGGCGCGACCCCTGGCTGGTGTCGCAGACCCTGGTGCAGGTGCTCTATCTGCTGCCGGCCGCCTATTTGCTGTGGAGCAAGTTCGACACCGGGCTGAGTGCCGCGACCCTGCTGGTCCCCGTGCTGATCACCGCCGCCGGGCAATTCGCCGGCGGTCTCGCCTGGGTGGCGATTTCGAGCGAGGACGCGCCCGAACTCATCCGCACCGCGCCGGTCTCGGCGTTCCTGGTGCTGCGCGCCAAGGTGGAAGCGGTCATGAGCAGCACGGTAATCGCGTTTTCCCCCTTTATCGCCGCGCTGTTCGTCCTGTCCCCGCGGGCGGGGTGCATCGCGATGGCCGGCATCGCGATCAGCGGCGCCGCCGCGACGGCGATCCAG
Organism: uncultured Acetobacteraceae bacterium; assembly: GCA_903918315.1. Classification (GTDB taxonomy): domain Bacteria; phylum Pseudomonadota; class Alphaproteobacteria; order Acetobacterales; family Acetobacteraceae; genus Rhodopila. Next base: position 742 of record CAIXEA010000240.1, on the reverse strand, counting down.
TACTGGTACCGCTTGCAGGCACATCGCGGGCGGATCAGGCGGCGGCAGACCGCATCCAAATTCACCACCTATGCCGAGGCGATGTCGTCCATCGGCTGCGCCACGACGGCGGCCTTTCTGGCGGCGGATGTCTGGGCGCCGACGCTGGCGCCGCTGGTCTTCACGCTGACGGTGATCCTGCTGGCCTGGTTCCTCAGCCCACGGACGGCCACCAGCGGGGGATAATGTGGTGCCTGCCGAGTGGTTCAATCCAATGCCGACCGACAAAACCATTGCCTTATCCCCCCCCTTCGTCATAGCCCGGCTTGTCCGGGCTACCCCTCGCGCCACAATGCGGGCGGCGCTGGCCCGGACAAGCCGGGCCATGACGATGAGAACCGGGTGTGGTTGGCCTCATTCCCCCTTCGTCACAGCGCGGCTTGTCCAGGCCAAGGCGGTTGGAGAAGAGTGTGATCTGCCTCACCCCCCCCCCCTCTTCGTCATAGCCCGGCTCGTCCGGGCTACCTCTCGCGGCACCATGCGGGCGGCGCTGGCCCGGACAAGCCGGGCCATGACGATGAGAACAGGGTGTGGTTGGCCTCATTCCCCCTTCGTCACAGCGCGGCTTGTCCAGGCCAAGACGGTTGGAGAAGAGTGTGATCTGCCTCACCCCCCCCTTCGTCATAGCCCGGCTTGTCCGGGCTACCCCTCGCGCCACAATGCGGGCGGCGCTGGCCCGGACAAGCCGGGCCATGACGATGAG
>CAIXEA010000239.1 GCA_903918315.1 uncultured Acetobacteraceae bacterium | reverse complement strand
GGGAATCGCTTTCATACCCCCTACGAATCATGACTCAGGTTCCAGCGATAGTGGGTACTAGGCCGGCCTTGCTGAGATAGAATTTTGCCCAATGGACGCGGTTTTCGAACAAGCCTTGCCGGCCCGATGGAAGCTGCTGATCGAGGTCTTCCGGGGTGAGTTCCAGTCGTTTGGCCAGATTGTTACGAACGTCCGAAATGCGGACCTCCCCCTGAGAGGAAGCTGCCAGCACAGGAAGCATCAGAGCCTGATAATCGGGAACGGTCATATCATCACCGTAGTTCGGGCGCTTGCTTTCCGAAAGCCTCCTCGCTCGGTCGCAGCCTGCGGTCAGGCTTCATGACCCTGCGGAAACGGCCGCCGAGGGTGCGTTGATGGCCAGACAGAAGCCTGTCTGCTCGCCTTCAATCATGACGCATGTACCTGCCCAGATTAGCCGGGGTAAAAATCCGGGTCGCGAATTTGATCGATCGACCACGGGCAGACCTCGGGAAAATCTTCGATGCTGGTTTCCTCGAAGGCTTTCGCCCTGGCGTCCGACCACGCGTCCTGTAACCATTCCGGATCGGCGAGACTATTTTTCAGACTCGGGGTCTTCATCAGCCGCCGATCGATCATCCGGCGCTGTTCGCGCAAAGTGCCCTGCCAACTTTTGCCCCGCCGCTCGGGCTGTGCCTGCCACTTGAGCAGATGCGCCAGAAGCACGGCCATACGATTGGCCAGTTCGCGCTGTTCGCTCTTGCCCACGTCTTCAACCTCATCGGCAATATGCTCGATATCGAGCTGTGAGAGTTGACCGGATCGCAGCAGAGCGGCCTGCTCGTTGGCCCAGGCGACGATATCGGTGTCGTAAGTGGCCTTCATCACGGCCTCCGCTGTGTTGGCATGCTGGTCGCAATCTGGTTCTTCGGGTGGGCGTTCGTCAACGCTCCGTTCCAACGGCCGGGCGGGAAGGGCCGGTGGCCGCTTCGGGTGCCGCCAAAAACCCGACCTTGAAGCCAAATGGCGCGGCGATCCGTGACAATGTGTCCAGCGTCGGGTTGGCCTTGCCGTTTTCCAGCTCCCACACCTGTCGCGTGGTCAGTTTGAACACCTGCCCGAACCGGGCCTGAGTCATGCCCAACGCGTGCCGCATGCGGCTGATGGCCTCGGCGATGGGAAGGCCGGCGTGCGTGATGTCTTCCTGTAATAAGCGGCGGCGCTCGCGGATGTCGTCTTTGGCGGGCGGTTTGGCGCGGGGCATGATATTAACCGATCCTGATCTGATCGAGGGTGGCGGCGATCTCCTCGCAACGTGTCATGGCGCGTTCGATTACGACGGCCGGAACCCCGATGACGCGGGCGAGAGCGGGCAGGCTGCGGAGTATTTCCGCCTTGGAAGCCAGGCTCGCCTTCAGTTCGGCCGGATCCATCACGCCGTCGGCGGCGATGTCGCATACCGTGTTCCAGTCGGGCGAAAGATCGCGGCTGGCACCGCCCGCCGTTCGCATGCAGGCCCAGGTCGTGGTGCGGCGAATCCCGGTCGGGTCCAGCCGCATAGGGCAGAAATCGAATAATGGGGTCAGCCGGATGCTGCCGTCCTTGGCTTTTTGCAAGGCGGTGTTGCGGCCGTGGTTGTCGGGATTGCCCAGAGCCAGATTAAGAACATCGCGTAAGACGTATTCCGTCACTTCAGTGGCCGGATCGGTGCAACAGGCTTTGATGACGGCCAGATAGGATTCGTGGCTGGTTTCATGTCCGAAAGCCGCGATGCCGGATGCTGCCGTCAGGCTTTCCTGGCCGAGCCGGATGACGCGGTCATCCTGAATCTGGCGATCAAAACGCGGCATGACCAGAACGCCGTTCCGGTACAGCAGCGGACGCGCGCATCTGAGTCCGAAGTGGCGGGCCAGTTCGAGGTAGGGGGCCTCGGCGGCGAGGATCAGGCTGGTTGCTTCATGCTTATCGCCGATCCATTTGACGATGGCATGGTCTTTGGCCTCGCTGTCGGCGACGAGCGGGTCAGGATACCAAAGCCCATCGCGGGCCTGCGTCAAAAGCATTTTTGGCCAGGCGCCCTGCACGCCGGAGGAGCCGGAGACTTGCGCGGCGAATGCATCAGCGAGGGTCAGGAATCGCTCATCCAGATTGAACACGTCATCCAGTTTCAGGCCTTGGGGGACGAAATGGGGCAGACGGACTTGCTCAGCCTCCCAGGCTTCCTTGACTCGGATATTGCCGATGGGAGAGCCGCCGGCGCGGCGCAGGAGGGGCGCGTCACAGGAGGGCGAATTGGCATCGAGTCCCAATGTCGCCGCCAGAACCTCGCGCGGGCGCCCTTGCGGCAGCAGATCAAGCAGAAACGGCGGCCAATGGGTGGAATGCCGCCACTCCAGCGAGAGCGGATATCGCACGCTAAGGGCGGTGTGACCGATGACCGTGCCGGTCAGGTCCGAGTCGTGGGTGAGGCAGTAATCGAGGTCATAGTCCAAGGTCGTTGGACCATGGCGGCCGGCGGCTTCATCCGCGAAGGTGACCGTCGCCGCGTCATTCCAACGGTTGGCGGCATGAATCTGAAGGGTCAGGGTCGTCGCCATTCAATCCATCCAAATGGATAGAATTGGGCTTAAATCAGGTTATACCATCCATATCAATGGATATTTACCGAGCCTAACGCCGCTTCGCCGCCACGGCACTGTCGCGCGCCGCGGTCGCCAGCACGTCCGCCCGCTCATTCAGTGCGATCCCAATATGCGAACGCACCCAGCGCCACTCGATCTCGTGCGCTTTGGCCGCGTCCAGGATGCGCTTCCACAGGTCCATGTTCGCGACCGGGTCGCCGGCGGCGTTGCGCCAGTTCTTGCGCACCCAGCCGGTGTGCCAGCGGGTGATGCCGTTCTTGAGGTATTCGCTGTCGGTGTTGATCCGCACCTTGCAGGGGCGCTTCAGGGTTTCAAGCGCCTCCGCCGCGGCGGTCAGTTCCATGCGGTTGTTGGTGGTTTCCAGTTCGGCGCCGGACATTTCCTTCTGCACGCCCTTGAAGCACAGGATCGCGCCCCAGCCGCCCGGGCCGGGATTGGGCTTGCAGCCGCCGTCGGTCCAGATGTCGACAACGTCTTCGCCCGGCGTATCAGACATGGATCAGGCTTCCGTCAGCGCGGCGACGCGGGCGAGCGCTTCCGGCTCATCCTCGATTCCGAGCGCGTCGTTAAACTTGTTGAAGAAGCCGCACAGCGTCAGACGAAGCGTCAGCTCGACGATCTGCGCCTCGGAAAAATGCGCCCGCAGCCGCTCAAACATCGCATCACGCAGCCGGTGCGGATTGGTCCAGGTGGCGATGGTGTATTCCACCACCAGCTTGTCCACCTCCGTCAGCTCCGGGTGGTTCTGGTATTCCATCACCGCGTCGATTCCGGTGGGGGATAGGCCCTCGATCGCCAGGAACGGCTTGTGATGCGCCACGCAGTAGTCGCATTCGTTCAGGCGCGACACCACGACGATCGCCAGTTCCAGGTAGCGCTTGGGCAGCGTCGCGGCTTCGCGCAACTCCATCAGCATCGACATCAGATGCTTCAGCGCCGCCGGCACATGCGCGAACACCGCCGCCTGATTGGCGAACGGGCCATACGACGCCGCGAAACGATCATAAATCGCCGCCAGATCGGCTGGTAGTTCGGACGATGGGATGGAGCGGACGCGGGCCATGGCAAAACTCCTGTGTCAGAGTCCGTAAGCGTGTTCGTCGCGGGCACTGAGGTGAAAGCGCAGCCGGCGGAGGTATTCGAGCGGGTCCTTGGGCGTCACCAATGCCCCCGGCGGCGTGTTCAGCCAATCGAACAGCCGGGTCAGCAGGAAGCGGATCGCCGCGCCCTGGCACAACACCGGCAGGGCGGCCCGTTCGGCGGCCGATAGCGGCCGGATGGCATCATAGGCCAGCAGCAGCGCCCGCCCCTTGGTGATGTTGAACGAGAAATCCGGCTCAAAGCACCAGGCGTTCAGGCAGACCGCGACATCGTAAGCCAGCGTGTCGGTGGCCGCGAAGTAGAAGTCGATCAGCCCGGACAAAGCGTCGCCGAGGAAGAATACATTGTCGGGGAACATGTCGGCATGGATATGCCCGATTGGCAGCCCGCTCGGCCAATGCGCCAGAATGCCCGACAGCGCCGCGTCGAGTTCGGCGGTCAGGCCGGGCTGCACCGTATCGGCGCGGTCACGGGACCGGTCCAGCAGCGGCGGCCAGCCATGGGGCCCAAGGGCATTGGCCCGTGTCGGCGCGTAATCGGCCCCCGCCAGGTGCAAAGCCGCCAGCGCCGCGCCCACCGGCCCGCAATGCTCCGCGCGCACGCGGCGCGGCCAGACGCCGGGCAGGAAGGTGGTGATCGCGGCATGGCGCCCCGCGAGTTGCCGCAGCGCTTGCCCATCGCGGCCGCGCACCGGCTGCGGGCAGACGACGCCGCGGCTCGCGAGGTGCTCCATCAGGCCGAGGAACCAGGGCAGCTCCGCCGGATCGACCCGCTTTTCATAGAGTGTCAGGATGTAGTCGGCGGTGGTCGTGCGCAGGGAGTAGTTGGAGTTCTCCACGCCCTCCGCGATGCCGCGGAAGGCCACGGCCGTGCCGATATCGTAGCCAGCCAGAAAGGTCGCCAGCGCGTCGTCGGTGACTTCGGTGTAGACCGCCATGTCCGGCGGCTCAGTGCGTCCAGTTTTCCGTGCGCGACCAGTGGAAGTTGTCCGCATAGGCCTTGGGCTTGATGCGCCGGGCCTGCGGCAATTCGACGTCGTAGGGGATTTCGTGGCGGGTGGCGTAAGCCTCGGCCTCTTGCTGGCTCGAGAAGGTCAGCTTCACCTGCGCCTGGGTATCGCCGCCGCCGATCCAACCCATCAGGGTGTCGGGGCGTTTGGCGGTGGCGGACATGAATTCGAGGATCCATTCATGGGTCTTGGCGCGCCCGGACTGCATGGCATTCTTCGGCGGCAGATAGATGCGGGCCCGCATGGGAAAGACTCCAATTTCTGACTGGTCGGGGCGGCGGGACTCGAACCCACGACCTCCTGTACCCAAAACAGGCGCGCTACCAGGCTGCGCCACACCCCGACACGACGTGGCCGGAACCTATGAGGGGTGGGGGCGCGGTGCAAGGGCGCATCGCGCATTCCTTCATGGTTTGGCGGTGAATAACCGGTGTTCGACCTTATCGCCGACTTTGATGTCGCGCCTGGCGGTCACCCCGGCGGCGAGTTCCAGCGTGGCGCGCACCGGCCCCCGGCTGTCGATCACCGCCAGGCTGCGCGGCACGGTGTGTTCGGCGATGGCGCGAATCGTGCCGTCGGCATTGATGAAGACCATGTCGAGTGAGGCCAGCGTGTTCTTCATCCACATCTGCGACGGCCGCTCCGCGCCCCAGTCGAACAGCATGCCGCCGTTTTCGGGGACGGAGGGGCGGAACATTTCCCCCACCTCCTGCTGATCCGGGGTCAGCGCCATCTCGATGTCGAAGTCATGGCGAGCGCCGGCCTTCGTGACGATGGTCAGCTTTTCCTTCGGCAGTTCCGGCTGTGCCTTGCTGGTATCGGCGGCACATGCCGCCCGCATCCCAAACAAGGCCAGCGCCGAGGCCAGCGCCGCGCGGCGCGCGATCATTGCGGCATCGCCTGCGGGATGATGGTGGTGACAATGGAGGCGTCCAGCGCCTCATAGTCGTGATAGCCGATGGTGGCATACAGCTCCGCGCGGGTCTGCATGCGATCGACCATGTTCTGGGTGCCGCCGTCGCGTTTGATCGCACTATAAAGGTCGGCTTGCGCCTTGTTGGCGATGCGCAGGCTGCTCACTGGCCAGATCACCATCTTGTAGCCCATCGCCTCAAACTCCGAGGCCGTGAAGAACGGGGTGCGGCCGAATTCGGTCATGTTGGCGAGCAGCGGCACGCCGGGCAGGCGGGCGGCGACCTCCTTGAACATCTCCGCGGTGGTCAAAGCCTCGGGGAAGACCGCGTCGGCGCCGGCTTCCAGGAACAGCTTGGCGCGGCCGACGGAGCCGTCGATACCCTCACTGGCGGCGGCATCGGTGCGGGCGATGATATACAGATGCCGCCGCGCCTTCCGCGCCGCCGCGATCTTCGCCGCCATATCATGCGGATCGGCCAGCTTCTTGTCGTTCAGATGGCCGCATTTCTTGGGCAGCAGCTGATCCTCGATATGCACCGCGGCGGCGCCGGCGTCTTCGAAGCTGCGAACCATGTGCATGACGTTCAGCGCTTCGCCGTAGCCGGTGTCGCCATCGGCCAGCAGCGGCAAAGCGGTGGCGCGCGCGATCTGGCGGATGAAGAAACACACCTCATCGACGGTGATCATGCCGACATCGGGAATGCCCATGGAGGCGGTCATGGCCGCGCCCGACAAATACAGCGCGTCGAACCCGGCGGCTTTCGCCTGCAGCCCGGCCTGGCCGTTATGCGCGCCAGGCATCTGGAGAATGCCGGGGCGGGACAGCAGGGCGCGGAACCGTTCCCCAGCGGGGGCGGCGGGTAGGTCGTCAGCAACGAGATAGGTCATGGCGGGCTCCTTCTTACCAGCGGGATAGCCGAATCCGGCGTGGAGGAACAGCAGGGCCCCGCCGGGAAACCGCGTGCCGCGCGGATGCGGTGATCGCGGCCGGCGTCAGAGGAAAAACGTCACCGTGATCAGCAGCAAGGCGGGTACCAGCACGGCCGCGCTTAGCAGCAGGAAGCCGAAAAAACCGGGCATGCGCACCCCGCGATGCGCCGCCACCGCGCGAAGCATCAAATTGGGTGCGTTGCCAATATAGGTCAGCCCGCCGAACAGCACCGCGCCGAGCGAGATGGCCCGCAGAGTCTCGGTCTGCGCGGCGGTCATCGCCTCCGGCCGGATCCCCGCGAGGTCGAAGAACACCATGTAAGCCGGCGCGTTATCCAGGAAGCCCGAGACCAGCCCGCACACCCAGAAATATGCCCAGAGCCGCGGCACACCGGCCGCATCGGCGGTGAGCGCGAAGATCGGCCCCAGCGGTCCCTCGGGACCGGCGCGCAGCAGCGCCGAAACCGGTGCCAAAGTGACGAACAGGCCGGCGAACAGGATCGCGACCTCGGCCATCGGATGCCAGGTGAAGGCGTTGGCCCGCCGCACGGCGCGCGGGGTGATCGCCAGCGACACCGCGATCGTGGCCAGGGCAACCCCGCCCCCGATCAGGCGCCCGGTTTCGGAGGCACCTTGCAGCACCGTACTGACGGCCAGCACCGCGATCAGCCCGGCATTGCCCCAGCCCCGAACGCGGAGCGGTTGCCGTGGCGGCGCTGGTGCCTGCGTTGTTACCTCACTCGCCACGAACCGGCGATCGACCAGCCAGAACAGGCCCAGCAGCAAAGCGGTAAACACCAGATAGGGCGCCAGCAGGTGCCGCATCGGCCAGAAGAATGGCACCCCGCGCAGCAATCCCACGAACAACGGCGGATTGCCAAGCGGGGTCAATGCGCCGGAGGCATTGGCGACCAGCACGATCAGGAACAGCACCAGATGCGCCTTGCGCCGCCGGTGCGCATTGGCATGCAACAGCGGCTGGATCGTCACCATCGCCGCCCCCGTCGGCCCCATCACCAGACCAAGCGCCATGCCCAACGCCAATACCAGCGTATTGCCGGCCGGGCGCCCGCCCGGACCACCGCGCAATAAAATGCCGCCCGAAGCCGTGTAAAGCGCGCCCAGCAGCGCGATGAACGGCCAATAATCGGCCACCAGCGTATGCCACCCCATCGCCCCCGCCGCGCCGAACCCCAGCAGCGGGAACAGCAGCGCGCACCAACCCGCCGCCACCCAGCCCATTCGCCGCAGCCAGAACCGCGGCGCCGTCGCTGGCAGGATCGCGATCGACAGCAACAGCCCGAGGAATGGCAGCGCGGCGGGCAGCGGCGGCGTTGGTTGCATGGCTCTTACCCTGCCGGTAACCTGGGGCCGCAACAAGGGCGGGCAACCGAATGGACATGACGGGTGAGCGGCGCATCCCGGCGCCTCGACAGGTGGTGTGGGACGCGTTGAACGACGCGGCGGTGCTGAAAGACTGCATCCCCGGCTGCCAGACCCTGGAAAAGCTCTCCGATACGCAGATGAAGGCAACGGCCTCGATCAAGCTGGGGCCGATCTCGGCGAAGTTTTCGGGGAATGTGGAACTGTCGGAGATTGATGCACCGAACAGCTACACCATCGGCGGCGAAGGGCAGGGTGGCGTGGCCGGCTTCGCCAAAGGCGGCGCCAAGGTGTTCCTGACCGACGATGCCGCCGGCACCCTCCTCCGCTATGAGGTCTCCGCCCAGGTCGGCGGCAAGATCGCCCAGCTCGGCGCAAGGCTGATCGATGCCACCGCCAAGCAGATGGCGGACGCGTTCTTCGACAAGTTCTCAGCCGCCGCCCAGGCGCTGGTGCCACCGGCGCCGGAGCCGGAGGCGGTCGCCACGGTAGCGCCCGCACCGATCGTCCCGTCGAGCCTGCCGCCGCCCTCGACCGCCGATATGACGCCGCCGCCCTCCGCCATCGGCATCGGCGCGCTCATTCCTCGCGAAATCATGGGCCTGCCGCTGGCCGCCTGGATCGGTATGGGTGTCTTCGGGGCGATGGCGCTGGTCGCGCTGATCAGTGCGATCCGATGAGCGCCCTGCCCAAGACGGTCGATGAGACCGCCCGCCTGCTGGCCGAACAGGGCTATATCGCGGACCGGGAACTGGCGACGACGGTGCATCTGTCGCTGGCCATGCACCGCCCGCTGTTCCTGGAAGGGGAGCCGGGCACCGGCAAGACCGAGATCGCCAAGGTGCTGGCCGAGGGCCTCGGCCGCCGCCTGGTGCGGCTGCAATGCTATGACGGCATGGACCTGTCCGCCGCGGCCTATGAATGGGACCATGCCCGCCAGCTGATGGCGATCCGCCTGGCCGAGGCCGCCGGCCACACCGACCGCACCGAGCTGTCCAACGACATCTACACCCGCGCCTTCCTCCAGGCCCGCCCGCTGCTGTCGGCGATCGACCCCGATCTGCCGCCGGCGGTGCTGCTCATTGACGAACTCGACCGCGCGGATGAGCCGTTTGAGGCGTTTCTGCTGGAACTCCTGGCCGATTTCCAGATCACGGTGCCGGAACTCGGCACGATCAGGGCCAAGACCAAACCGGTCGTGGTGCTGACGTCCAACCGCACGCGGGAGGTGCATGACGCCATCCGCCGGCGGTGTTTGTACCATTGGGTGTCCTACCCCGACGCGGCGCGGGAACGCGCCATCCTGGCGGCCAAGGCCCCGGGCGTGCCGGAGCACCTCGCCGGTCAGGTCGTCGCCTTCGTGCAGCGGCTGCGCGGGGAGGAGCTGTTCAAGCTCCCCGGCGTGGCGGAGACCATCGATTGGGCGCAGGCGCTGACCTATCTGAACAAGAGCGAGCTGACCTCGGGCGATGTGGATGAAACGCTGGGCGTGCTGCTGAAGTATCAGGACGATATCGCGAAGGTGCGCGGGGCGGAGGCGGCGCGGCTGCTAGTGGAAGCCAGTATCTGAGAGGCTGAATTGCTTCCATCTCTGGCCAATCTCAGGCACGGTGTGAGCCAAGAACGCAGATTGGGAGGATCGGACCACATGCGCCGTCGTGACGTCTTAACCGGACTAGGGGCTGTTGCTGCCTCCGGCACCACGGCCCTCGCGGCCGACAAACAGGCCTGGATGAGCCCCCACCTCGCCGACGGCACGCGCGAAGTCGCCACCATGGGCAAAGTCCCCGGCAAGCAAGGCCTGATCCAGCTCACCGATCGGCCGCCCAATTACGAAACCCCGATCGAGGCGTTTCGCACCGCGATCACCCCGAACGACCGCTTCTTCGTGCGCTACCACCTGTCCGGCATCCCGACGATGGAGGACCTGAAGACCTGGTCCCTGACCATCGGCGGCGACGCCGCGGAAAAGCCCATAAAACTGACACTGCCGGACCTGCGCACCTTCAAGCAGGTTGAAATCACCGCGGTCTGCCAATGCTCCGGCAACCGGCGCGGGTTGTTCGAACCGCATGTGCCTGGCGTCGAATGGGGCTATGGCGCCATGGGCAACGCCGTCTGGCGCGGGGTGCGGCTGAAGGACGTGCTGGCGCGGGCGGGCGTGAAGCCCGGCGCGATCGAGGTCTGGCTGGCCGGCGCCGATACCGCGCCGAATCCCGCGACCCCGCTGTTTCACAAGAGCATCCCGCTGAAGGTCGCGCTGTCGGACGATGTTCTGATCGCCACGGCCATGAACGGCCAGCCCCTGCCGCTGCTGAACGGCTTCCCGGCGCGGCTGATCGTCCCCGGCTGGACCGCGACCTATTGGATGAAGCACCTCAATGCCATCCAGATCAGCAGCAAGCCGCTGACCAATTTTTGGATCCAGAAGGCCTACCGGGTGCCGGCGAGGCTGTTTCCGGTCGATGTGCCCTTCGAGTCGCAGCAGGATGCCAACACCTGGCCCATCACCGAGATGGTGGTGAATTCGGTCATCGCCGAACCCGTCGATGGCGCCAAAGCGCCCAAAGCCGGCTTCACCGTGCGCGGCGTCGCCTGGGACCGCGGCCACGGCATCAAGGCGGTGGAGGTCACCCTCGACGGCGGCAAGACCTGGAAACCGGCGGTGCTGGGGCAGGATATGGGGAAATACGCGTTCCGGGCGTTCAGCCTGGCCTCGGGCGCCTTGCCGCCCGGTCCGTGCGATATCTCGGCCCGCGCGGTGTCCAACACCGGGGAGGCGCAGGCGGTGACGCTGGTGCGCAATCCCGCCGGCTACCAAAATAATGTTCCGCAAACCCTGACGGTGATGGTGGCATGATGCGCGCACTTTTGTTGAAGGGGGCATTGATGGGGGCATCCATGACCCTCCTGCTGGCCGCGCCGACCATGGCGGCGGATGGCGATCTGGCGGCGGGTCCGGGCCAGGATGTGGTGGCCGCGAATTGCGGCGCCTGCCACACGACCGATTACATCCGGATGAATTCGCGCTTCCTGTCGCCCGAGACCTGGAAGGCCGAGGTGACCAAGATGCGCACCGCCTTCGGCGCCCCGATCGATGATGCGGTGGCGGCGGAGATCACGCAGTATCTGATCGCCCAATACGGCGCGAAGCCGTAACCGCCCGATCCCCTGGACGACCCAACGGCCCCACCGGTTGGCGCAAACCCGACGATATCGCTGGGGTACAATCCCCTTGAGTCTCCTGGGCAGTTCTGCCAGATCGTTCGCATACGCACGATCCAACAACCGGAGAACCGGGATTGTCATCGCCGCCGTCGCCGGATTCATTTCGGCTTGAAGACCATGTGGGCTTTCTGCTGCGCAAGGCGCACCAACGTCATGCCTCCCTGTTCCTGGAGGCAGCGGCGGAGCATGCGCTCACCCCAACCCAGTTCGCGGCCCTGAACAAAGTCGTCGAGCTTGGGCGGACCACGCAAAACCATCTCGGCCGCCTGGTCGCCATGGATCCCGCGACCATCCAGGGGGTGATCCGGCGGCTGACGCTGCGGGGGCTCGTGGTGCGCACGCATGACCCGATGGATCGCCGCACCGCGGTCCTCGCCCCGACCGAGGCCGGCCTCGCGCTTATCGGTACCGCGATGCTATGCGCCCAGCGCGCCCATGCCGCGGCGCTGGCGCCCTTGTCGGATGACGAGCGCGCTTTATTCCTCTCGCTGCTGCGCAAAATGGGTTGATGCCGTGACCGATCATGCTTTGGGTTTTGGGTTCTCGTTCGCCGATCTGGCGCATCGTGACGGGCTCATCGGCCTCGACCGGGCCTTTTTGGCGCGGCTGGGTGAGGCTGAGGCCGCGCTGCGCGACCGCCTGCTGGCGGCCCGGGCCGCGCCGGACGCGCTCGCGGGCAAGGAGGAAAGCGACCTGATCGTGGCCCTCGGCCCGCATCTGGATGGCTTTGTGGCGGCGCTGTTCAGCATCGAATCCCAGACCCAGGCTTTGGCTCGGGACACCGCGACCCTGGATCCCGTGCACGCCTGCAAGCGCCTGTTCGTGCAACGTCAGGCGGTGAAGAAATACGCCGATACCGCGCTGCTGGACGGGGCGGCCCTGCGCGCCACGCTGGAAGCCCGGTTCGGTGAACCGATGACGGAAACCGTCTTCGCCACCCATGTCGCGGCCTGGGAAGCGGCGGGCAATGCCGAAGCCATCGATGAGGCCCTGCGCTACGCCGCCTGGGCGACGCTGAGCCCGGCGGGGAAAGACCACCATCGCGGCGGCACCTTGTTCCGCGTCCCGCATCGCGTCGATCCCGCGCATCTGGTACCGGTTGAAACCATCGAGCGCGATGGCGTGACGATGCAGCGCCTGCCGGAGCACGAATGGCGCCAGCGCGAGGGCTTCGCCCTGACCGATCCCGGCATGAACACCCAGCAGGCGCTGGATCAGATCAACTACTGCATCTGGTGCCACACCCAGGGCAAGGATTCGTGCAGCAAGGGGCTGAAAGATCGCAAGACCGGCGCCTGGCAGAAATCGCCGTTCGGGGTGAACCTGGCCGGTTGCCCGCTGGATGAGAAAATCAGCGAGATGCACACCCTGCGCGCCCAGGGCAGCGTGCTCGGCGCCTTCGCCACCATCGCCATCGACAACCCGATGATGGCGGCCACGGGCCACCGCATCTGCAACGACTGCATGAAGGCCTGCATCTACCAGAAGCAGGAACCGGTCGATATTCCCCAGGCCGAAACCCACATTCTGCGCGACGTCCTGGCGCTGCCTTATGGGTTCGAAATCTACGCGCTTCTGACCCGCTGGAACCCGCTGGATATCCGCCGCCCGCTGCCGCGTCCTGATAGCGGGCGCAAGGTGCTGATCGTGGGCCTCGGCCCGGCCGGTTTCACTTTGGCGCATCACCTGATGAATGACGGCCACACGGTGGTGGCGATCGACGGGCTGAAGATCGAGCCTTTGGACTTCGACCCCACCGCCCCGGTGCGCGACGCGCAGGCCTTGTTCGAGAATCTGGATGACCGCGTGCTGGCCGGGTTCGGCGGCGTGGCCGAGTACGGCATCACCGTGCGCTGGAACAAGAACTACCTCAAACTCGTGCGGCTGCTGCTCGAACGGCGATCGCAGTTCGAGCATTTCGGTGGGGTGCGGTTCGGCGGCGGCGCCACCATGGGCATCGACGATGCCTGGGCGATGGGTTTCGACCATATCGCGCTCTGCATGGGCGCGGGCAAGCCGACGGTGCTGGATATCCCCAACGGGCTGGCGCGCGGGGTGCGGCAGGCATCGGACTTCCTGATGGCCTTGCAACTCACCGGCGCGGCCAAGGCCAACTCCATCGCCAATCTGCAAATCCGGCTGCCGGTGGTGGTCATCGGCGGCGGCCTGACCGCGATCGATACCGCGACCGAGAGCCTCGCTTACTACGTCCGCCAGGTGAAGAAGTTCGCGCATCGCTACGCAACCCTCGCCGTCGAACGCGGCCCGGATCGCGTGCGCGCCCGCTGGTCCGCCGAGGAAGCCGAAACGGCCGATGAATTCCTGGGCCATGCCGCCGCCATCGCCGCCGAACGCGCCGCCGCCGCGGCCGAGGGCCGTACCGCCCGCATCGCGCAGCTATTGGATTCCTGGGGGGGCGCCACGGTCGCCTATCGCCGCCGGTTGATCGACAGCCCCTCCTACACGCTGAACCACGAAGAAGTGGCCAAGGCGATGGAGGAAGCGGTCCGCTTCGCGGAGGGCCTGACCCCCGTCGCCGTCGATACCGACCGCCACGGCCATGCCGCCGCCCTTCGCGTGCAACGCGCCGATGGCTCCCAGGCGGTGCTGCCCGCGCGCGCCATCCTGGTCGCCGCCGGTACCCAGCCGAACACCGTGCTGGCGCGGGAGGATGGACGCATCGAACTCGACGGCCGCTACTTCCAGGCCGTGGATGAGTCCGGCGCCAAAGTCACGCCGGAACGCGCCATGGCCAAACCGGCCGAAGCGCAGGTGCTGATGCATCGCGATGCCTCCGGCAAATTCATCAGCTTCTTCGGCGACCTGCATCCGAGCTTCTTTGGCAACGTGGTCAAAGCCATGGGCGGGGCCAAGCGCGGCTATCCCGTGGTCTCGCGTGCGCTGGCGGCGATCGAGGCCTCCGCGGTCGATGGGGCCGAACTGATCGCGCATTGCCGCGACTCGCTGCGTGCGACCGTGCATGCGGTGAATCGCCTGACGCCGACGATCGTCGAAGTCGTGGTCCGCGCCCCCGCTGCCGCCCGGGCGTTCAAACCCGGCCAGTTCTACCGCCTGCAGAACCATGAGGTTCTGGCGCCACGGACCGATGATACGGTGCTCGGCATGGAAGGTCTGGCGATGACCGGCGCCTGGACCGATCCCGAAGCCGGGCTGGTCAGTGTGATCGCGTTGGAAATGGGTGGCAGCTCCGACCTCTGCGCCATGCTCAAGCCCGGCGAACCCGTCGTGCTGATGGGACCGACGGGGATGGCGACGCATATTCCGGAGTCCGCGACGGTGGCGCTTGTCGGCGGTGGATTGGGCAATGCGGTGCTGTTTTCCATCGGTTCGGCCATGCGCGCAGCGGGCTCGAAGGTGATCTACTTCGCCGGCTACAAGGCGATGCGCGATCGCTACAAGGTCGAAGAGATCGAGCGCGCGGCCGATGTCATCGTCTGGTGCTGTGATGAGGCGCCGGGCTTCCCGACTAATCCCGCCCGACCGCAGGATTCCACATTCGTGGGCAATATCGTGCAGGCGATGGTGGCCTATGGCTCCGGCGAGCTGGGCCCGCAGCCGGTGCCCCTGGCTGACGCGGATCACCTGATCGCCATTGGATCCGACCGGATGATGAACGCCGTCGGCCTGGCGCGGCATGCGGTGCTGGCGCCCTATCTGAAGCCGGACCATGTCGCGATCGGGTCGATCAATTCCCCGATGCAATGCATGATGAAAGAGGTCTGCGCCCAGTGCCTGCAGCCGCATGTCGATCCGGTGACCGGGGCGCGGACGGTGGTCTTCTCCTGCTTCAATCAGGATCAGAAGCTGGACTGGGTCGATTTCGGCGCTCTGAATGAGCGTCTGCGCCAGAACGGCACGCAGGAGAAGCTGACCGCGCAATGGTTGGACCGGGCCCTTCGGCGGTTGGGCTTGCGTGCCGACGCGTAAGCCGGGATCGGATGCACGAGACGGATGGACCAAACCACCAGAGCCGACTATATCCGTCGCATGAATATCGGCACATGGCTGCACACCAAGCTCAACGGTCGTCAGGTCGGAACCGACGCGGCCGGCAATGTTTATTATGAGGACAAGCGCGTCCGCCCCGCCGGTCAGCGCACGCCGCGCTGGGTCGCCTTCGCCGGCGCGCCGGAAGCGAGCGCCGTGCCGCCGGAATGGCACGCCTGGCTCCACTACACCGTCGATGCGCCGCTGGCGGAAACCGACCGCAAGGCATGGCAGAAGCCCCACCGGGCGAACCCGACCGGCACACCCGAAAGCTATCGTCCGCCCGGTCATGAACTCGCCGGCGGCCAGCGTGCCCGCGCGACGGGTGATTACGAAGCCTGGACCCCCGGGAGCTAATCCCCATCATGGCCAATCGCGGGACGGCCGAAGTACTGACCGGTGCGGCCGTGCTGATCGCGGCCGCCGGGTTTCTGGGCTTCGCCGTTGCCCATTCCGGGCGGAGCGCGGGCGGCGGCGGCTACGCCCTGTCAGCCAAATTCGATCACATCGACGGCCTTGCCGTCGGCTCCGACATTCGCATCGCCGGCGTGAAAGTCGGCACGGTCAGCGATGAGCGGATCGACCCCCAGACGTTCCTGGCCGTGGTGGACCTGACGCTTCGCGATGACATCCGGCTGCCGAAAGACAGCAGCGCGGAAATCGCCAGCGAAAGCCTGCTGGGTGGCAAATATCTCTCGCTCACGCCCGGCGGCGACACGGTCACGCTGAAGCCGGGCCAGGCCATCACCATCACCCAGTCATCGGTCAGCCTGGAGCAATTGCTGGGCAAGTTCATTTTCAGCGTCACGAGCCTGAACAACGCCGGCAAGCCGGGCGGCGCCAAATGAGTGTGCCGCCCCCATCCGTTTGGCCCGGCAGCGACGGCGCCCCGGTCTCATGCCGGGAGAAGCTGAAAATGCTCGCCGATAACCACGCCGAACTCGCGCAGATGATGCAGGACATGTTCGAGGACGCCGTGCTGATGGGTGTCGATGACCAGGCGATGCGCGGCCTGCTGATCGCGATGGTCGAGGGCCTGGAGTCCCCCAAGCGCGCGGCCCGATGAGGCGGACTGGTCTGTTGCCCGCCCTGGTGCCGATGGCCCTGCTGCTGATGGCAACCCCGGTGCGCGCCGAGGAACCCGCGCCAACCGCGCCCCCCGCCTTCTCCCCGCCCATGACCTGGCTGGCGCGGGGCACCGCGCAGTTGCAGGCGCTGGATAAGGTCAATGCCCGTGGTACCCAGTTCCTGGTCAAGGTCGGACAGAGCGCGACCTTTGGATCGTTGATCATCACGGTCAAAGGCTGCGTGGTGCGCGCCCCCGATCAACCCGCGGATGCCGCGGCCTGGCTGGAGATCAAGGACCTTAAGCCGAACGCCCCGGGCTTCACCGGCTGGATGCTGCGGTCCGATCCCTCCTTGTCCATGCTGGCGCATCCCATTTACGACATCCGCGTCACCGGCTGCACGGGCTAGCGATGGACGCGCTGCCCCGTCTGGCGGACTCGGCGCTGCTACTCGATTTCGATGGCACGCTGGTGGATATCGCGCCAACGCCGGATTCGGTGGTGGTGCCGGACGGGCTGGCGGACACCCTGGCAGCGCTGCGGCAGCGGCTGGGCGGGGCTTTGGCCATCGTGACCGGGCGCGCGATCGAAACCGTGGATGGATTCCTCGCGACCCGCTTCGCCGTCGCGGGCGAGCATGGCGCGGCCCTGCGCCACACCGCGGACGCGGCCATCGAACGCCCGCCGCTCCCTGGCCCGCCGCATCGTTGGGTGGAAACCGCCGCGGGCCTGATCGCGGCCTGGCCCGGCGCGGTGATGGAGCGCAAGGCCCGGGGCTTTACGATGCATTACCGGGGCGCGCCGTTGGCCGGGCCGGTGTTCCGGGCCGCCTTGTCGGCGATGCTGACCGAGGCCCCCGGATTTCAGCTGTTAGAAGGCCTGATGGTCTGGGAAGTCCGCCCCATCGGCGCCGACAAAGGCACGGCCGTCGCGGCACTGATGGCGCGGCCGCCGTTTGTTGGCCGCAAGCCCGTGTTCATCGGCGATGACGTGACGGATGAGGACGGCATGCGGGTCGCGCGGGCGATGGGCGGTGCGGGATTGCGCGTCGATGCGGCGTTTGGCTCACCGGCCGGGGTGCGGGCCTGGCTGCGCGCCGCCGCGGCGGCGCCGGACTGGCTGCTGTTATAATCGGGCCGGGCAGTTAACCGTCAGCCCGGGCCGCATGGTCCGTGGCTTGTTCCTCAGGTGTACGCAGTCGCAACGCCAAAGCATGCATGCCGCCGGCGAACTCGCTGGCCAGCGCGGCATGAACCGCCCGGGACCGGGCAACCCGGCTCATGCCGCGGAATGCCTCCGTGACCAGAAGCACGCTGTAATGCGTCTGCCCGGCGGCGGAGGCCCCGGCATGGCCGGCGTGATGGGCGCTGTCATCGATCACTTGCACCGTCGCAGGCGCGAAGGCGGCGGTGAGGAGGGCGGTCAGGCGGTGGGCCCGGGTCTGAAAAGCAGGGTCTGTCATGCGCCTGATATCGGCCCGATCGGGGCGCAGGCCAAGAGGATAAACAGCCAGCCTGTTGCCATTCGAGGGCGCGGCGGACATAACAGCGTCATGAACCGTCGTCCCGCGCGCCCCAGGGCTTATGCGCCCGACCCGGCCGCCCCGGGCCGGTGCTGCGACATGCCCGCCTGTGGCGCGCAGGGCGAATATCGCGCGCCCAAATCCCGCACCGAACTCACCGATTACTGGTGGTTCTGTCTGGAGCATGTGCGTGCCTACAATGGCTCCTGGGATTTCTACAAAGGCATGTCGCCGGCGCAGATGGAGGCGCAGCTGCGCGCCGACACGTCTTGGCAGCGGCCGTCCTGGCCGCTCGGCCATATCGGCGGTCAGGCCTGGGACGATGACGTGCTGCGTGATCCCCTGCGGATTCTGGCGACCGGCGGGCTGAACCAGCAGCGCCGGGCGCCGTCGCCGAATCAGGCGCCGGCGGAGCTGCGCGAACCCCTGGCGACGCTCGGTATCGCCTGGCCGACGACCCTGGACGTCGTGAAGGCGCGCTACAAGGAACTTGCGAAACTGCATCATCCGGACTCCAATGGCGGCAGCCGTTCGGCGGAAGAACGCCTGAAAACCATCAATCTCGCTTATGCGGCGGTGCGCTCGCACCTCGCGGCTGAACCTCGGCTGGCTGCCGCCAGCTAGTCCCGATCCACCCCGGCCCTTGCGCGCGGCGGCGCCAGGGGTAGACTTTTCGCGCATTGACACAGGAAACGCTGGCCTATGAACACGGTTGCCACTGACACCCCGCGCCCGACCTCGGAAATCAACCTGCCGGATACCACCGTATCGGTGCGGGAGACGTTCGGTATCGATATCGATATGCAGGTCCCGGCGTTCTCGCTGCGCACGGAACACGTGCCCGATCTCGATTCGACCTACAAGTTCGACCGGGAGACGACGCTCGCGATCCTCGCCGGCTTCGCCTATAACCGCCGCGTGATGATCCAGGGCTATCACGGCACCGGAAAGTCCACGCATGTGGAACAGGTCGCCTCCCGCCTCAACTGGCCCTGCATCCGCGTCAACCTCGACAGCCACATCTCGCGTATCGATCTCATCGGTAAGGATGCGATCGTGGTGAAGGATGGCAAGCAGATCACCGAATTCCGCGAAGGCATCCTGCCCTGGGCGCTGCAGCACGCCTGCGCGCTGGTCTTCGACGAATACGACGCCGGCCGCCCGGACGTGATGTTCGTGATCCAGCGCGTGCTGGAAGTCGAGGGCAAGCTGACCCTGCTCGACCAGAACCGCGTCATCCGACCGCACAAATCGTTCCGCCTGTTCTCGACCGCCAACACCGTCGGCCTGGGCGACACGACGGGCCTGTATCACGGCACGCAGCAGATCAACCAAGGCCAGATGGACCGTTGGAACATCGTCGCGACCTTGAACTACCTGCCGCATGCCATGGAAACCGGCATCGTGCTGGCCAAGATGGGCATCGACCCGGCCGCCGAACCCGCGCTGAAGAAGCGCGTCGAAAGCATGGTCGCGCTGGCCGATCTGACCCGCGCCGGGTTCATCAACGGGGATATCTCCACCGTGATGTCGCCGCGCACGGTGATCACCTGGGCTGAAAACGCCCGCATCTTCGGTGATGTCGGCTTTGCTTTCCGCCTGACCTTCCTCAACAAATGCGACGAAGCCGAACGCAGCACGGTCGGCGAGTACTATCAGCGCTGCTTTAACGAAGACATCCCCACCGGCGGTTTCACCACGCGCAAGTTTGGCTGATTCCGGTAAACTTTGGGGAAGGACGGGGAACGCATGAGCGGGACCAGCAAGGACAATACCCGCGCGGAAGAGTTCAAGCGCGCCACCGCTGGCGTGCTCCGCGCGATCGCCGAGCAACCGGATGTTCAGGTGGCGTTTCAGCCTGGACCCTCCGGCGTGTCCGGCAAGCGGGCGCGCTTGCCGCTGCCAACCCGTGCGTTGCCGGCGGCCGAAATGGCCAAGCTGCGGGGGCAATCCGACGCCCTCGCGCTGCGGCTGCGCCACCATGACGACGCCGTGCATGCCCAGCGCATGCCGGCGCGCAAGGAAGCCAAAGACGCCTATGACGCGTTGGAACAGGTCCGGGTCGAGGTCATCGGCTCAGAATTCATGCATGGCGTGAACGCCAATCTGCGGGCCAAGCTGTTCGACGAATGCGAGTCTGAAGGCTACGACCGCATGACCCGCAAGGATCAGCTGCCGATCGACAAGGCGCTGGCTTTGCTGACCCGCGAACGCCTGTCGGGTGAACCCTCACCGGAACCGGCGCGGCGCATCCTGGATATGTGGCGCGAAACATTGGGCGACAGCGCCGATGAGGCGCTGGCCGAAATGACCGACGCCCGCGGCGACCAACGGGCCTTCGCCCGCGCCACCCGCAAGTTGCTGGCCGCGCTGGAACTCGCGGAAGCCGAGACCGAGGCCGAGTCCGACGACAGCTCCGAAGACGGGGAAGACGGCGGCGAACAATCCGGCCAGCAGGACAATTCCGAAGACGGTGACGGCCAGAGCCAGTCGGAATCCGAATCCATGCTCGGCGCCCAGCCCGAGGAGATGGAGGGCGAAGCCGCCGACGACGATGGCTCGGAATCCGAGGAAGACGCCGCTGTCGCGGAAGGTGACGACCGCCCGGGCGGACCGCAGCCGCGGCGTGAGCGCCCGAATCCCGACAGTGACGCCGTCTACAAGGCCTATACGCGCTCGTTCGACGAAGAGGTCGATGCCGAAGACCTGTGCGACGCCGACGAACTGTCCCGCCTACGGCAGCAACTCGATCAGCAGTTGCAGAACCTGCAAGGCGTGATCTCCAAGCTGGCGAACCGCCTGCAACGCCGCCTGCTGGCGCAGCAGACCCGCGCCTGGGAATTCGATCTGGAGGAAGGCATCCTCGACGCCGGGCGTCTGGCGCGCGTGGTGACCAATCCGATGCTGGCACTGTCCTACAAGCGGGAGCTGGATACGGAATTCCGCGACACCGTGGTGACGCTGCTGATCGACAATTCCGGCTCGATGCGCGGCCGCCCGATCACCGTGGCGGCGATGTGTGGCGATATCCTGGCCCGCACGCTGGAACGCTGCGCGGTGAAGGTCGAAGTGCTGGGCTTCACCACCCGGGCCTGGAAAGGCGGTCAATCGCGGGAGCGTTGGGTGCAGGAAGGCAAGCCGCGCAACCCCGGCCGCCTAAACGATCTGCGCCACATCATCTACAAGGCCGCCGACTCGCCCTGGCGCCGGGCGCGCAAGAACCTCGGCCTGATGCTGCGCGAAGGGCTGCTGAAGGAAAACATCGACGGTGAGGCGCTGCTCTGGGCCTATCGCCGCCTGCTGGTGCGGCCCGAACATCGCCGCATCCTGATGGTCATCAGCGATGGCGCCCCGGTCGATGACTCCACCCTGTCGGTCAACCCCGGCAACTACCTGGAAAAGCACCTGCGGGAGGTCATCCGCGACATCGAGAACCGCAACCAGGTGGAACTCATCGCCATCGGTATCGGCCACGATGTCACGCGCTACTACCGCCGTGCGGTCACGATCGTGGACGCCGAGGAACTGGGCGGCACAATGATGAAAAAGCTGACGGAACTGTTCGACGAGGACGCCGCCGCCGCCTGGGCCCGCGCCGCCGGAGAGCGTTCCGCCGTCGTCGTCTGACCATAATCATCGAGGGGAGAACAACCATGGCAAGCGCCAGCAATCTTTACGCCGGAACCGCCGGATATGTCGGCCGAGCCGACCAGAAGGGGCTTGTCGGGGTGTTCTCCCGCCAGGCGGGGGAGGACCGCTGGGTCCATGTCCAGCCGGAGCATGAAACCTTCGCGGTGAACGTCCACCCGACCGATCCCTCGGTGGTTTTCGCCGGCACGTCCGATGGGGTGTATCGCAGCACCGACAGCGGACGGTCGTTCAAGCGCGCCGCCTTCCCGGACAAGACCCAGATCTGGTCGTTCCTGGTGGACGCCACGAACCCGGATCTGGTCTATGCTGGCGCCTCCCCGATCGCGATGTACCGCTCCGACGACCGGGGGGAGAGCTGGCGCAAGCTGCCCGACCCCGGCATGCCGGACCGGGCCGTGATGCCCTTCGCCTGCCGCGTGATGCGCCTGGCGCAGCACCCGTCGCAGCCGGGCACGCTCTATGCCGCACTGGAAGTCAACGGGGTGATGAAAAGCACCGATGGCGGCGAAAGCTGGACCGATTGCTCGGCCGGGTTGATCCAACTGGCGCAGCAGCCGCATCTGAAAAGCAAGCTGGTCAGCAATACCTATAACGAGGGCATGCTCGACGGCCATGCCATCGCCATCAGCCCGGCGGACCCGAACGCGGTCATCCTGGCCGTGCGCATGGGCCTGTTCCGCACCGACGACGGTGGCGCCAGCTGGCAGGATATGGAACTCGGCCGCTTCTCCAACACCACCTATGGCCGCGACATCAAGGTGTCCCCGACCGATCCGAACACGCTCTATGCCGCGCTCAGCGTGGCGGCGGCGAGCAAGGAAGGCGCGCTCTATCGTTCCACCGACAAAGGCGAAACCTGGAGCCGCTTCGACAAGGTCAAGGTGCACGGCACCATCATGTCGGTCGCGCTGCATCAGAAAGACCCCAATCAGGTCTATCTGGGTTCGCGCTATGACGGGGAGATCTTCGGCACCACCGATGGTGGCGACACCTGGACCGAGATGTCGCTGCCGCACGGCGTGAAGGATATTTACTCGCTCGCCTGCGGGTAAACGGGAACAGACGGCGGGGCCTGTGTGCCCCGCTTTCTATTGGGGTGATGCGACCGGAAGCGCCGGCGTATAGGGCTCGATCCGCACGGTGTCGTTGCGCAGCAGCGCCACCCGGGCCTGCGGGTTGTGCCGCAGCTCCCCGTTCGGGCCGCGCCCGACCACGTATTTCCACACCGTCACCTGCCCATCGGCCACCAGCCGCTTCGCCAGCGCGCTGGCATCCGCGCCGCCGATGGCGCGCTGATCCGCCTCCGTCAGGCCCACGAACACCTCATCCCGCGGGCTGATCACCTTGAACAGCACGATCGGCTGCTGCTGCTGCGCGGCAGCGGGGCGCGTCATGACGGCCGCGGCCGTGGCGAGCAGGCCGAGCCCGACACCGCGTCGTGTCGGCGCCAGAGAGGCGAGGGGAGTTTGCGGCATGGGGCACTCCTGCATCAGAGGGATCAGTCACGGTTCCATTCAGCCGGCGCACCGATCCCCTCGTCAAGCCGCCCGACGCAACCGCTGATTCCTCCGCCCCTTCGTCATGGCCCGGCTGGTCCGGGCCACCGGTCGCGGCACCGTGCGGTG
>CAIXEA010000238.1 GCA_903918315.1 uncultured Acetobacteraceae bacterium | reverse complement strand
GTGTGCCCCGATGAGTCTGGTTCCCTCCACCGCCAACGCCTGACAAATCTGGTTCGAAACGCGGCACGGCAAGCATCGGCGAGGCGCGCGGTGTATTATTTCGGTATGACACCATATGACCCGGGCGGGCGCTTGGGCTGGCCAGGATGAATAAGATGGGTTAGGTTAGGTGGTAATCACAGTTTAAACAACATGTCACAACGCGCGTGGAGAAGCGGCGAGACAGATCCAGGGTTAAACCATAAGGGAAGGTAACGATTCACAATGAGTGCTTCCGTGTCGCGCCCCGTCGCGCGCCCCATGTCGTCGGATGAAAAGAAGGTCATCCTGGCATCCTCTCTCGGCACCGTGTTCGAGTGGTATGACTTCTACCTTTATGGGTCTTTGGCAACGATCATCGGTGCCAAATTCTTCAGTCAGTTCCCTGAAGGAACGCGCAACATCTTCGCGCTGCTGGCCTTCGCCGCCGGCTTCCTGGTGCGGCCGTTCGGTGCACTGGTGTTCGGGCGTCTGGGGGATCTGGTCGGGCGCAAATACACCTTCCTGGTCACCATCGCGATCATGGGCTCGTCCACCTTCATCGTGGGCATTCTGCCGACCTCTGACCAGATCGGGGTGACCGCGCCGATCGTGCTGATCGGTTTGCGGCTGCTGCAGGGACTCGCCCTGGGCGGTGAGTATGGCGGTGCGGCGACCTATGTCGCCGAACATGCCCCGCATGGACGGCGCGGCTTTTATACCAGCTGGATTCAGACCACCGCGACCATGGGCCTGTTCATGTCGCTGCTGGTGATCCTGTTCACCCAGTCGGCCCTGGGTCCGAAGGACTTCGCCGAATGGGGATGGCGGGTGCCGTTCATCGTGTCGGTGCTGCTGCTGGCCATCTCGGTCTGGATCCGGATGCAGTTGGCGGAAAGCCCGGCCTTCCTGAAAATGAAGGCTGAAGGAACCCATTCCAAGGCTCCGATCGGGGAGGCATTCGGCCAGTGGAAGAATGCCAAATGGGCGATTCTCGCGCTGTTCGGCATGGTCGCCGGGCAGGCGGTCGTCTGGTACTCGGGTCAGTTCTACGCGCTGTTCTTCCTGACATCCGTGCTGAAGGTCGACGGCTATAGCGGTAACCTGCTGACCGCCTGGTCGCTCGCCATCGGCACCGGCGGCTTCGTGTTGTTCGGCTGGCTGTCCGACAAGATCGGCCGCAAGCCGATCATCCTGGGCGGCTGCCTGATCGCGGCGCTGACGTATTTCCCGGTCTTTAAGATGATCGCGGAAACCGCCAATCCGGCGCTGTCGCATGCCCATGAAACCGTTCAGGTGGTCGTCGTCGCGGACCCGGCCGACTGCTCGTTCCAGTTCAACCCGGTCGGCACCGCCAAGTTCACCAATAGCTGCGATGTGGCCAAAGGGGCGCTGGCGCGGGCCTCGGTCATCTACTCGCAGAAGGATGGTGCACCCGGCACGCCGGCTCAGCTGATCATTGGCGACAAATCGATGCCATCGGTCGATCTGGCGAAAGACCCAGGCGGGCTTCCGGCCTTCACCCGGGAACTGACCGCGGCTCTGGCCGAAGTGGGTTACCCCGCCGCCTCCAACCCGTCCGTGGTCAAACTCGCCAGTCCGATGGACGTCTTCCGCTCCCAGCCGATGACGCTGATCGGGCTGCTGGCGTTCCTCATGCTCCTGGTCACCATGGTCTACGGCCCGGTGGCCGCGGCATTGGTGGAGCTGTTCCCCACGCGCATCCGCTATACCTCGATGTCGCTGCCGTACCATATCGGGAATGGCTGGTTCGGGGGACTGCTGCCCGCGACCATGTTCGCCATGAACGCGCAGAACGGCAGCATTTTCTTCGGCCTGTGGTACCCGATCGTCATCGCGGCCGCGACCGTGGTGATCGGCGTCCTGTTCCTGCCGGAAACCAAGGACCGTGATATCTTCGAAGGCGATATGTCGGTCCATAAAGGGGATCGCCTGGTCACCATCGATCCGATGGCGGTGGACTGACCAACGGGCCAGGTTCAGGCCCGGGGGATTTCCTGGGTCTGAACCTGGTCTGCGACGGTCCGCAAGGGCCGAGAAAAAAGCCTGGGCAATTACCGGTTCGCCGCGGTGTCCAGTACCGCTGCGCCCAGTGCCTCCTCGGTGGGGCATGGGTGCTGCATGCACTGAATGGCAATGCCGTTCACCCGGACGCCCGCATGGGCCGGGGCAATCGCGACAACCAGGCTGGCCGCCAGGACGAAGCTTGCGAGAATGGCATTCATAGAAGAATCTCCCAGAGGACATCCGGGTCAGGCGACCCGTTTCGATGGCCCCACCATAGCACCGCCGTGTATCGGCACGATGTCGCGCACCAGGTTTTGTGTATCGTTTGTATCGTATCCCCAATATCGGTCGGATGTTTTTAGTGTATTGTCGGAATACTAAAATGCTCTTATTTGATTTGGGATGCCGCCCTACGCTAGGCGGTCCAGCGTCGTCACCAGGACAGTGATATCGTCCGACGGTTCAGCAATACCGGTATGGCGGGACACCGCCTGCACGATGGCCTGGCTCAGGCCATCGGCGCTCAACCCATCAGTCGCCTGGTTGCCCGCATGCTGAATGACCTCGATCAGGGCCGCTTCGCCGAACCGGCGGGCCTGTGCGTCTTCCGCATCGGTGACGCCGTCTGAATACAGGACCAAGGCGGACCCGGTGCGCAGTACGGTCTGGCCCAGCACGCCCGATTGCTCCGCCTGCACGCCCATCAAGGTGCCCGAAGCCATTCGCAAAGGCGTCACGCTGCCATCCGGGGCACGGACCAGGCACGGAGGGTGGCCAAAATTGGCATAGTTTAGCGCGCCCGTCCGCAGGTCGAGCACTGCGATGAACAGCGTCACGAACATGGTCACGTCGTTGCCATCGGCCAGCGTACTGTTCATCGTCTGCACGGTGTGTTCCAGCGAAATCCAGTTCTTCGCCCCAGCCCGCAGCAAGGTCATCGCGCGCATCATGAACAACGCCGCGCTCATGCCCTTGCCGCTGACATCGCCGACAGCCAGCACGAGGCGGTGCCGGTTCAGAAGGAACGCGTCGTAGAAATCGCCGCCGATGAGGCGGGCGGGCTCCATATAGGCGGCCAGGCCGAAGACCGCGTCAGGGGGCAACCAGCTTTCCGGCCGGCGCAGCATCCCCTGTTGAATATCGCGGGCACGGCGCAGGTCGCGCTCCACCGCCTCATGCCGGACGCGGTCCCGGAAGGCGCGGCTCAGCAACTCGGTATCCCGACGGGAGCGGTCGGTCAGCAACCGCATCACCGCACGTGCCACGCCGGGGGTAGGCACGACTTCGGCCCAGAACGCTGCCGCTGGCAGACGCAGGATGCGACTGGGCGCATTGGCCACGATGAAGGTTGAAGCAGGTTGTTCGTCAATGACCGAGAACTCCCCGAACGAGCCTCCAGGTCCGATATCCGCGGCCGTTGAACTATCGGCCGCATCCAGCTGGATCCGGACGCACCCGGTCAGGACGAAATGCAGGTGCGCGTTCGTCGCCCCGCGCGCGAGGATCGTGTCCCCGGCCTCGTACTCCCGCACCTCACACCGATCCAGCACGGCCGCCAGCCGATCGGCTGGCAGAGCGCTGAGGAAGGGGAGGCCGCGCGCCTCGGCTGGGGCGATCGTGCCGTTCAGAGGGCGCCCCAGACGTCGCGCGCAACATCCACGCACAGGCTGAGCTTCGCCCATTGCTCGTCTTCGGTCAGCGTATTGCCCTCCTCAGTGGAGGCGAAGCCACATTGCGGCGACAGCGCCAGCTGTTCCAAGGGCAGGAATTTGGCGGCTTCGTCGATGCGCCGTTTGAGCTGATCCTTGGTTTCCAACTGGCCGGTTTTGGAGGTCACGATACCAAGGACGACGATCTTGCGACCGCGCGGGACGAACCGCAGCGGCTCGAACCCACCGGCACGGTCGGTGTCGTATTCCATGAAATAGGCATCGGCGTCGATTTGGTTGAACAGCACCTCTGCTACCGGCTCGTAGCCGCCTGAGGCCACCCAGGTGGAGCGGAAATTACCCCGGCAGAGATGCATGGAGATCGTCATGCCCGAGGGCCGAGCCGCGATCGCGCGGTTCAGCATGGTGGCGTAGGTGTCGAGTAACCCGTCGACATGCTCACCCCGGGCTTTCAGGGCGGCGATCTGCTCGGGGTCGCAGAGATAGGCGATGTTGACCTCATCGATTTGCAGATACCGGCAGCCGGCCGCCGCGAAAGCGCCCACCGCCTTGTTGTAGGCTTCCCCGAGGTCGGTGAAGAAGCCGTCCAGCGTGGGGTAGCTGGCTTGGTCGATCGCCTGGCGCCCGCCGCGGAAATGAACGACCGAGGGGGACGGGATGGTTTGCTTGGGGACGGCGGTCTTCACGTGCGCGGCCAGATAGGCATAGTGATCCAGCATCGTCGGCTTCGACCAGCGGATCGGCCCTGTGACCCGCAGCGCGTGACCGAGGGGAACATTGCCCTTGAATTGGACCTTCTGCTCCGGTTCGTAGATCTCCACCCCGTCGAGCCCGGCGACGAAGTCGTAATGCCAATAAGCCCGGCGGTATTCCCCGTCGGTCGCGGCACGCAGGCCGATGGATTCCTGTTTGGCGATGGCGGCGGTGATGCAGCGATCTTCGACGTCACGGAGCGCGTCCAGCGGCAGGGCCCCTGCCTTCCAGGCCGCACGCGCGGCTTGCAGCGCCTTCGGGCGCAGCAGGCTGCCGACATGGTCCGCACGGAAGGGGGGTGTGGCCGACATGGGGTTTCTCCTCCTGGATGGCAGGGTGGTTTAGCGCAGTCCTGGGCTGGGGGGCCAGAGGCTGCGCTCACGGCGTATGGGCTTTTGAACAGGAACCTGGGGGCCTTGAAGGGGCCCAGGCCTCAACCAGTCTGGCTGAAATGTTCCATATCCAGAATACAAGCGAAGCCAGCGAGATCGGCCGCGATCGCTCCGGGGACTGTATCAAAGTATCGTTTCATAGCGGCCACGGTTCGTTGGGCCACATTTGGGCTTTCGGCGGATTTTTTATAAATGATGGTCAGACATTCACGTTAAACTCTACAGATGTGAATTGGTTCGACCATTACTACTCATCGACCGACCGGCAATGGCCGGTCACAGATAATTTCGATGACAGCACAACACAGACAGTGAGCGGACCCTTAAGCCCCGGCACCTGCGGCTATAAAGGCGGCCGTTCCGGAGCCCGCGACGGGGGCGTTGCTGATGACCGGTTTCGGAAGCGTCGCCGCCGGCACCGCCTGATCAAAGCCGCCTGAGGCGAGTGCCGTCCGGCTGAATTACCAGCCGGACACCGAGCCCCATCACCCCAGTAGCCGCAAATTCCGCGACACAGACTTCGTCGTCGTGTGGTCCTCTCCCAGCTTCTCAACGTAAATCCGCAGCGACCACTGCAAGGCGATCCGAGCGGAGTAATTGTCCCCCATATCCCGCAGCACACCGGCCAGGTTGTTCACATCCCGCGCCACATTGACGTGGTTATTTCCAAAATGCGCCTCATCGATCGCCAGCGCCCGCTCGAAGGCGTTATGCGCGGCATCCATGTCGCCGATATCGTGCAGTACCAGGCCGAGGTGGTTGATATCCGTCGCTGTTTCCGGATCCTCCGCACCCAGGGCCACCGTGTGCAGCGCGATCGCCCGGCGCAGCAACGCCTGCGCATCTTCCATATCGCCCAACTCGTGCGCGATGCGGCCGAGATCGCGCAGCGCCGTCGCGACCTCCGGATGATCCGGTCCACGCTCGCGTTGCAGGTGTTCGAGGGACAACTCCATGGCGGCGCGTTGCTCGCGGAGTTCAGCGGAAGAGGCCATGGGGGAAACGTCCGTCAGAAAGAAAATCCCGGGCGGGCGTCATGCCCCGCCCGGTCGTCGTGATATCGCATACGCCGACCGGCGCACCCTTTGACCCGTGGGTCCATCCCGTCATACCGACCAAGGGCGGTATGACGGGGGCGTGGTGCCACCGTGTCCGAAGTCAGCGCCAGCCTTACAGCTGGGCTTCGGCGTATTCGTAGTTCGCCAGGTTATCGACCCAGTTTTGCAGGTAGTTCGGGCGGACATTGCGGAAGTCGAGGTAATAGGCGTGCTCCCACACGTCGCAACCCAGCAGCGCCTTGCCCTGGCCTTCGGCCAGCGGGTTGGAGCCATTGGCGGTCTTCGTCACCTTCAGCTTGCCATCCGAACCCAGCACCAGCCAGGCCCAGCCAGAGCCAAACTGGCTCACGCCAGCGGCCTTGAACGCGTCCTTGAAAGCGGCGACCGAGCCGAGGTCTTCGATGATCTTCTTTTCCAGCTTGCCCGGAATGGCGCCGCCCGTCGGGCTCATGCTGTTCCAGAACACGATGTGGTTCCAATGCTGGCCGGCATTGTTGAACACCGGACCGCCAGCGGCGGCGGTCGCCTTCACGATCTCGTCCAGCGACTTGCCGGCGAGGGCGGCGTCAGCGGCGACGAAGCCGTTCAGCGCCGTGATGTAAGCCTGGTGATGCTTGCCATGGTGCAGTTCCATGGTCTCCTGGCACATGCCCTTGGCAGCCAGCGCATTGTTCGAATAGTTCAGGGTCGGCAGTTCGAAAGCCATGGAAACCTCCATTTGTTAGCGGTACCGGTGCGGCCCGGCGGTCTTTTATGACCCCGGCCGAGGCAGAGCAATCTCGCATGCTCCGGCAATCCGCGCCACCATGGCGCGCATGAACACTCCGATTGCCGAACTGGTCCGCCGCCACGACCCCGACCGCTTCCTGACCGCGCTGTTCGCGCCGCCGGACAAGCGGGATGCGCTGATGGTGCTCTACGCCTTCAATCACGAACTCGCCCGCGCGCGGGAGGTCACGCGCGAGCCGCACATGGCCCTGATCCGCCTGCAATGGTGGCGCGAAGTGGTGGAGGGCACACGCCGCCGCCATGAGGTCGCCACCCCGTTGTCGGACGCCATCGCAATGGGCCAATTGCTGACGCCGGACCTGCTGGCGATCATCGAGGCGCGGGAGCTTGAGGCCGAACCGGCGATCGAAACGCTGGCGGTCTGGCGCGCCTGGCTGATGGCCGGCGCCGGCGGGCTGGCGGTGGCCGCGGCCCGGCTGCTGGGCGCGCCGGAGCCCGAGGCGATCCGCCCGCTCGGCGCCGCCTATGGCGCGGCGGGCGTGATCCGCAGCACACATGTCCTGGCCACCCAGGGCCGCTGCCTGCTGCCGGAGGACGTGCTCGCCGAACATGGTCTCGTCCCCGAGGCGATCACGGCAGGCGCCGATCCCCGGACGGTGTTAAGGGATTTGGCGGCGGTGGGTCGGTCGATGCTGGTCACTCCCCCCCGCTTGCCGAAACACGCCATCGCGGCAGCGCTGCCGGCGGTGCTGGCGCGGCGGGATTTGGCACGACCCGCCCTGGCGGGCGAAGGCCCGCGCGGATTCGGCGATCGCCTCGCGGTCGTGCTGGCAGGGTTCACCGGGCGGCTGTAATCTCAGGGGATCGCGGCCCGGGGACCCGGGTGGAGACCCGATGGTTCTGCCGACCGCGCCCGCCCCAACCGACAAGGCCCCGCTCATGACCATCACCATCCACGGCATCAAAGCCTGCGACACCATGAAAAAGGCCCGCGCCTGGCTCGACGCGCATGGCATCGCGCACGCTTTCCACGACTACAAGACCCAAGGCATCGACCGCGCCAGCCTCACCCGCTGGGCCGATGCGGTGGGGTGGGACGTGCTGCTCAACCGGTCCGGCACCACTTTCCGGAAGTTGCCGGACGCCGACAAAGCCGATCTCGATCAGGACAAGGCCATCGCGTTGATGTTGGCGCAGCCGTCGATGATCAAGCGCCCGGTGCTGACCATCGACGGGGCGTTGATCGTCGGATTCAAGGCGGATGTCTACGCGGCCCGGTTCCACTGATGCACCGGCCGTCCCCAGCGGCGGCGGCCCGGACGTAGGGTCAGTGCTTCATGGGCATCGCGCCATGCCCATCCTGCATCATCGCCTTGTGGCCCATTTTGGGCATCGCGCCATCGCTGCGAAGCACCTGACCGCGGATCTCCCCGCCCGGGTTGGCGGCGGTGTGGACGTTCACATACCACTGGCCAGATTCCAGATCCTTGATCTGCGCGTCGGTCAGGGTCGCGGTGCCGGAAACCGGGCTTTCCGGCCCCTTGCCGCCGATGGGCACGACCACACCGGCATTCGCGCCCGCTTTGGCCGTTGTATCCAGCGTCACCAGCGCCTGGCCACTGCCGTCGCTGGCTTTGCCCGGCACTTCGGACTTGCCGTCGAGCGACGCCTCGAATTGGATGCGGGCGGCGGAGGCCGGACCCACCAGGCCGAAGGCGCAGACGGTCGCGAACAGTGTAAGGCGTCGCATGGTGATCTCCCTGATTGATTGAGGCGGTCTGTCCGGATCGCCCGCATTGGACGTTCCGCGCCGCCTTGTCTTCGAGCATAAACCCAGCCAAGGAACCCTGCCCAGCAAATAAGGCTCCGTGATGCCCCCGCCCATCGGTCCTGTTGTCGACACCACGCCACGCCCGTTCCCCGCGCGCATCGCCATTCGCGGCCAGCACGCGGTTCTGGAACCGCTGCACCCGCGCCACAGCGCCGAACTCTGGCGGGCGGCGCAAGGGGCCGATGACAGTTGGGCTTATCTGGGTGCCGGCCCCTTCGCCTCCGCCGAAGCCATGGCCCGCTATGTCAACGAGCTGGCATCCAACCCCGATTATATGCCCTGGGTGGTCCGCCCGGTCGCGACCGGGGAGGCGTCGGGCTGGCTCTGCCTGCTCGATATCCAGCCGCGCAACGCGGCCATCGAGCTGGGTAATATCTGGTTTGGACCGGCCATGCAGCGGACCCGTGCCGCGACCGAGGCGATGTTTCTGCTGCTGCGTCTGGCCG
Organism: uncultured Acetobacteraceae bacterium; assembly: GCA_903918315.1. Lineage (GTDB taxonomy): Bacteria > Pseudomonadota > Alphaproteobacteria > Acetobacterales > Acetobacteraceae > Rhodopila. Next base: position 2,454 of record CAIXEA010000238.1, on the reverse strand, counting down.
CCGATGATCTCGGCTACCGCCGCCTCGTGTGGAAATGCAACAGTCTCAATGCGCCCTCCAAACGGGCAGCCGATCGGCTGGGGTTTACGTTCGAAGGGCGACACAGGAAGCATGTGATCACCAAAGGACACCAGCGCGACACCGACTGGTACTCGATCACCGACGACGAATGGCCGAACCGGCGCGACGCCTTGCGGGCCTGGCTGGATGCGTTGAATTTCGCGCCCGATGGCACCGCGAAACGGGGCCTGGCGGAGATCAGGGCGGCGCTGGCAGATTAGCCGCCGGAACGGCGAAAACGGACAAGGCAGCCTGGGCGGCGGCGACGCCTGTGCTGAAGCAAGCCTGCAGGAGATAGCCGCCTGTCGGCGCCTCCCAGTCCAGCATCTCCCCAACCGCGAACAGGTTCGGCCGATCACGAAGGTGGAAGTTGGGCCCCAGCGCGGCCTGGCGGAGCCCGCCCGCGGTCGAGATCGCCCGCTCAATCCCCCGCGCCGCCTCCAGCCTGATCGGCAGCGCCTGAATCAGGGCCGCGGGGTCACCGCCATCACGGTGCAAGGCCTCCTGCACCAATCCGATCGCAACCGGGGACAGGCCCGCCTGCTTGCGCAGAAAGGTCGACAGCGACTGGCCCCGGCGCGGGGCGGCCAAACGCGCGGCCAGGGCGGCCGGGGACAGATCAGGGCGGAGGTCGACCATGATGGTCACGGGCCGGGCCTGATCCAAGGCATCCCGCAGTGTCGATGAAAGAGCATAGATCACGCCGCCTTCGATGCCTTCGGCGGTGATCATCGCCTCCCCGCGCAAGACGGTGTCGTTGAACCGGACGGCGATCCGCTTCAGGGGCTGGCCGGCGAACCGGGACCGGAGATGGTCGGACCAGGCGACGGTGAAGCCGCAATTGGCCGGGCGCAGCGGTCCAACGTCACGCGGGAACAGGGCGGTCCATGCCCCATCCGAGCCCAGACGCGGCCATGACGCGCCGCCCATGGCCAGGATGGCCACGTCCGGGTGCGCCGTTACCGTGCCTTCGCCCGCATCAAATCGCATCCCGCCCGCCGCGTCCCAGCCGAGGAACCGGTGCCGGGGCCGCAGGATCACGCCCAGCCCACTGAGCCGGGCCAGCCAGGCGCGCAAAAGGGGGGAGGCTTTCATGGCCTTGGGGAAGACGCGGCCGCTGGTGCCGGTGAACAACGGCTGGCCCAGGCCCTCCGCCCACTGCATCAAGGCCGCCGGCGGAAAGGCCCGGATCGCGGGTTCGAGCCAGGCCCGGGCCGGACCGTAGCGGTCAAGGAAACGGTCCAGCGGCTCCGAATGGGTGAGATTAAGGCCACCGCGCCCCGCCATCAGCAGCTTGCGCCCCATCGACGGCATCTGGTCGTAGACAGTGACGGCGGCGCCGGACTGCGCAAGCACCTCCGCCGCCATCAACCCGGCCGGGCCGCCCCCGACGATCACGGCAGTCAGCATGGCACGGCTTTTAGCATGATACGGGGCGGACGGAATCGGGGGCCGGAAATGGCATGGTCGGACGCTCCGCGTTATGCTGCCGGCATAGAACGAACGAGGACCCAAGAGAATGGACAACTGGAACCCGCAACCGCTTGACCCCGGGCTGATCAGGCTCCACCGCCGCGGCAAGGGCGCGCCGCTGGTGCTGATCCATTGCCTCGGCATGTCCTGGCGCTTCTGGGATGTGCTGGAGCCGCTGACCGACACCTACGAATTAATCGCCTACAGCCTGCCCGGGCACCACGACACCCCCCTGCCGGGTCACCAATACGGGGTTCCCGAACTGACAGAGCAACTGCGCGCGGTCGCATTGCGGGAGGGCCTGAATCGATTTCACCTGATGGGGATCTCCCTCGGGGGCAGCATCGCCCAGCATTTCGCCGGCACCTATCCGGCGATGATCAATAAGCTGGTCCTGGCTGACTGCACCCCACGCTATATCGACGAATCCCGCGCCAACTGGCCGGTACGGGCCAAAGCGGCGCGCGACAATGGCGTCGCCAGCCTGATTCCGATGCTGATGAAGGTTTTTTTCACGCAGCAATCGCTCGACGAAAATGGCCCCGACGTCCAGTTCGTGCGCCAGACCTTCGAGCAATGCTCCGGGGAGGGCTATGCCCTGGCGTGCGAAGCACTCGCCACCGTCGATGCCCGCGAACAGACAGCCCGCATCACGGCGCCGACGCTGCTTCTATGCGGCTCGAACGAAGGCCAGCCGTTCAAGGACGCCACACGGTGGATGAACGAGACCATTGCCGGCAGCCGTGCGGTCGAGGTGCCGATGGCTGGACATGCGTCCGTGCGGGAGCGCCCGGCCTTCGTGATTGATCAACTGCGCGCATTCCTGTCGCTAGCTAATCAATCTGTCCGGTTTATGTAGCTCATGATCTGTCCGCTTCGTTCGTGCTTTGTGCCGGGCCATGGCCCGGCACAAAGCGGCTG
>CAIXEA010000237.1 GCA_903918315.1 uncultured Acetobacteraceae bacterium | reverse complement strand
GAGAATGGAAACAGGGTATCCTCATCGGTGGCGGGCATGGCGGATTATGTCCGGCGTTCGGTGTGGGTGTAAGCAACCAATCACTGAACGATTCCATATGTTTGCGCCATGTCCGTTCGCGAATCCCTGCCATGCGATGACTAAGATGGGCTAGACGACCCTATTTCTTGACGCCCAGGCCGCGCATGAATTGATCGCGGATGCGGGACGGGTCGCGCTCGGTCGTGTCCACCGGCTTGCTGGTGTCGATCCGGCAGCCAATCAGCCAGGGGCCGTCTTCCTTCATGGCGCGCTCGATCATTTCCTCGAACGCGCTTTCATCGGCTGCCCAGGCGCTTTGGGCCAGGCCGGAGGCCTTGGCGACGGCGACGATGTCAACACCCTGATCGGTCAGCGTCTTCTGGCCGCCGGTGATCTGGTAGGCCCCGTTGTCGAGGATGATGATCGTCAGGTTCTTCTGGTCGCGTGCCGCCACGGTGCCGAGGGCGGCGAGCTGCATCAGGATCGATCCATCGCCTTCCAGCGCGATCACCTTCCGCTTCGGCTGCGCCAGCGCCACCCCCAGCGCGATCGGCACCGCGAGGCCCATGCTGCCCAGCATGTAGAAGTTCTGCTGGCGGCGGCCATTGGGATTGGCCGAGGCCGCCCAGAGGTCGAAATTGGAATAGCCGATACCGCCGATAACGGCCTCGTCATGATGCAGGTAGGTGAGCATCCGCTTGGTGATGTCGTAGCGGTTCATCACCTTGGCCTGGTCCCGGGTGACGGGCTGGTTGGTTGTGCGTGCCATGATCCGCCCCCTTATTTCGCGAAGACTTTGCCGCCGGTCAGCAGCGGCGACAGGATGAAGCAGACGGGACCGAGCGTGGCGACCGCCTGACGGATGGATCGGTCGAAGATGAATTCGACCTCATCGAGCCGGGTGACCGTATGATGCTCGATCGCCAGGCAATCCAGCACGGGGCGCATGGTGCGCGCGACCAGCATCTGACCGATGTTGAATTCGCCGAGCGTGCCGCGTTCAGACACGATCATCATCGTGGGAATCTGGAAGGGCACGGACAGGGAGGCGAGCTGGTTCGCCAAGGTGGCGAAGCCGCTGGTCTGCATGAGCAGGATCGCGCGGGTGCCGGCCATCCAGGCGCCGGCGGTGATGCCGAGGCCTTCTTCTTCACGCGCGACGGAGAATGCGTTGAAGAACGGATCCGCCTCCAGCAGCTCGATCAACGGGCGTAGCACGTTGTCGGGCACATAGGGGATCAGGCTCACGTCATGCTGCTTCAGCACGTCGCGCACGATTTCATACCAGGCGCGCTCGGGCGCTCCGTCGGACATTTGCACTCTCCTACCGATCCGGTGTGACGCGCCCCATCGCACGCCTTGCGGAGCGGGGCAACCATTCGTAGAGAGAGACTCCGATCCGGAGGGGGGAGCATGCCCGACCGTAAACAGACCTATGACGTTCTTGTCGCCGGCGGCGGCAACGCCGCGCTTTGTGCCGCGATCACCGCGCGCCAGGCGGGGGCACGTGTGCTGCTGCTGGAAAGCGCCCCCAAGGCCTTCCGCGGCGGCAACAGCCGCCACACCCGCAATTTGCGGGCGATGCACGACGCGCCCAACGCGGTGCTGACGGACGCCTATAAAGAAGACGAGTATTGGGACGATCTGCTGCGCGTCACCGGCGGCAACACCAATGAGGAAATGGCGCGCATGACCATCCGCGCCTCCTCGGGCGTGTTTGGCTGGATGAAGGAGTGCGGGGTGCGGTTCCAGCCGTCCTTGACCGGCACGCTGAACCTGGGGCGGACGAATGCGTTCTTCCTGGGCGGCGGGAAGGCGTTGCTGAACGCCTATTACCTGACCGCGGAACGACTGGGGATCGATATCCTCTACGATACCGAGGTGATCTCCATGAACATCGACGATGGCTCGGTGCGATCCGTCGATATCACCTATCGCGGCTTTCCGGAGACGGTGTACGCCCGCTGCGTCGTCGCGTCCTGCGGTGGATTCCAGGCCAATCTGGAATGGATGCGCGAATTCTGGGGCGATGCGGTGGATAATTTCGTCATCCGCGGCACGCCATATAATCGCGGCCGGGTGCTGAAGAATCTGCTGGATCAGGGCGTGGCCGCCATCGGTGATCCGACGCAGTGCCATGCCGTGGCACTCGATGCCCGGGCACCCAAGTTCGATGGCGGCATCACCACCCGCCTGGACAGCGTTCCCTATAGTGTCGTGGTCAATAAGCATGGCGACCGCTTCTATGACGAAGGTGAGGATGTCTGGCCCAAGCGCTATGCCATCTGGGGCCGCCTGATCGCGCAGCAGCCGGATCAGATCGCTTATTCGATCTGCGACTCCAAGGCCTTCCCGCTGTTCATGCCCTCGGTCTATCCGGCGATCAAAGCCGACTCGGTGGGTGAGCTGGCGCTGAAGATGAAGCTCGATCCGGCCAAGGTCATCGCCACCGTGGACGCCTATAATGCCGCCGTGGTGCCGGGGCAGAGCTTCGACAACCTCAAGCTCGACGGCAACCGGACGGAGGGGCTGACGCCCAACAAGACCAACTGGGCCCGCACCGTCGATAAAGGCCCGTTCTACGGCTACCCGCTGCGTCCCGGCATCACCTTCACCTATCTGAGTGTGAAGGTGAACGATAAGGCCCAGGTCCTGATGGACAATGGGCAACCGGCCGGCAATCTCTTCGCGTCCGGAGAAATTATGTCCGGCAACATCCTCGGCAAGGGCTACCTCGCCGGGTTCGGTATGACCATCGGCACGGTCTTTGGCCGTATCGCCGGGCAGGAGGCAGCGCGCCGTGCAAGAAACTGAAGCCGTCCTCAATGCCCGCCGTGAGATGGAAATCTGCAATGCCTGCCGGTATTGCGAGGGGTTCTGCGCGGTTTTCCCTGCGGTCGAGCTGCGGCGCGAATTCACCGCCGGGGATCTGAGCTATCTGGCCAATCTCTGCCATGGCTGCCGCGGCTGCTATTATGCCTGCCAGTACGCGCCGCCGCATGAATGGGGCATCAATGTACCCCGTACGCTGGCGGAGGTGCGGGCGGAATCCTATGTCGAATATGCCTGGCCGCAGCCGCTGGCCAAAGCGTTTGAGCGCAATGGCGTGGTCGTATCCCTGGTCGCGGCGCTTTCGATCGCCCTGATGCTGCTGATCGCGATGGCGATCGCGGCCCCGGGCCAGTTCTTCGCCGCGCGCGGGCTGCAACCCGACTCGTTCTATGCGGTCATGCCGCTCTGGGCCATGCAGATCGTGGGGCTCGGCACGTTCGGCTTCTCGCTGTTCGCGCTGGGGAAGGGGGCGGTGAATTTCTGGAAGGACGCGGGCGCGAAGCAGAGCATCACCATCAGCGCGATCTGCATCGCGGTCTGGGATGCGGTGACGCTGAAGAATCTCGGCGGCGGCGGTGACGGCTGCAACGACAATGCGGAGTCGTTCTCGATGCGCCGGCGCTATCTGCATCACGCGATGGCCGGCGGGTTCATGCTGTGTTTCGCGGCGACCACGGTGGGGTTCTTCTATCATACCTTCATGGGCTGGGCCGCGCCCTATCCGTTCATCAGCGTGCCGGTGCTGCTGGGCACGGTGGGCGGGGTGCTGCTGGTGATCGGGACCGGCGGCCTGTTCGCCATGAAGCTGGTCGAGGACCCGATGCCCGCCGTCCGCAGGCTGCTCGGCGGCGATGTCGCGATGCTGGTCCTGCTGGCGCTGTCGGCCCTGACCGGCTTGTTATTGCTCGCGGTTCGCGCCACGGGCGCCATGGGCATCGTGATGGCGATCCATCTGGGGTTCATCCTGGCGCTGTTTCTGGTGCTGCCTTATTCCAAGATGGTGCACGGGGTGTACCGGTCCGCGGCTTTGCTGCGCCGTGCGGTGGAGCGCGATATGAAGCCGTTGGGTGGGGAATGACCGGGCGGGCATCATCGGGCGGTTCGGGATGTGTGATGCAACTGTGAGTTGATTTTTTCCGCCGCATTGCACTCGTCTCTTGCCGGGCCGGGTATTGATGGTTAAGAGAGCCTTAACCCGTGCCTTGGGTGCCGACGGGTTGCGTCCGATCGGGCGGCTGGAGCCGACCGCGGTGGGGCGTTCATTTACGATTGTTGACAACACCCAGGCGTGGTGCGAAAAGAGCGTCCATATTATGGGATTGTTATCTAAATTTATGGCGGTCTCAAACGCGAGGAGTTAGGGGTGAGTGGCTCGATGCTGGCGCGTGCGGCGATGATGCGGGGTCTGGCCCTGTTGGACCGGCATGTGCCCGTCGTGGGGGCGTTGGCCCGATGCCGCCGCGGTATCGCGATGCTCGAATTCGCGCTGGTCAGTATTCCCCTGATGATTCTGTTGTTCGGCATCATCTCGGTGAATTCGGTTTACTTCGTCATGAGCTCCATGCAGCAGAACGCGATGTACGCGGCGCAGATGGTGGCCCAGGGCACGATCACGGCGGTGAACACGGGTACCCTGACATCGTCCAATACTGGCGCGACGAATGTCAACTGTTCACCGCTGCCGGCGACCACCAAGGCGGAATACTATGCCTGCAACGGTCTGCCGAGCTGGGCGACCTATACCGTCAGGACCAGTGAAGTCTGCGCGACGCCGAGTTTCACGGTCTCTATTTCCGTCAGTGCGACCGCCGCCGCGATGGCGGATGTCTTCAAATTCTTCACCGGCAAAACGCTCGTGGTCTCATCAACAGCGATGAAACAAGGCAGTTGCCCATGAAAGTGTTTAATGGTAAGGCAAGGCGTCTTTGGTGCATTGATCGCCTGCTTGGCGGAGTCACCAACCAGAGTGTGCCTTTATCAAATCGTGCTCATATCAAACAGCCCGCTGGCGCAGCGGTCATAACGGGGGTCAAGCCACGACCATGAACAGTGTGTTTAAGGGCGTGCAGGCGGGGGTGACACGCGTTGCCGCGGGCTATCCGCTCCGCTTGCGTCGGGACCGCCGTGCCAACACCGCGTTGCTTGTCGCGTTGTTGTTCCCCGTCTTCTTCGGCATCGCCGCGCTGGGGGTTGACGTATCGCGGCTTTACTACATGAAGACCGTGGTGTCCCAATCCACCAAGTCCGCCGCGCTCGCCGCTGGTTACCAGTTGACCAACTACTACACCGGCACGACTCAAATGAGCACGACGATGCCGACGTCGATATCGACCGCGGCTGTGAACATCGCCAGTGCCAATGCGCCGACCGGCCCGTTTGGGAATGTGGTCACAGCGGCCAATATGACCCTGGGCACATGGAGCAATTCCAGCAATACCTTCACAGCCCTCAGCGGGTCGGGTCCCTTTGCGCCGAATTCGGTGCAGGTGAAGGGCTATGCCTCCTCCGGCCGGCCGGACAGCGCCAACAACAACCCGATCAAGACCTTCTTTGGTGGCCTCATCGGGCAGGGCTCGGTCAACGTGTCCTACACCGCGACCGCCTCCTTCGGGTCCAACAAGCCCTTCAACGTGATCGTCGTGAACGACTTGTCGAGTTCGTTCTCCGCGGAGTTGTCGAACCAGCAGGTCGCGGACAAGGCGATCCTGGATTGCGTGTCCTATGGCAACACGTCCGGGATGTTCGGCGTGACCAGCTTCAATGGTGACTCGGGTATCGTGGTGGCGCTGCAAAACGCCTCCGCCAACAATGACGCGATCAAGACCGCGATCGACGCCACGGTGAACTGCAGCACGGCGGGCAATTGCAGCGGCTCGAACGTGGCCGCCGGGCTCTATTCCGCGATCCAGCAGTACGAGGCTCATTTCCTTAGCACGACGACATCCGTTGTTGGCACGAATGAAACGACCTGGACCACGTCGGCGCCCGGGACCACGGTGAACAACATAGTGATCATCACCGATGGTCAGCCGAATGCCACCACGAACTCGGCCCACCCGGCTTATTCGCTGCAGGATGGTGTGACCACCAATGGCTCGAGCGCGCTCTGCACAACACTCTGCACCAATGCCAATCTGAACTCCGCGGCCGTTTATCAGGAGACCTCCGTCGCAACCCGCCTCGGTATCCAGGTTTCCACCATCTACTACACCGAATCGTCGACAGCGGCCGCGACGGTGACGGCGGACACGACGTTCCTGGCGAGCCTGAAATCCTCCCTTGGCACCTCGCTCGTCACGCCGACCTCCGGCCAGATCGCCACCTATGGCGGCGGCGTCTGCACCCTGATGGGGTCCAAGCTGGTCGGCTAAACCAAGCCTGCGAACGCGATGACCGAACGGCGCGGGGGGCCTCCACCGCGCCGTTTGCTTGTTACATCAGCAGGTAGCCCCTTGGGTTCATGCGATCGGTCACAGGTTAAGGTGGCTGGTCCGATGCCGGAGCCGGGACGCGGTACCAGGCTCAGCCCCCCTGGTTCGTCATGGCCTGGCTTGTCCAGGCCACCCCCGCGGCACAATGCGGGCGGCGTTGGCCCGGACGAGCCGGGCCATGACGGTGGGGTAGGAGGCAGGACGCAGGACGCGGTACCAGCCTCAGCCCCCCCCTGGTTCGTCATGGCCTGGCTTGTCCAGGCCACCTCTCGCGGCACAATGCGGGCGGCGTTTGCCCGGACGAGCCGGGCCATGACGGTGGGGGTAGGAGGCAGGACGCGATAAGCGGCGTTGGCCCGGATCAGCCGGACCAAAACGGCGGGAGCAGCGTGCGATCGGCCCCGGGCTACGGCGTGAAGAGGCTCTGCCACTCGGCCTTGGCCTTGCGGATCTCCTCCGGCCCGACCTTCGACCAATCCATCGGGATCAGCTTCAGCGAATCGATGGCCGGTGCGTAGTCCGGCAAGGGGCTGACAAAGCCGGAACGGACGGACACCAGGGCCTCCCGCTTCGACAGAATGGCTTGCGCCTCCGCCGACAGGCTGAAGTCCATCCAGAGTTTCGCGGCATTCGGATGCGGGGCCTTGGCCAGGATGAAGGTCGCGTTGCCCAGCAGCAGGATGCCATCCTCGGGCAGGATGAACTTCAGATTGGCGCCCCTGGCATTGTATTGCAGCAGGCGGCCCGGCGAGCCGCCCCAGGCCATGAGGTCCTGGCCATTGACCAGGCGTTCGGCCATTTGCTCGGTGCGGACGATGAACTGCGGCTTCATTTTCGCCAACGCCTTGAAGTAATCAAGGTCGAGAAGCTGGCGCAGCCCCATGTAACTCAGCAGCCCGGTGGCGGAGTTCGGCGCATCGTTGATGCTCATCCGCCCGTCCGGGATCGCGCCCAGCACGTCCTTCCAGGTCTTGCCCTTGAAATCCATCGTGTCGGGATTCCAGGTCGGCACGAACATATAGCCCCCATTCGGGGTGTAGTGGTCCTTCATGCCCAGTCCGGCGGCATAGGCCTTGTCATAATGCTTCGCCTCCAGACTGGTATAGGTCATGACATGCCCGGCCTTGACCAGGCCATTGACCCAGGGGGCGGAGGCCAGGGACACCACATCGATCGTGACATTGCCCGATCCGGTTTCCTGATCGACACGGGTCACGACCCCGAGCGTGGGGCTGAGCGTGTGTTTGACTTTGAAACTGGCCGGCAGGCCGTAGGCCTTCATGAACAAGGGCAGCATCTCGTCCTCCGTTTCCGGTGCGATGATGGCGTCCCAGTAGCTGACGCTACCCTCCTCCTTCGCCTTGGCGATCCTGGCCCGGATCGCGTCGCGGTCGGCTGGATCCGCCGCCGCCACCGCGGGGGGATCAGCGGCCTGCGCGAGCCCCGGGCGGGCGAGCAGGGCGCTGGAGAGCAGCGTGGTCAGAAGCAGCGCGGCGGCGAATTTCATGACGATGTCTCCCGGTTGGTTGGCAACGATGCGATAGTCTGAACAAGAATACCTGACGCGTGATGGGCGTCAGACGCGCCCCTTCAGGGCAGGATGATCCAGTCATCGGGTTCCATCCCGACATGGACGGCGTCGCCGCGCTGGAACCCGGCGGAGGGCTGGGTGGCCCGCAGCGCGATGCCATGCACGGACAGGATGTATTCCTCGGCGACGCCCTGGAAGGACACCGCCTCAATCACGCCGGGCTGGCCGATGGGCGCGCGGCCGGCGCGCAGGCTTTCCTTGCGCACACAGGCCAAAGCGGGCTGGCCCGGCGTGCGGTCCAGCCCGGGGCCCGCGACGCCGCGGATGTGAAACCGGTCGTTCAGCGCGACATCGACATGGTCGGTCCCGGCAACGGGCCCGATGATGCGGCCTTCGAGCACGTTCAGGCCGAAGAACCGGGCGACGAAAGCGCTGGCCGGGCGGGCGAAAACCGCGCGGGCGGGGCCGGCGGTCTCGATCCGGCCCTGATTCATCAGGACGACGGTATCGGCGAGGCCGAAGGCCTCCGCCTGATCATGGGTGACATAGATGGCGGTGAAGCCCAGCCGCTCTTGCAGCAGGCGCAGTTCGAGGCGCATCTGCTCCCGCAGCTGGGCATCCAGGTTCGACAGCGCTTCATCGAACAGCACCAGCCGCGGTTCGTGCACCAAGGCACGGGCCAGCGCGATGCGCTGCTGCTGGCCGCCCGATACCAGGGTGGCGGAGCGGTTTTCGAAGCCTTTCAGCCCCACCGTATCCAGCATGGCGCTGGCGCGGGCCAGCCGCTCGGCTGCCCCCATGCCGCGCACCTTCAGCGGAAAGGCGACGTTTTCGGCCACCGTCATATGCGGCCAGACGGCATAAGACTGGAAGACGATGCCCAGGCCGCGCTTTTCCGGCATCAGATCGGTCCGCCGCGCGGCATCGAAGACGCTGGTGCCGCCGATGGTGATATGCCCGGCATCGGGGGTTTCCAGCCCGGCCAGGCAGCGCAGGATGGTCGTCTTGCCGCAGCCGCTCGGCCCCAGCAACGCCAGCGTGCTGCCCTCGGGCACGGCGAACGAAATGTCATCGACCGCGGTATGGCCGCCGAAGCGCTTGGTCAGATGGCCGATAGTGACAAAACTCATGACGAACCCTGGGCGATCGAGGTGCGGGTGAGGCGAAAGAGGGTGAAGGCCGCCAGCAGCATCACCAGCTGGATCACGGCCAGCGCGGCGACGTAGCCGGAGCT
>CAIXEA010000236.1 GCA_903918315.1 uncultured Acetobacteraceae bacterium | reverse complement strand
GGTCGACCTCCGCGATCAGAAAACGAAAAAAGCAACCGTCAGGAAGGTCTCCGAACACCTGTCAGGACTGTCCCCGGTCTAAACACTTGTCCGGGCCAACGCCGCCCGCATAGTGCCGCGATAGGTAGCCCGGACAAGCCGGGCCATGACGGTGTGAAGCAGCGCCGGCAAAAATCGTTCCAGAGATGTGTGAATCCAGTAGAGACAAGCCGGGCCATGACGGTGTGGAGCAGCGCCAGCAAAAATCGTTCCAGAGATGTGTGAGTCCAGTAGGGACAAGCCGGGCTATGACGGTGTAGAGCAACGCGAGAAAAAACGTTCTCGCGATGTGTGAATCCAGTAGGGAATACTGAGTCTAACCGAACCCGTCCTGGTTCAAGGGCGAAGCCGGATCATCGAATTCGAACAATTCCACCAGCACGTCGTCCGGCGCGGCGATCATGACGTAGCGCCAGCCCTCTTCCTCCCGCAGGCCGTTGCGGGCGGTGACGCCCTCGGCCTGCAACCGGTCCCACAGCGCGCGCAGATCGGTCACCCGCACGCCGAGGTGATGCACCGCCCCGCGTCCGCGATCGCGCGGCGGCTGGGCGTAGATGTTGATCCGCCCGCTGCCCACCCCCAGCAACACATTGCGTGAGCCAGCCAGAACCGCGTCCAGCAGCACCCGCGCATCGAGATGCCGGCACCACCAGCCGATGGTCGCATCGATATCGGAGGCGAACAGATGCACATGGTGCAGGTCGATGGCGCCGCCCATGCTCAGCCCCGGCGCTTGCGGGCGCGCAGATCCACGATCCCCGGCACGGCGCGGGGATCGATGCCGCCGGGGTAGATGACATGCTTCTGGATCTTCTGCGTCCCCGTCGTCGGCAGCGAGGGCAGCACGTGCAGCCAGCCCGGGGCCTTATAATAGGCCAGCCGCTGGTAGCAGTGATCGAACAGGGCCTCGGCCGGGACGTCGCGGTTCAGCACGACGCAGGCCAGCACCTCTTCCTCCCGCACATCGTCGGGCACGGCCATGACGGCGGCCTGCGCCACGTCGGGATGGGTGAGCAGCACGGCCTCCACCTCGGCGGCGGCGATATTTTCCCCGGCGCGGCGGATGATGTTCTTCTTGCGGTCGACGAAATGCAGCATCCCGTCGGGGCCGCGCCAGACGGTGTCGCCGGTGTGGAACCAGCCGCCGCGCCAGGCCTGCTCGGTCGCGGCGGCGTCTTTGAGATAGCCGGAGAAGGCCCCGCGCCGGGGCGTCGCGGCGGAGTGGCGGAACACCATCTCCCCCGGCGTGCCGTCGGGAACGTCGGCGTCGTGCTCATCCACGACCCGCACATCGATGCCCGGCACCGCGCGGCCGAAGGCGCGGGTTCCGACCTGGCGCGGTTCTTCGGTATCGGCCAGCACCCGGACCATTTCGGTCATGCCCCAGACCTCCACCATCGGGAAGCCGAAGCGTTCCTCGAACACGCGATGCAACTGCGGTTCGATGCCGGCGCCGAATCCGAAACGGACGCGGTGGCGGCGTTCGGCCTCGGCCACCGGCTGGTTCAGCAGCAGCGGGGCGATGATGCCGAGGTAATGCACGATCGTCGCCCCGGACTGGCCGACCTCGTCCCACCAGGTGCGGGGGGAGAAGCGGTCGGGCTGGATCTGGCAACAGCCGCTGACGATCGCCCCGGTCAGCGACACGCTGGCGGCATTGGCGTGATAGAGGGGCAAGGGGTTGTAGATCCGGTCCTCCCCCGGCCGCAGCCCGGCGATTCCGGGCAAACTGGCGTACCAGGCGCCGCAGGCCAGTTCGTAGCCATGCGACAGCACGCAGCCCTTCGGCCGCCCGGTGGTGCCGGAGGTGTAAAGAATGGCGGAGGGTGTGTCCGGCGTGGGTTCGGTCCCCTGATGGGGACGAGCCGGCGCGACCAGGCCGGTGTCGAACGCCTCCACCGTCACCACCGGCGGCCGGTGCTTTGCCTCCGCCACAGCGGCCGCGATCTGATCGGCTCGCTCCGCCAGGACCAACACCAGGTCGGGTTCGGCATGATCCAGCAGATACGCCGTCTCCCCCGCCCGATAATCGGGGTTGATGGGCACGCAGCAGACGCCCAGCGCGTTCAGGGCCAGCTTGTGCAGCACGTAGTCGGGCCGGTTTTCCAGCAGGGTCGCGACCCGATGGCCCAGGCCGAACCCCGCGGCGCGATAGGCGGCGGTGAGGCGCGCGATGGCCGCGGCGGCGTCACCGAAGGTGATTTCATAGCCATCCGGCCAATACCCCCGCCGTGCATTCGCCGGCACCGCGAAAAACGGCCGATCGGCGTGGACCGCGACGGTGGCGGCGAAGGCGGCGTTGATGGTGGTGTGGTCCATGATGCCGGGCATCGCGTTTGTCCCTTCCTGGCCGAGCCGTTCGCCTGGCGCGCCGGCCCGGGTGAGCTTGCTGGCAATGCCGGATGGGATCAATCGTATCACCGGGGAACCGCCTGTTGCACTCCGCCCCGCCCCCCCGTAATCACCAGCCGGACAGCGCCTGTGGAGAGTCAGATGGACCTGAATACCGCCACCGATCATATTGAAATCCGCCAGGAAGTGGCCAAGCTATGTGCCAAATTCCCGGGCGAATACTGGCGCAAGCTGGATGCCGCGCGCGCCTACCCCACCGAATTCGTCACCGCGCTGACCGAAGCTGGCTACCTCGCCGCTTTGATCCCGGAGGAATTCGGCGGCGCGGGCCTGAGCCTGTCGGCGGCCGCGGCGATTCTGGAGACCGTCCAGGCCGAGGGCTGCAACGGCGCGGCCTGTCACGCCCAGATGTATATCATGGGCACCATCCTGCGGCACGGCTCGCCGAACCAGAAGACCCAGTATCTGCCCAAGATCGCCAGCGGCGAACTGCGCCTGCAGGCCTTCGGGGTGACCGAGCCCACCAGCGGCACCGACACCACCAGCCTGCGCACCTTCGCCCGCAAGGAGGGCGATCATTACGTGGTCAATGGCCAGAAGGTCTGGACCAGCCGGGCGGAACATTCCGACCTCATGCTGCTGCTCGCGCGCACCACGCCGCGCGATCAGGTTGGCAAGCGGACCGAAGGCCTGTCCACCTTCATCGTCGATATGCGCGAAAGCCTGGGCAAGGGCCTGACCATCCGGCCGATCCGCACGATGATGAACCACAACTCGACGGAGGTCTTTTTCGACAACATGATCGTCCCGGCGGAGAACCTGCTGGGTGTCGAAGGCCGCGGGTTCCGCTACATCCTCGATGGCATGAATGCCGAGCGGCTGCTGATCGCGGCGGAATGCATTGGCGATGCCAAATGGTTCCTCAAGAAAGCCACCGACTACGCCCGGGAGCGTCACGTGTTCGGCCGCCCCATCGGCCAGAACCAGGGCATCCAGTTCCCCCTGGCCCGCGCCTATGCGCAGATGCGCGCGGCGGAGCTGATGGTGCAGGAAGGATGCCGCAAGTTCGAAGCCGGCCAGACCCCGGGTGAGGAAGCCAATATGGCCAAGATGCTGGCGGCCGAGGCGTCCTGGGCGGCGGGTGAGGCCTGCATCCAGACGCATGGCGGATTTGGCTTCGCCGAGGAATACGACATCGAGCGCAAATTCCGCGAAACCCGTCTGTATCAGGTCGCACCGATCAGCACCAACCTGATCCTTTCGTATGTGGCCGAGCACGTGCTGGGCTTGCCGCGCAGTTATTAGAGCAATACTGGTTTCGGTTGAATCGCGCAGCGATCAACAAACCGTTGAAATTGCTCGATCCAACAGACCTGGAGCCTGTCCGTCCTCAGACGGACAGGCTCTAACCCATCTTATTCATCGCATGGCAGGGATTCGCGAACGGACATGGCGCAAACATATGGAATCGTTCAGTGATTGGTTGCTTACACCCACACCGAACGCCGGACATAATCCGCCATGCCCGCCACCGATGAGGATACC
>CAIXEA010000235.1 GCA_903918315.1 uncultured Acetobacteraceae bacterium | reverse complement strand
CCTCACCGAGACGGAAAGACAGGCCGCATGACACGCTTCCATCGCAGCCGCTTTGTGCCGGGCCCTGGCCCGGCACAAAGCACGAACGAAGCGGACAGATCATGAGCTACATAAACCGGACAGATTGATTAGCTAGCGACACAATGCGGCGTCAATGCTCGATCCACAGATCCTCGAACCGGTAGCCATTCGCGGCACTGTTGAGCATCGGCGTATAGCCATGCACCCGATTGTGCCAACACGTGGCGCCGTGCTGATACATGATGATTGGCCGCGCCACATCCGCCTGTAGCTGACGGTCGATCTCCCACACCAGGGCCTTGCGCTTTGCCCGGTCGAGTTCGCCCGATTGCGCGGCGAACAGCTTTTCCAGCGCGGGGTTGCAGTATTGGGAGTAATTGCGTTCTGACCCGCAGGCGTAGTTTTCGTATAGCGTCTGGTCTGGATCATCGAGCGGACTGGCCGTCACGTTCATGCCGATGGTGTAATCCTTGCGCACCAGCCGGCTGAACCAGATGCCGGTGTCCATCGGCTCCAGCTCCCCATCCATGAAGATCTCCCGCAACTGGTCGATCAGGATCACGGCGGCATCGCGATAGACGGGAATGTTGCGGGTGGCCACCTTCACCGGCAGCCGTTTTTGCGGCCCGTAGCCGCGAGCTTCCATCAGCGCGCGGGCGCGGGCGCGGTTCGCCGCGATATCCGGGTCATAGCCGAACAAGGTGCGGGTTTCCTGCGCCGGCATGCCCCAGACGCCCTGCGGGGCGGGCAGCATGGCGCCCCCGATATCGGCCTTGCCGTCGAACATGATCCGGATGAACGCCGCCCGGTCGAGGGTCAGTGCCATGGCGCGGCGGATGTCGGGGTCGTCGAAGGGCGGCTTCTCCCGGTTGACGATCAGGTTATGCGGGGCATTCATCGGCACGAAGACGCATTGGGCGTTGGGGGCTTCCCTCAGCATCTCCTGCGCCATCGCCGCGGTCGCGTCGCCGGGGAAGCTCATGTCCACCTTGCCGGCCGAAAAGGCCAGCATCGCGGTGGCGCGGCTGGCGATCACCGGCATTTCGATCGCATCCAGAAAAGGGCGATCCTTTTTCCAGTAGGTGGGATTGCGTTCCAGCCGCACCATCTCATTCTGGTTGAACGCCGCCAGCCGGAAGGGGCCGGTGCCGATGGGCGCGGTGCGCATCTTCGCCGCACTCACATGGCAGGGGTAAATGGCCGAGTAGCCGGATGCCAGCAGCGCCAGCAAGGATGGTTGCGGGTGGTGCAGGCGCAAGGTCACAGCCAGGGGGCCGTTGACGATGACCTCCGCGATATTGGCGAACCAGGGCTTATGCGGGTTCTTGCGCAGCCGATCGGCGCCGGTTTCCAGGAGCAGGGCCATGGTGCAGGCGACGTCGGCGGCGGTGAAAGGCTTGCCGTCGTGCCAGGTCACACCCGGGCGCAAGGTGAAGGTCAGGCGCGTGTGATCGTCGCTCCAGGCCCATTCCGTCGCCAGTTCGGGGACCAGCGAGGTGTCGCTGTTCACCGGGTTGTTCTGGTCGTACATCAACAGATTGTTGAAGAGCCCCATGAGCGGAACGGTGGCGGTGCGGGTCGCTTCCTCCGCGACGGAGGCCGAGGCCGGGCTGTCGCGCAGATAGATCTTCACCGTGCCGCCCGGGACGGGCTGTTGCGCCGCGCCCGGATGGCTGATGCCGAGGATGAGCGCGATCAAAAATCCCAAAGCGCGCATGGTTCTGGCCTCCCGTTTTTCTGGACGGGTCCGCGGTAGCATGGTGGGGCTGCGTGAGAAAGCCGGTTACGCCGTGCGGTTCTGCATGTGGATCGCCAGCCGTTCGATCTGCGGGCAGACGAATTGGGTCAGCTCCTCATCTGTCACGGTCTCCGCCCAGGCCCGGCGGAAACACAGCAGCCAGGCCGCGATTTCCTCCGTCCCGATCGGTGCGTGCAGGTGGCGGCGGCGCAGCATCGGATGGCCGTATTTGTCGGTGAACAAAGGCGGCCCGCCGAGCCAGCCGGTCAGGTATTCGAATAATTTCTGTTCGGCCTGAATCAGGCTGGCCGGATGGATCGCGCGCGCGGGGGCGGCTTCGGGCAGCGTGTCCATCAGGGCGTAGAACCGCTGCGTGAACGCACGCACGCCGGCTTCGCCACCCATTCGTTCGTAGGGGGTCGTCACGTCTGGTACCTCCGATCCACGCGGCCTATCGTGAGCCTCAGCCGATCGGCAGCGCGGCCGGGCCGGGGCGGCGCAGGGCGTGCAGACGGCGCGCGTCCTCCGCCTGTCCGCTGAGGCAATAGGCCCGCATCAGCGTGGCCTCAATCAGATCCACCTGGGCGCGGCTGCCGCCCATACGCTCCCGCTCCGTCAAAATGCGTTCCAACAGCGGTATGGCCGTGGGGTGATCGCCGCGCTGAAACGCGGCGAAAGCGCGCGCCGCGGTGGGCACCAGCAGGCCCGACGGGTAGCGGTCGGCCCGTTCCAGATCCTCGACCGCGGTGATCCAGGCCTCCAGCGCGGCGTCGTCACCCACGGCGGCATGCGCCAAAGCGATGTGCCAGTCGACCAGCGACATGCCCGGGCGCGCAAATCGGGTGCGCGCGAAGTGCTGGATTTTGGCCCAGCGCGCGTGATCGCGGGGATGCCCGGCGAGTTCGGAGCGCCAGAGAAAGGCAACCGAATCCGTGACCTTCTGATAGACCGCGCCGCGGTGATCATCGGCCGAGAACGCATCATCATACAGGCGGAGGCCGCCTGGCAGATTGCCGGCATGGAGTTCAAACAGGCCCAGATGCCACGCCAGATGACCGAACAACGACCCATCGCGGTCATAGATCGGAAGCCAGTCGCGCAGGAAGGCGATGCCGGTGTCCCGCGCCCCGGTTTCATAGCACAGATGGGCGAAGGCATGGGCGCCATAGGCATTGCACCGCTCCCGCGCCAGGGAGCGTTCAATCAGCGGGCGGGCGGCGTCGTGCTGGCCGATTTCCGACAGGGCCATGCCGTAATGGCCGTTGAACCACCAGTCGTCCCCGCACTGGGGCGCCAAACCGGTCAGAAATGCGACCAGGTCCTGCTCCCGGCCGGCCAGGCCAGAGGTGCCAATGAGACCGCCCTGATTGGCGGCGAGACTGAGGATCAGCGCGTCGCGCGGCCATTCCGCCAGATGGGTGCGAATCGCGGCCAGCGCGGCGACGGACTGGCCGGCAAAGAGCAAATGGAAGACCGCGATATGGCTGCGCTCGCGGGCGGGGGCCTCGGTACTGAGGGACTGGGCCATGGCGAGGGAGTCGCGCATCCCCGCGGCATCGCCCGCCATCTGCAGCGCGCGTGCTTTGCCGATATGCGCCAGAGCGAGTCCGGGGTCTGCGCTGATGGCGCGATCGAACGCGGCGGTGGCGCCGGGGTAGACGGTCAGCAGCAGATCGACCCCGTCGATATAAGCATCGCGCGCGCCGGCGTCGGTGGTTGAGATCGCGAGACCGTAGCGGTCTGTGAGCATGGTACCCTCCCGGCCAGCCGATCGGCGGATCGGTGATGTGTCGCTTGGAAGGGACGGTAGCCGTCCCAGGCCCGTATCGACAAGAGATCAGCCTGAAGGATCAGCCCTTGGGGATCGTCGCCGGGGGGGGATGAGCGTTGACTTCCGCTGCTGCGTATGGCCCGATTTGGCCAAATGGAGGAGCGCCGGACATGGTCTCATCACGCGACGCGGCCGGTCGTATCGAAATCGTTCCTATGACCCTGCATATCGGCGCCGAGATCCGGGGCGTCGACCTCACCCGGCCCCTGCCGGCGGCGCAGCTGAAGGCGGTGCGCGATGCGTTCCTGACCTGGAAAGTGATTTTCTTCCGCGACCAGAACCTCGATCACGCGCAACATGTGGCGATGGCGCGCCAGTTCGGCGAACCCACCATCGGGCATGCGGTGTTTGGCCATGTGGAGGGTCATCCCGAGATCTACTCCGTCGCCAAGAACCGGACCGCCAACCAGAAATACGAGGCGATGATGGTCACGCCCTGGTACGGCTGGCACACGGATGTGACGGCCGCGGTGAACCCGCCTTGCGCGTCGATCCTGCGGGGGGTGACGATCCCGCCTTACGGCGGCGATACGTTTTGGACCAACCTCGCCGCCGCTTATGCCGGGTTGTCGGAGACCATGCGCGGCTTCGTCGACGGGCTGCGCGGCATCCATGCGTTTGAAGCCCGCGGCGACGGCAAGGGCGGCGCCTATGACGAACGGGTGAAGCGCCGCGCCCTGAAAAGCGAGCACCCGCTGGTTAGCGTACATCCCGAAACTGGGGAGCGGGTGCTGTTCGTCAGCCCGTCTTTCCTGAAGTCGATCACCGGCCTGACGCCCCGGGAAAGCGCAAAAATGCTGGAGATCCTGTGGGAGCATGTGATCCGCCCCGAGTATACCGTGCGGTTCAAATGGAACCCGGGCGATATCGCGTTCTGGGACAACCGCGCCACCGCGCATCTGGCGCCGCGGGATATTTTCCAATCCGATTTCGACCGCCAATTGTACCGGATCACCCTGGTCGGGGAACCACTGACGGGCGTCGATGGCCGGCGCTCGACGGCGATCGACGGGCTGCCGATCTTGTCGGTGGCGGAAGAACTGCGGGGGATGGCGGCGGAGTAGGAGGCGGGCCGCTTCAGCGGCCGGACATCGCAGCCGAGCGCCAGCCGCGCTGCCCCAGCATCATCGCCAAGGCCAGCAGACAGGCTCCGGCGCAGAGGAAGGCGATGTGTGCGCCGGCGCGATGCAGGATCAGGCCAAAGACCGCCGGCCCCGCCGTTTGCCCAAGGAAGAAGTGAAAGGCGTGCATCGCCACCGCGGTGCCGCGGGCATGTGGCGCGACCTCGGTCACCCGGGTCTGGATGGAGTTGTGGATCATATACATCCCCACCCCCAGCAGCAGGCCGGAGCCGATAAAGACCGGGGCGATCGGGGCGAAGGCGAAGCCGATATAAGCGCTCAGACACAGGCCGCCGCCCAGCAGCACCATCCGGTCCTGCCCCATCCAGCGCAGTACCGCTTTGGCGAGCGCGGCGTAGACCAGGCCGCCCGCCCCGAAGGCCGCGACCGCGAGGCCTGCTTCCGCTGTCGCGCCGATGCCGCGATCGCGCAGTTCCAGCGCGAAATAGGGGAAGGAGCCGAAGACGAACCCGCCCTCCACCGCGACGGAGAAATACAGGATCCGGGCGGCCGGCATGCGCAGCAACTGGCCATAGGCGCGCGCGGCACCGAAAGGATCGAAGCGGCGGCGGGGTTCGGGGGCGAAGCCGGTGCGCCCGAAGACCAGGGTGGCGAAACCCACCGCCGTCACGCAGGCCGCGGCCAGCATGACGCCGCGCCAGCCCAGATACGGCTCCAACAGGCCGGAGAAACTGCCGCCGGCGATCTGCCCGGTGATCGCGCAGGCGATCAGGCGCGACAGCGCGACCTGCCGACCCTCGGCGGGGGCCGAGTCCGCGACCAGCGCGATCGCCAGCGGCGTCAGCCCCCCGGCGGCCAGGCCCGTGAGCGCGCGCAGCACCATCAGCGTGTCCAGGTCGTGCGCGGTCGTGCAGGCGATCAGCAGCAAGGTCAGCAGCCCGATCGCCACCGTCATCACCCGCCGCTTGCCCAGCGCATCCCCGACCGGCCCCAGGATCGGCTGGATCAGCGCGAAGGGCAAAGCGAAGGCGCTGGCCAGCAGCGCCGCGCGCGCGGTGCTGGCGCCGAGGTCATGCGCCAGGACCGCTACCAGCGGATCGGTCAGGCGCGTGACCAAGGCCCCGGAAAATACCGAAAGGGACAGCAGGAGGATCAGGCGGCGGACGGCGATATCGGGGTTCATGCGGCGGTGTCTGACGACTGCACGAAGTCGGGACAAGCCGCGATGTTCGCGGGTCTCCCTCGCGTGGGGGGCATCGAAGTCCGCATCACTCGGGCAGTGCAGGAACACGCGGGCTTGCTATAAGCGCCCCGCCGCCCCCGCCGCCCTGAAAATCCTGAGGCCCCATGATCCGTCTTGACTCCATCACCAAGCAGAACGGCAAACGCCTGGTCTTCATCGAGGCCTCCGCCGCTTTGCAAAAGGGCGAGAAGATCGGCCTCGTCGGCCCCAACGGCGCCGGGAAAACCACGCTGTTCCGCATGATCACCAAGGAGGAGGAGCCGGACGAAGGCCAGGTCCTGATCGATCGGGGCGTGAGCGTCGGCTTCTTCAGCCAGGATGTCGGCGAAATGTCCGGCCGCAGCGCGGTGGCGGAGGTGATGAATGGCGCCGGTCCGATCAGCGATGTCGGCGCCGAACTGGCTCAGCTCGAAGCCGCGCTGGCCGATCCGGATCAGGCGGATCGGTTAGAGGAGATTTTGGAACGATTCGGGGAAGTGCAGGCCCGATTCGAGGAACTCGGCGGTTATGCCCTGGACAGCAAGGCCCGCGAAGTGCTGGACGGGCTCGGCTTCAGCCAGGAGATGATGGACGGCGATGTCGGGCAGCTGTCCGGCGGCTGGAAGATGCGCGTCGCCCTGGGCCGCATCCTGCTGATGCGCCCCGATGTGATGCTGCTCGATGAGCCGAGCAACCATCTGGACCTGGAAAGCCTGATCTGGCTGGAAGGCTTCCTGGGCGGATATGACGGGGCGCTGCTCATGACGTCCCATGATCGCGAGTTCATGAACCGCATCATCAACAAGGTCATCGAAATCGATGGCGGGGTTCTGACCACCTTCACCGGCGATTACACCTTCTATGAGCAGCAGCGGGCGCTGAATGAAAAGCACCAGCAGGCGCAGTTCGAGCGCCAGCAGGCGATGCTGGCCAAGGAAATCAACTTCATCGAGCGGTTCAAGGCCCGGGCCTCCCACGCGGCGCAGGTGCAAAGCCGGGTGAAGAAGCTGGACAAAATCGAAAAGGTCGAACCCCCGAAACGGCGGCAGTCGCTGGGGTTCGAGTTCCCGCCGGCGCCGCGGTCAGGCGACGATGTGGCCAATCTGCGCGGCGTGCACAAGCGCTATGGCAGCCGGGTGATCTATGACGGGTTGGACCTGCTGGTGCGGCGCAAGGAGCGCTGCTGCGTGCTGGGGGTGAACGGGGCGGGCAAATCCACGCTGCTGAAGCTGGTGACCGGCACGACGGAGCCGGATGCGGGCTCGGTGGTGCTGGGCGGCAGTGTGAAGCTGGGCTACTTCGCTCAGCATGCGATGGAACTGCTGGACGGGGACCAGACGGTATTCCAGACCCTTGAAAACGCCTTTCCCCGGGCCGGGCAGGGCGCCTTGCGGTCCCTGGCGGGCGGGTTTGGATTTTCGTCCGATGAGGTGGAGAAGCGGTGCCGGGTGCTATCGGGCGGTGAGAAGGCGCGGCTGGTGATGGCGCTGATGCTGTTCGATCCGCCCAATTTCCTGGTGCTGGACGAACCGACCAACCATTTGGACATAGATACGAAAAAAATGCTGATCGAGGCCTTGTCGGCCTACGAGGGCACGATGTTGTTCGTATCCCATGATCGGCATTTTCTGGCGGCGCTGTCGAACCGGGTGCTGGAACTGACGCCGGAGGGCATCCATCAGTATGATGGCGGCTACACCGAGTATGTGGCCCGGACCGGGCAGGAGGCGCCTGGGCTGCACGCCTGAGGCGAACCCAGGGTGTGTACGCAGGCGCCTCCGGTCAGGTGCGCTTTACAGGCTGACGCCGATGCTGCTGAGTTTATCCGACAGGTTCGAGCCCAGGGCACCGAAACCCAGCGCGATCACGGCGACGATGATGCCGGCGATGAGGCCGTATTCCAGCGCCGTTACGGCCCGCCGGTCATTCTGCAACGCATACCATTGCGTTAATAGTCTAAACATCATGATCAACCCCGTTATTGCGATAATTTCGCAGAATTAGAGTGTAGATCCCGATTGGGCAATATATTACCGTGTAATAATTTGTAACTGACTTGCGACTGTCGATAGACTATGGCGATTCGGGGCGCGGGGCCGGGCCGCTGGCGAGCATGCCTCGACATGACCGGGGGGGGGACGGTCCGTGGGTCAATGACACAGGCGGGTGGGACGAAACACAGTCTCCGCCGGCGGGGTTCGCGGGCAGGCTGTATGTCTGAGCCTGTCAACGCAGGCGACGATGCCGCGATCCGGCTGTTCGACGGTCAACCGGATCGCGCTGCGTAAAGCCGGGCGAGCCTTAGGCCGCCAGCACCAGCCGCGGCGGGGCGCCTTTACCGCGGACCTCCGCTTCCTCAAAATCCGCGGCCGCGATGGCCCGATCCAGGGCCGCGCGCAGCGCCTTGGCGGACTCCAGCGTCAGCTCCACCGCGGCGCGGGCGCCGGCGCCGAGTTCGGTGTTGAAAAAATCCAGCGTGATCACATCGCCCAGAGGCGCATGCCGCGCATGGTCATAAGCGACCACGGTCTGCGATAGCGGGAACCATTGGTCCCCGCGTTTCGCCATGCCCTCGGCCCGTGCGATCTCGATGATCGACGTGCACATGTCAGCCTCGCTTCAGTTCGAGAGATACTTGCCGAAGAACGCCCAGATCTTGTTCCAGCCGTCCATCGCCGCTTCCGGCCGGTACAGCGGGCGGTGCCAGTAGAAGAAGCCGTGCCCGGCGCCATCGTAGCGTTGGAACTCGTAGGTCTTGCCAGCGGCCTTCAACGCGTCTTCGTGCTGGTTCACCTGTTCCGGGCTGGGGGCGCGGTCGTCGTTGCCGAACAGACCCAGCAGCGGCGCGCTGAGCCCCGCCGTCATATCGATCGGCGCCACCGGCTTCTTGTCATTCAGCTCGCCCGGCGCCATCACCACGCCACCGCCCCATTGCTCGACCACCGCATCGACGTCGGTCCGCTGGCAGGCATAGATGAACGCGTGCCGCCCACCGGAGCAGGAGCCGATGAGGCCGACTTTGCCGTTGCAGTCGGTCTGGGCGCGGGCCCAGGCGACGGCGGCGGCGGTGTCGCCGACCATCTGGGCGTCGGCGATACCGCCCTCGGCGCGGACCTTGGCGGCGACGTCATCGGGGTTGGCGTCGCTGCCCCCTTCGCGCTGATAGAGATTGGCGCAGATGGCGATATAGCCGTGATGCGCGAAGCGGCGGGTGGTTTCGATATACAGCTCGCTCCAACCCGGCAGGTGGTGGATCAGCACCACGGCGGGGAAGGGGCCCGGGCCGGCGGGCTTGGCCACATAGGCAGTGATCGGGGCGCCATCCTGGCCGTGGATGGTCACGTTGTCGCAAGTCATGCCGCGGTAAAATGACATGGGTAATCCTCCTGTCAGCGTGGGTTTTGGGCCCGGCGGGCCGTTGCCTGATGAGTATTCGACGATCGCTTCAGACGCGCAAGCGGCGCGCCGTTACCGCGGCACCAGGCCGCAATCGACGTTGTAGGTCTGGCCGGTGATGTTGCGCGCGCCCGGTCCGGCGAGGAAAACGGCCATGGCGGCCATATCCTCGGGTTCGTTGGCACGGCCGAGCGGGATGTCCTTGGTGAAATCGCGTTCTGCTTCGTCCAGGGTGATGCCGCGTTCGGCGGCGCGTTGTTCCAGCATGGCCGCGACCAACGGGGTGCGCGTGACCCCCGGGCAGATCGCGTTGACGTTGATGTCGTGGCGCGCGAGCTGCTGCGCCGCGGTATAGGTCAGGCTGATCACCGCCCCCTTGCTCGCGGCGTAGGCAGCGTTCGAGGTTGCCGCGAATCCCTTCCCGGCAATGGAGGCGGTGTTGATGATCCGCCCGCTGCGGCGGGGAATCATCACCCGCGCGACGCGTTGCAGGCAGAAAAACACGCCCTTGGCATTGACCCGGTGGATACGGTCCCAGTCAGCTTCCGTCAGGTCCATGATATAGGCATTGCGGGTGACGCCGGCATTGTTGATCAAGATGTCGATCTGGCCGAAAGCGGCGATCGCCTGCTCCACCATGGCATCGATCTGGCCGAGATCGCCGACATCGGCTGCGACCCCGATCGCGCGCTTCTGCCCCTGGGCGATCGCCTCGGCGGTGGCGTTTGCGGCGGCGGCGTTGATGTCGGAGGCGACGACCGCCGCCCCGGCTTCGGCCAGCGCGAGGGCACAGGCCCGGCCGATACCGCTTCCCGCCCCCGTGACCAAGGCCACTTTACCCGTCAATGTCATGTCGGTTCTCCCCCAAAGTGGAGATAGCATAAAGGCGATGCGGCAAAGCACCAGCGGTGCCGCGGCCGTTGTGGCCGGGTTGAAGAACCGGGCCGGGCGGAATGATGCCAGCTCCGCCCGTTCGCCCCCGTGCATGATCGCCCCGGCAGCTAGGCTGCCCAGCCATGGCGGCGCGATTTCAGTTTTCAAACGCGTTGAACACGCCGATGCGTCAGCGCGCAGGCACGATCAGGGTCATTCCCTCCATCGCTGCGATCGTGCCCGGCCGCCTGGCTGCCGCGGCACGCAGGATTGTGTCCATGGTGGCATCGTCATGGCCGGGTTCATGATGGAACAGAACCAATCGGCCGACCTGGGCGGCGTCGGCGAGTGCGACTGCCGCAGCAGGGGTGGAGTGCCCCCAGCCGACACGAATTTTGTATTCGTCCTCAGTATAGGTTGAGTCGAAGATCAATACGTCGGTGCCGCTCACGAACCGCATCAGATCCGGATCGACGCCAGGGGCCGACTGTTCTGTATCCGTGATGTAGCAGACGCTGCGCCCGCCCCAGGTGATCCGATATCCGATCGCCCCGCCAGGATGCGCGAGCAGGATGGTCGCGACATCCAATCCGGGATGGAGGGGCAGTGTCTGGCCTGGGGTGAAGTCGTGAAAGGACAACGCCGCGCGAAACGCCTGATGGATGTCGGGCATCAGCGGCGCCTCCCAGCCCCGGAGCAGGGCGGAATGGATGCCGCCGGGCGGTGCGATGTGACCGCCCCAAATCCGCAGCCGCGCCTGCTTGTCATACAGCGGGCGGAAGAACGGCAGGCCACAGATATGGTCGAAATGGGTGTGGCTCAGCAGGATATCGGCGTCCACCGGGGCGGTCAGGGCGGCGCCGAGTGCGCGCGCCCCGCTGCCGGCGTCCAGCACCAGAAGATGCGGGCCGCAGCGCAGTTGCACGCATAATGTGTTCCCGCCATAGCGCAATGTTGCCGGCCCCGGCGTGGGTAAACTGCCGCGCACACCCCAGAATGTCAGGTGCATGGAATCGTCGCTCGTCACTCGCCTGGTCCTACCGTGCGACACCAGTATACTGCCACCAATGCCAGGAGGACCAGCCATTTAATACTTCATCTATGCACAGTAATGAACCTGCGCTGGAGGTGGCCTGCCCTGGCCCGCGCCATTCGTATTTATGACGAATGGGCGGTCAAGCGGGATAAGGCGCGGCGCCTAGCGGGCCAGCGCCAGGTCGATCATGTGGATTGACCCCGGATTATCACCCCGGCCCAAGGCCTGAAGCGCGTCTTTGATGCGGGCGATGAGACCATCATTGACCGCAGCGGCGGCCGCGCCACTGCGAACAGGCGCATTCAGCGCGCCGGTCTCCGCCATTTCCAGAGATTGCTGGGCCTGGCCCGTGTGCCCGACGAGCAGGGAGGCCCGCGCCGCCCGCAAGTAGTCGATCGGCGTCGCATCCTCGGGAATGCCGGGGTCGGGCAAGGTGTTGGCAACCGTCATGTTCGGGCTTCCTTCCAGGATATGGCCGGCCCGGTCGGAGCGAGGCAGTGACTCGCCCACTCCAGGCTCGTGCCCCGGACGGGCGCCGGTGATCGGATCGGTTATCGCGGGCACCTGCGCCAAGGCGGACACACCAGCCAGTGTCAACAAAGCCCCGCCCGCCAAATTCAAGAGAAGCATGGACCTGACCCTTTCAAAATACCGCGAAGCCTTGCGGATTGAAGGCAATGTCATCGCCACGCCGGGCGCCCCAGATCGATTGCATCGGGACTGGTCGCGGCACCGCCGACGGCCCCGACGGCGCCGCCGATGAGTGCGCCAGTCAGCGGATTCCCGCCGGTGACGCCACCGATGACGGCGCCGGCGCCGGCCCCAAGCAGGCCGCCGGACACCGCGCGGTCACCGGGATTGCGGCCGCAGGCCGTCAGGCTGACCGCGGCCAGGCCCATCAGCAGGGCAATCGTGGTGTTACGTTTCATGATCAATCCTTCATGCCGCGACGTCGCGCGGCGGTCATGGCGGGTGGTTATTGGACCTGCCGGGTGGTTGTTGTCGTGGTCGACACGCTGGCGGGCGCCGGGATCGTGCGCGTGATTTCCTCAGTCGCGACGGTCTTGGTTTGCGGCTGGGCGCCGCATCCCACCAGGACCACCATGCTGGTGAAAATCGTGAAGGCAAGCAACGGACGCAAGGTAAGCAATGTGCTGGTCATGATGACGCTCCTGACAGGCCGATGGGCGCGAACCGACGGCCCTGGGGACCAGGGCCGATCTCGTCAAACCCTTAGCGGACCGTGGTCGTATCGATCGTCTTGCGGGTCGTGGTCGTATCACCGAGCGGTGAAACAACCGTGCCGGTCGTTGTCGTCCGCGTTTTGTCGGTCACATTCCCGTAGCTGTCGGTTGAGCGCTGGCTGCTGCTGTCGACAGTCGCGGCCGTTGAAGGCGCGGGTACGACGGGGGTTGTGGTCTGGGTGGAGGTCGTCGTGGAGGACGACATCTGCGCCTGTGCGACACCAATGGTGATGGTGACCGCGGCGGCGGCTACGAGCCAGGTTCTGATCATTGAGAATACTCCAGGAACCGTTACGAAGCGGATATAGCCTCCGGTTCCAGCATTCGGTATGCGACCCATAATGCATGGGCGATAGGATCGGAATACACTCAGACTGATAAGGCGGCGTGTTCGCGATGGGCAGCGGCATTCGCCGATGATGCGTAATATCCGACGCTATTGGAATTTCATCGGAACTGTACGGTGTGCGTCGTCAGCAAGCCGGATGCTACTATTCCGTACATATATCATAACGGCGTGCATCAACACCCGGCCATGCTTTCATGATCAGATAAACCCAATCAGGAGATGCACATGTCCAATATCAGGAAATACACGACCGGACTCGGGGCTGTCGCGGCCATAACGCTCATCTCAGGGTGTTCGATGATGCAACCCGCCGCACCGGCCGCCGCACCGGTGGCCTATAATCCACCCAGCCCGTCGTTGAACGAAATGCCAGCCGTGCAGGTCACATGGTACCATGTTTCGTTCGACACCGGCAGTCGTGCCATTGCTGTGGACCAACGCCAACCCGTGTTGGACGCCGCGGCCAGCCTGCGTGCCAACCCGGCCTTGAGCGCCACGGTCATCGGCCGCACCGACGCGGTGGGCAGCGACGCGGCGAACATGCGGTTGTCGCAACAGCGGGCCGGTGCCGTGCGCGATGCCCTGATCCGGCAAGGATCAATTGACCCGAGCCGGATCGAGACGCGGTGGACCGGCGAACGCAAGCCGGGCCAGCAACTCGGGGATAACACCGCCGATGGCGCATCCCGGATGGTCGATATCGCGGTTCACTGAGCCATCGCGAACCAATAAAGCGCGGCCCGGATCAGGGCCGCGCTTTTTGATGCGACGGACGGTCGGAGACTTGCGATCTCAGTGAACAGTCCGGCTGTGGCGGGATCGCCAGCGCGGGCGCCTGCCCTCTGGCGAGGATGCCAGTGCATTATGAGAAGGTGCACGGTCTTTATTTTTGTGGATTATTTCCGAGACGATCCCATGGCTAAACCCGTCAGAAGGGCGCCGATGAGCAGCGGCAGCGCTGGCTCGCGTGGCATGAGCGGAGCCTCGGACGGCGCCGATGTCACGATCCGCGGCGTCTGCCCGGAACGGAACAATCCGAGCAGGCTCAGACAACCAATCGCCATGATGCAGGCGATGACGGCCGGAGAACCGGCCGCCCCGCAATACGGAATCAAAGCGATCCAGAGGGCGGTCGTCATGCAAACGATCGACGCGATCCCGGTCAGCGTGGCACCGGCGATCAACAGGGCGTTATGTCCCAGCCGGGCTTTCACCGCCGGAGGCCGCTTAACAGTTGCGGCCTCGGCATAAGCGATCGCGACGCGCGCGCATTGCTCCAGAATGGGGGCTATTTTCACCGGGGCAGCAGGCGGCCGCCGATAAATCCCATCCCGAGCGCAACCAGCACACACATCAATGGTTGCTCGATGACGCGGCTGGACACGGCCTTGACCGCGAGCTCACCTTCCGCGGCGGCCCGATCGTAAAGCCGGGCGGAGCCGGCGCTGATTTGCTCGGCGGCCGTGTGCGCGCCACGCGTGGCCCCGTTCTTCAAATGGTCGATGAGGTCGCTGATGTCGCGTTTCAGGGCGGCGATATCCGCCTCCAGACTCGAAACATCTGTATTAGGGAAATCCGATGAGGTCATGGTCCACTCTCTTTATGTAACGAACATGGATGGGTTGGCAACTGAAAGGCGGTCCGATGCTGGGACGTCCAGCATCGGACCGGTCCAGTCGGCGGGATGGACGGGGGGGCCATCCGCCATGGCGGGGTCGTATCGTCCCGGGCAACACTCGGGATCACTCGAGGCCCAGGGGCCACTTTTCGGGGAAATCGTGGCCGACACGAACTGCCGCCCCAAGTTGTATTGAAATTTTTCCAATAGAGGCAGCCGTGGAAAATACTTACGGCATGGCATCGCCGGGAAACAAGGTAGCCCACTGGCCCGCCTTGTCGCCGGTCCGTCTCCGTAGTTTCCGATGCTGGTTGATGTGGCCGCCGCGTCACATATGCAGGGGGTGCGCGGTTTCATGACGGAATCGTGGCGATCATCTCCACTGTTTCTGTGAGGGTAGAATGTCCATCTCCCATCCCGCCACGCTCCGGCATTTTTTGCTGGCGGCTACGCTGCTTTCAAGTCCGTTGCTATGGACGGCGCCATTTCCCGCGGCCGCGCAGGTTTCAATTGGAATTTCGGTTGAATTGCCACCACCCCCGCTGCCTGATTACGAGCAGCCGATCATGCCGGATGCAGGCTATGTCTGGACACCCGGCTATTGGAGCTGGAGCCAGCCAATCGGCTACTACTGGGTGCCTGGCACCTGGGTGCAGCCCCCGGAAGCCGGCGTATTGTGGACGCCGCCTTATTGGGCTTGGCTCAATGGCCTCTATTACCTGCATCAAGGGTACTGGGGCCCGCATGTCGGCTATTATGGCGGCGTGGACTATGGCTATGGCTATGACGGCAATGGTTACGACGGCGGCCGTTGGGAGGGGCGCACGTTCCACTACAACCGATTTGCCAACAATCTGGGCGCTTTCGCCGGTCGCGATGTCTATGAGCAGCCGATCGTCAGGGGCACCCGAAATTATGTCAGTTTCGCCGATGGTCCTGGCGGGAACAGGGCAGTGCCGAACGATGACAATCGGCGAGCGGAACGTGAGCGCCATGCGCCCATGACGGAAGAACAGACCGCGCATATTTCAGCGGCTGTGCGTCTGCCGGATATGGCCGCGAGCCATAATCAGGGCCGCCCGCCGATCGTCGCGACCCCGCGCGCGGCCCAGTTTCAGGCGCCGGTTCCCCCGCAGGGCGGCCCGGCGCGGGATGGTGGGCGTGCTTATGCGCCGGCGTCCGGGGCCGTACCCCCCGCGGCTGAGGTCCAGCGCCCGGCTGCGCATGTGGCTCCTCCGGTTGAGGCACCGCGCCCGATGCCGAACGGTGCGCCTCCGCCTGCGGCGCATGTGGCTCCCCCGGTTGAGGCACCGCGCCCGATGCCGAACGTTGCGCCTCCGCCTGCGGCGCATGTGGCTCCTCCGGTTGAGGCACCGCGTCCGATGCCGAACGGTGCGCCTCCGCCTGCGGCGCATGTGGCTCCTCCGGTTGAGGCACCGCGCCCGATGCCGAACGGTGCGCCTCCGCCTGTGGCGCATGTGGCTCCTCCGGTTGAGGCACCGCGCCCGATGCCGAACGGTGCGCCTCCGCCCGCGGCGCATGTGGCTCCCCCGGTTGAGGCACCGCGCCCGATGCCGAACGTTGCGCCTCCGCCTGCGGCGCATGAAGCCCCCGCGGCACATCCCGCGCAGGGCGAGCGCCAGAAGGAGCGGTAGGTTCGGGACGGTCGCTGAGTGTTGGACAACAGCGAATGGGCCAGGCGGAAAGGCCTGGTCCATTGGCCCGTCAGGGCCGTGCGAGGGCTGGTATTACCCGAGCAAGTGGGGCCACACTCCGCTGACGCCGATCACGATGAGATAGAGCGCGACGACGTAGTTTAACAAATGTGGCGCGATCAGGATCAGGATCCCGGCAATCAAAGCGATAACGGGTTGCAATAACGCGATGTCGAGGTGAAGGTTCATGGTATATCTCCCGCTGAGCAAAAGCGCTCGTGCATTCATATTCTCATACCGACAAGGCATTGAAGGGCGGAACCCCCGGAAAATACGCATAGTATCCGTAAGATCGCGCATAGTCGTCGCCCTGGACCGTCTGGCGGAATGGTGGTAAGACCGGAAACAGGTTGACGATAATCCTATACGTCACCGCGAAAGTACCCAGAATATGCCGCAAGGCAGTTCCGTTGAGAAGAAATCAGCCGATCAGGGACGGTCTTCCCAGGGCGAAACCTTGGGTGCGCGGCGGGAGGAATTTACGGTCGTCGCAATTGGGGCCTCAGCGGGTGGTCTGGAGGCCTGTAGCAAATTCCTCAGTACATTGCCGGCCCGGACCGGCATGGCTTATATTATCGTTCAGCATCTCGATCCCGTGCATGAAAGCCTGCTGGCCGAGTTGCTGGCGGCCCATACCACGATGCCGGTTGGCGTTGCGCTGGATGGCGCCGTGATCGAACCTGATCACGTCTACGTCATCGCGCCGGGCACGTTCATATCAATTTCCGGACGAGCCCTGCATGTGAGGCCGACACCGACGCAGCGCGGCGTTCGACTGCCGTTCGATTTCCTTTTGCACGCGATGGCTTCTGTCCTCCGTGAGCGGTCGGCCTGTGTCGTGTTGTCCGGAACGGGTGAAGATGGCAGCTCCGGCTTGGTTTCGATCAAGGATCAGGGGGGTTGGTCATCGTGCAGGATCCGAAAGAAGCGACGTTTGACGGGATGCCGAATTCTGCCATCCACACCGGCCAGGTCGATCTGATTCTTCCGATCGCCAAAATGCATGGCGCTTTGGTGGCCCATGTCCGCCACGAGGCCGGACCGGCGCCGGTGGCGAAGGTCGCGCTCAGCGACACCTTATCCGCTATCGTCGAGTGGCTTCGCACCAAAACGTCCCATGATTTCCGGCTTTACAAGCCTGGCACCCTCAGCCGCCGCATTGAACACCGAATGGCGATCAATGGTATCGATGCCGACGGAATGGCGAGCTACCTGGAGGTCCTTAAAAGCAATGCGAAGGAGGTTGAGTTATTGGCCACCGATCTGTTGATCAATGTGACATCCTTTTTCCGTGATAAATACGTATTCGAGTTTCTATCAACCAACATCATCCCCCCGATCGTGCGTGACCATCAGGCCGGCAGACCCATTCGCATCTGGGTCGCTGGATGCAGCACCGGACAGGAAGCCTATTCCCTCGCCATGCTATTCGTGGAGGGTCTGGATGCATACGAATCCCGGGTAGAACTGCAGATATTCGCATCCGACGTCGACCCCGATGCGATTGCGACGGCACGAGACGGCTTGTACCCGCTTACCATAGCGGCGGAAGTGTCTCCCGCGCGTCTGGCGCGGTTTTTCTCGCGGGAGGAGGGAGGGTACCGGGTATCGCAGGCATTGCGAGCTTCGGTTATTTTCACGATTCATGATATCCTGAATGACCCGCCATTTTCCAATCTGGATATGGTGTCGCTCCGCAATGTCATGATTTATTTGCAGCCCGAAGCACAATTGAAAATCATTGGTCTGTTCCACTTTGCCCTTCGCAGCGGCGGCATCCTCCTACTCGGAAATTCCGAAACGATCGGCGGTTCCGAAGGAAAATTCGAATCCATTTCCGGGCCGGAGCGGGTCTATCGTCAGATAGGATCCGCGGTAGCAGGGCGGCTTAGCGCTTCCACGTTTGGCTTGAGACATACGCGGACGGCAATCGCCGGTGGCGCTGAAGGCCTGTCAGAACAGGCATTGTCCGCCGCGGAATTATGCCAGCGCATGGTATTGGAATCGCACGCGCCCGCGGCCATTCTGATTAACCGGAAATATGATTGCCTGTATTCACTGGGGCCAACGAACCGGTATCTGCACGTACCGCCAGGACCACCCACGCAGGATCTTTTGGCTATGGTGACAGACCATACCCGAATCATTCTGCGCGCGGCCGTACATCAGGCCATCAGGGACAATGCCCGCGTGATCGCGGCTGATGGCCGGGGGAGCTACGACGGCGAGGCGTTTTCCTACAAAATCGATGTCCGTCCGATGCTCAACGGGGCAGAGGACTTTCTGCTTGTGTGTTTTGTTGACGAACCAAAGCCGCCGGTACGGCGTGCATCTCAGGGGCGTACGCAAACCCCGTCTGACGTCTCCGAACTGACACGGGAACTGGATGAAACCAAGGCCGAATTGCGTGGCACGGTGCGAAATCTCGAAATTCTGACCGAAGAGCAGAAGGTCATCAATGAGGAAGCGCTCTCGGTCAACGAGGAATATCAATCGACGAATGAGGAACTGCTGACGTCGAAGGAGGAACTGCAATCACTGAATGAGGAACTCACAGCCCTGAACGGTCAATTGCGGGAAACGCTCGATCGACAGAAAATCACGTCCAACGATCTGCAGAACGTTCTATATAGCACGGATATCGCGACGATATTTTTGGATAATGATCTTAATATCCGGCTTTTTACGCCAGCGGCAAAAGTACTGTTCCGCGTGATCGCCACAGATATCGGGCGCCCCCTTGGGGACCTCAAACCGCTGGCGGTCGATGCCGCATTGCTGGATGACTGCCGATCGGTGATTGAGAACGGCCAATCGATTGAACGGGAAATTGAGGGGCCATCGGAATCCTGGTATTTAAGGCGCATTCTCCCCTATAAAATAGCGGAGCAGGTGGCTGACGGCGTGGTCATCATATTTTCCAATATCACCGACCGTAAGCATATCGCGGCCCACCTGGATCTCGCCAGGCGCACAGCCGAGCAAGCCAATATGGCCAAATCGCGCTTCTTGGCGGCAGCCAGTCATGATATTCGTCAACCGCTTCAGACGCTGACGCTACTCCAGGCCGCACTAGGCCGTGTGGACGGAATCCCTGATATGCCATTTTTGGGGATTCCGGCGCGCTCTGTTGTCTGACTCATAGGAGGTCGGTTTCAGGGAGCCGACCATGCTGACACGGATGACGGACGACGACTGGGCGCTGGTTGTG
>CAIXEA010000234.1 GCA_903918315.1 uncultured Acetobacteraceae bacterium | reverse complement strand
TGATAACTGATAACTGATAACTGATAACTGATAACTGATAACTGATAACTGATAACTGATAACTGATAACTGATAAATTACTTATTATTAATTATTAATAAAAAATATGTCTACGCCAACGTCCAACCAACCTCTGACGGCACCAGCGCGAAGCGCCAAAAAACCTCCGCGTAACTCCGCGTCCGCTTGCTAACCCCACCCCACCACCGCCCCGCAACCTCACCCCAACAAAACATCCCGCGCCTGATTAATCCGCGTCGCCAGCCAGTCCGAGCCGCCATGATCCGGATGCGCCGCCCGCATCAGGCGCCGGTGGGCCTCTCGGACCTCCGCCTCCGACGCGCCGGGTTTCAGGCCCAGGATCGCCAGCGCCTCCGCCCGCGATATCGCCCCATTGGCCCGGCTCGCCCCCGGCTTGGGGCCGTGGGACGCCTGCGCGCTTTTCCATTGCTGCCACAGCAGCGGCCCAAACATCACCAGCCCGGTCAGCGCCAGGGCGCCCTTCCCCGTGACGATCAGTAGCAGCACCAGGCTCAACCCGCCCAGCGCGAGGATCCACGCCCCCAGCGATTTCAGGCTGGTGACGGAGGCCCGCTCAAACGCGCGCAGCCCGCCCAGAAAGACGAACAGCGCCGTCGCGCCCGCCAAAAGCCAGATGATCAACCGGCGCGCGCTGACAGGGCCTGCGCCTCCGTGACCGCCAAAGCGCTCAGATTGACGATCCCGCGCGCCGTCACGCTGGGCACCACCACATGGATGGGTTTGGACATGCCCAGCAGCATCGGCCCCACCGGCAGCCCGTCCGCCGCGGCCTTCAGCAGGTTGAACGCGATATTGGCCGCGTCCAGTGTCGGCATGATCAGCAGATTGGCCGACCCGCCGAGGCGGCTGTCGGGCACGGATTTGTCACGGATGGCCTGCACCAGGGCGGCATCGGCGTGCATTTCGCCGTCGATCTCCAGCCCTGGCGCACGGGATCGGATCATCCCCAGCGCCCGGCGCATCTTGCGCGCCGATTCGCTGTCGCTGGCCCCGAAGCTGGAGTGCGACACCAGCGCCGCCTTCGGGATCACGCCGAACCCGCGCACCGCTTCCGCCGCCAGCAGGGTCATCTCGGTGATCTGTTCGGCGGTGGGATCGACGACCATGTACGTGTCGCAGATGAACAGCACGCCGCTGGGAATGATCAGGGCCGACAGCGCATAGACCCGGTTCACATCCGCCCGCCGCGGTATGATCGGCAGGATATACTGGATTTGCCGCCACCAGGCACCGGTGCCGCCGCAGATCGCCGCATCCGCCAGACCCGCATGCAGCAGCAGCGCCGCCGCAACCGAGCCGCGCGTCGCCACCCGCCGCGCCGCCGGATCGGGCGGCACCCCCCGCCGACCGGCGAGGCGCTGGTATTCGGGGATCAGCGGGTCGAAAACGGCGCGGTCGAGGGCAGGGTCGAGCACCTGCACCGAGCCGCCAATCGTCAGCCGGAGGCCCATGTCCTTCACCTTGGCCGCGATCACATCCGCCCGCCCCAGCAGGATCGGCCGGGCGATGCGGTCGTCCACCAGGGTCTGGGCGGCGCGCAGGACGCGCTCCTCCTCCCCCTCGGCATAGACGACGCGTTTGGGATCGCGCGCCGCCGCGGCGAAGACCGGGCGCATCAATGAGCCGGAGCGGAACACGAACCGCTCCAACTCCCGCCGATACGCCGCGAAGTCCTTGATCGGCCGCTTGGCGACGCCGGATTCCATCGCCGCCCGTGCCACGGCCGGGGCGATGTCGAGGATCAGGCGCGGGTCGAAAGGCTTGGGAATGATGTAATCGGACCCAAACACCGGTGCGGCCCCGCCATAGGCGGCGGCCACGACCTCACTGGCTTCCACCCGGGCGAGTTGGGCGATGGCTTCGACGGCGGCGATCTTCATCGCCTCATTGATCGTCGTGGCCGATACATCCAGCGCGCCCCGGAAGATGAAGGGGAAGCAGAGGACGTTGTTCACCTGGTTGGGGTAGTCGCTGCGCCCGGTGGCGACGATCGCGTCCGGGCGCGCGGCGCGCACCGTGTCAGGGTCGATTTCCGGGTTGGGATTGGCCAGCGCCAGGATCATCGGCTTGGGTGCCAGCAGATGCAGCCATTCCTCTTTCAGCACCCGCGGCGCCGACAGGCCCAGGAAAACGTCGGCGCCGGCCAGCACATCCGGCAGAACCTGCGCGTTCGTGTCGCGGGCATAGCGCGCCATGTTCGGCAGCATGCCCTCCCGGTCCGAGCGCACCACGCCCTTCACATCGGTCAGCGTGACATTCTCGGCCTTCAATCCCATCGACACCAGCAGATCGACGCAGGCCAAAGCCGCCGCGCCGGCGCCGGATGTCACCAGCTTCGCCTCCGCCAGGGACTTGCCTTGCAGCAGCAGCCCGTTGCGCACGGCCGCGGCGACAGTGATGGCGGTGCCGTGCTGGTCGTCGTGGAAGACCGGGATTTTCATCCGCCGGCGGAGTTCGGCCTCGATCGCGAAGCACTCCGGCGCCTTGATGTCTTCGAGGTTGATGGCGCCGAAGGTCGGTTCCAGCGCGGCCACCACGTCGCAGAATTTGGCGGGATCGAGCGCATCGACCTCGATATCGAAGACATCGATGCCGGCGAATTTCTTGAACAGGACGGCCTTGCCCTCCATCACCGGCTTGCCGGCCAGCGCCCCGATATTGCCGAGGCCCAGCACGGCCGTGCCGTTGGAGATCACCGCCACCAGATTGCCCCGCGCGGTATAATCATAGGCCGCATCGGGGTCCGCCACGATCGCCTCACACGCCGCGGCGACGCCGGGGGAGTAGGCGAGGGCCAGGTCGCGCTGCGTCGCCATCTGCTTGGTGGGTTCGACCGACAGTTTCCCGGGTCGCGGCAGCCGATGGTAGTCCAGCGCGGCTTTGCGAAAATCCTCGTCCATGGCGTTTTGTGGCCTCGTCTGTTTCGGCCGCACCATGCGGGCGCGGGTGGCCGCTGGCAACGGCTTCTGTGGCCGAATCTCGTACCAAGGGCACGAAGGCAGTCAAGCCACGCAGGCGTGCCGGATGGCCTGAAGCAACGCCGGCCCAAAGGGCAAAGTTCAGGGACGCGGGACTGGGTTGCGGATGGGTACGCACCGTGTCCGCCGCCGCGTGGCGAGAGCCAGCAGACCAAACGCCACCCCGAGCAGCGGGAGCGATCCCGGTTCGGCAACCGCGGCGAAGGGCAGCAGGCTGACCGTTGAACCGACGATGTCTAAACCGCCGCTGAACCCGTAACTGCCTGTCCCCTCGGTTCCCATGCAAGCGGCGGCGTTGATGGTGTTGTTGTTCATCGTCACCGCGCCCGTTTCCGCCAAAGCGCGTCCGCAACCGATCGTGGCGGCATGATTGAGGGTGATACTGGCGAGCGAGAGAATATTGCCCTCGAACGAGGCCGTTGTATCGAGCGTCGCGGCGCTGCCGACATCCCAGTAAATGCCCGCACCCGCACCGGTGTTGATCACGTTGACGACCGACCCGGGGGAGGTGATGAGCGTGCTGGGCATCAGGAAGACCCAAGCCGCGTTGGCATTGCCATTGCCGTTGAGGATGAGTGTGCCCGTCAGATTGCTCACCCCCGCGGGGACGGTATAGACGCCGGGAAACAGCATAAGATCGGATAAATCCGCGGGCAGGGTGGTGCCCGGGCCCAGGCTTGCGAGATCGACGATCGCCGCGGTGAGTTGATTCTGAGCGGCAACCGCGACCGGGTCGATCCCGCTATGATAGACCCCTGTCATTGAAATCGTCCCCGCGCCGGTGATCGCGGTGCCCGGGGAAACCCCCACATTGCCGCCGATGGTAGTCGCGCCCGTGTTGGTCACCGTCGAGGCTCCCAGGACCGCGAAACCGGCCAGGTCGTTGCCCAGTAACGGTGCGGCCGATCCCGGGGACGTGCTGCATAAGAACGCAACAACGGGGAGAACGGACATCAGGCGGACGATGGAGGAGCGGTCGGTTTGCTGCTGGGTCATGTGCTATGCCTGCCTCATTTATTTATTGAACGACCCTAGCCGGGCGATCCGCCCAGGCGGCAGCCTCGGAAACTACTTATCAATGGCATGGCCCAATGGAATCCGGTTGCGGCCTTTCGCAACACCGGCCGGGAAAAGGGGGGCTTTGGGCGCATTCCTCCCCCCAACATTCCCCCGCGCACGCCGAACGCAAATCCGCTACAAGGCCCCGCATGAGCGTCGCAACCCAAATCATTTCCCAGGACGAGGCCGATATCCGGCTGGACCGCTGGTTCCGCCGGCATTTCCCCAACCTGCAGCAAAGCATGATCCAGAAACTGTGCCGGACCGGCCAGATCAGGGTCGATGGCAAGCGGGCAGAAACCAACACCCGCCTCGAACCCGGCCAGGTCGTGCGCATCCCGCCGCTGCCGGCCGCGCCCGAGCCCAAGCCCATCGCCGTGGTCGATCCGGCCCTGTCGCGCGATCTGAAGAAGATGATCATCTACCAGGATGATGATCTGTTCGTGCTGAACAAGCCGCATGGCCTGCCGGTGCAAGGCGGCCCGGGCATCACCAAACACCTGGACGGGGCGCTCGACGCGCTCCGCTTCGACAGTCCGCACCGCCCGCGGCTGGTGCACCGGCTGGATCGCGACACCTCCGGCGTGCTGTTGATCGCGCGCTCCCCGGGGGTTGCGGCCAAGCTGGCCGCGTCCTTCCGCGGCCGCGACATGGAAAAGACCTATTGGGCCGTGGTGGCGGGACGCCCGCTCCCGGTGGAGGGGCGGATCGACCAGCCGCTGAAGCGTGTCGGCGGTGATCGCGGTGAGCGCACCGCCATGGCCGAGCGCGACGACCCCGAGGGCGCGCGCGCCGTCACCGACTACCTGACCCTCGACCATGCCGCGCAGAAGCTGGCCTGGCTGGAGCTGAAACCCATCACCGGCCGCACCCACCAGCTGCGCGTCCATTGCGTCGCCATCCGCGCGCCCATCCTGGGCGACATCAAATACCAGGAACCGGACCAGAACGACGCGTTCCTGGCGACGATTGAGGGCCTGTCCCGCGATCTGCATCTGCATGCCCGCGCGCTGCATCTGCCGCATCCGTCCGGCGGCTGGCTGACGGTGGAGGCCGATCTGCCGCCGCATATGGCGGATACATTCCAAACCCTTGGGTTCCACGCCGCCCCCGCGCGGCCACCCATTCGGAAAGGGCGCTAGTCATGGCCAAAGGCCGGCTGTTGCGGATTCTGGCCTGGTCCGCCGGGTCGGTGGTGATCCTCGTGCTGCTGATCGCCGGCATTGCCGCGGTGTCGTTTGATCCCGACAGCCAGAAGCCGCGCATCATCGCCGCGCTGAAGCAGGCCACCGGCCGGGACCTCCAACTCAACGGCCGGATCGGCCTGGGCCTGTCGCTGCGCCCGACCATCGTGGTGCGCGACGTCGCCTTGTCCAATCCGCCCGGCTTCTCCCGCCCCGCCATGGCGACGCTGGACAGCATCGACCTGCGCCTCGCGCTGCTCCCCCTCCTGAACCGCCGGATCGAGATTGAGCGGCTGATCGTGCACAAGCCCGACATCCTGCTTGAGACGAATGACAAGGGGGAGCCGAACTGGCTCTTCAAACCGGCCGCCGGTGCCGCTGAACCCGCACCCGCACCTGGTTCCGCGCCGACAGCCAACCAGTCAACCACCCCGGCGCAGGCCGCGTCCCCGCTCGGCATCGCCATCCAGGATGTGCTGCTGGACCTCGGCACCTTCGCCTATCGCGACGGCAAGACCGGGACCTTCAGCACGCTCAGCGTCGAACAGGCCAAAGGTGAGGCGAATTCGCCGGATTCACCGCTGCATCTGACCGCCCGCTTCAGCCTGGATGGCACGGATTTCGCGCTGACGGCCGATACCGGCCCCGTGTCGCGGGTCACCGACCTCAACGCCACCACGCCATGGCCGATCAAGGTGATGCTGGAGGTATCGGCCGCGAAGCAGGCGCTGGCCAAGGTGGGGATCGACGGTACCATCGCCAATCCGATGCTCGGCAAGGGGCTTGGTCTGGCTCTCACGGCGGAGGTTCCCGATCTGGCGCGGCTGGGCGTGGCGGCGCACCAGGCCCTGCCCGAGCTGAAAGCGCTCACGCTGCGAGGCACCGTGAGCGACGATCCCAAAGGGCCGGCGGGCAATGTGGCGGTGCATGGTCTGGCGCTCGCGAGTTCAGCCGGTGACCTCGCGGGGGATGTGACCTTCACCCCGGGCACCCCCGATAGCCTGACCGCGACATTGACCGCGGCCAAATTCGACCTCGACGCCGTTCTGAAAGCCGGGTCGGCGGGTGCGGCGAAGCCGGCGGCCGGGACCAAGCCGGCGGCTGGGGCCCCCGCCGATAAAGCGCACCACCTGATCCCCGATCAGCCGCTGCCCTTCGGTCAGTTGCAGATGATCAACGCCGACATCCGCGCCACCATCGCCGCCCTGCGGGCCGGTGGCGCGGATTATAAAGCCATCGAAGCCCATCTGATCCTGCATGACGGGGTGATGAAACTCGACCCGCTCTCCGCCGATTTGCCGCAGGGCCATGTGGCGATGACGCTCGACCTCGACGCCGGACAGAAGGAACCCCCGGTTCATCTGACGGCGCGGGCGCCGGGGATCGCCTTGCAGGGCCTTCTGGCCGCCCTGGGGGAGCCCGCTTTCGCGACCGGCAATCTGGAGGTTCTGGCCGATCTGCGCGGCGCCGGCGAGTCACCGCATGCCATCGCGGCATCGTTGGATGGCCGCCTGGGGCTGGCGGTGCCGGGCGGCAGTTTCGACATAAAACGCCTGGGCGGCTCCGCCGGCGGGGTCCTGCAGGCGTTGAACCCGAAGCTGCTGAACAGCAATGCCGACGCGCTGCGTTGCTTCGCCGTACGCCTCGACTTCGCCAGGGGCATCGGCACCTTCCACGCTTTGGTGCTGGCCTCCGGTGCGGTCAATGTCGACGGGAACGGCTCGATCGATCTGGGGAATGAGACGCTGGCCCTGGCGTTGCGGTCCCAGGCCGTGATCGCCGGCGCCGCGGTGACCGTGCCGGTGCATGTCAGCGGCCCCCTGGCCGCGCCGCGCACCAAGGTCGATGAGATCGGCATCGCCGGCGCCAATGCCGCGGCCCTGACGGGGTCTTTGGGTTCGCTCATCGGTGCCGGTAAAAGCGCCAGCGTCGCCGATGCCTGCCCGGGGGCCTTGGCCCTGGCGCGCGGCCAGACCGCGGCCGCCACCGCACCAGTCGCCGATCCGGCCGCGCCGCAGCCCGATCCGGTGCAGCCCAGCCCAGCGCAACCCAAGCAACCCAACCCCGCGCGGCTGTTACAACAGCTGTTTCGTTGATCTGGAGAAGACCGCGTGAAGCGTTTCTGGGAAACCGTCAGCCTGTCGCGAACCGATGCCGGCCATACCGTTCTGCTCGACGGCAAACCGATGAATTTGCCGACCGGCACACGCCTCCTGGTGGGGCCGGAGGCGCTGGCCGAGGCGATCGCGGAGGAATGGCGGACCGCCGGCGGCGGCGTCGGCGGGGCGATGTCGTTCAATGACACGCCCCTGACGCGCCTGGCCGGCACCGCGCAGGAACGCATCGCGCCCGACCCGCTGCCGACGATCGACGCGATCGCCCGCTACGGCGAGTCGGACATGCTCTGCTACCGCGCCCCGTCCCCCCGGCCGCTGGTCGATCGGCAGACGCAGGACTGGCAGCCTTGGCTGGACTGGGCCGCGCTGACCTACGACGCACCGCTGCGGGTGGGGGAGGGGATCGCCTATGTGCGCCAGCACCAGGACTCCATCGCGGCGCTGCGCCGGGCCGTGGCATCCTACGGGCCTTATATGCTGGCCGGCCTCGGGATCGCGGTCCCGTCCTTGGGCAGTCTCGTGCTAGGGCTGGCCCTGGCCGAAGGCGTGCTCGACGCCGAAGACGCCCACCGGTTGGGCGCGCTGGAGGAATTGTTTGAGGTCGAGCAGTGGGGCGATGACGAAGACGGCGCCGCGCGGCGGGAATCCGTGCGTCAGGACATCCTGATGGCGGCCCGGTTCATGGCGCTGAGCAGGATGTAGCAGCGGTTTCGGGGCCGAATACCTCCTCCCACGCCGCGCGCAGAGCCACATCGGCGTCATGCATCGTCACGGGGATGCCGAGCGCGGTCAGGCTGGTCACCCCATGCTCCCGGATGCCGCAGGGCACGATGCCGCCGAAATGGCTGAGATTGGGGTCCACGTTCAGCGCCACCCCATGCCAGCTGACCCAGCGGCTGACCCGCACGCCGATGGCGCCGATCTTGGCGTCTCCGCCGGTGATGGGGTCCGCGACCCAGATACCGACCCGGCCGGTGCGGCGTTCACCTTTGACGTTGAAGCGGTCGAGGGTGCGGATCAGCCATTCTTCCAGCCCATGCACATAGCAGCGGATGTCCTGTGCGGGGACGCTGCCATGCGCGCGGTTCAGGTCCAGCATGGCATAGCCGGTGCGCTGGCCGGGCCCGTGATAGGTCCATTGGCCGCCGCGGCCGGCATCATAGGTGGGGAAGCGGCCGGGATCGGTGAGTTCGTCAGCTTTGGCGGAGGTTCCGGCGGTGTAGAGCGGCGGATGTTCGACCAGCCAGACGAGCTCCCGCGCGGTTCCGGCGCGGATTTCCGCCACGCGCGCCTGCATACGGGCGAGCGCGTCGGGGTAGGGCGTCAATCCGTCCGCAATATCCCACTCAAGGGCATCAGAGGCGATTGCTGTCCGCGCGGTCATCGGTTATACCCCGCCCCCTGTCGGATCGGTGCGGTCGTGGCGGAATGGTAGACGCGCAAGCTTGAGGTGCTTGTGGGGGAAACCTCGTGGAAGTTCGAGTCTTCTCGACCGCACCAACTCCGTTCTCCTGAACCAGGGGATTGTGCCGGCAGCCATCACCGGTCCAGCCACACATTTTCCAACCGCGGAAAATTGTAGACGCTGTTCTCCATCGGCGTGAACCCGTGCAAATTCGGCTGCCAGCAGCTTGCCACCTTGTGGTGGTAAATGATCGGGCGCGCCAGATCCGCCTGTAGCCGTCGGTCGATCTCCCAGACCAGCTTTCGTCGGGCATCGACATTGGTCTCCCGCGATTGCTGGTCGAACAGCGGCTCCAGCTCCTTGTTGCAATACTGGGTGAAATTGCGCGGGGAGCCGCAGGCGTAGTTCTCGTAGAAATTCTGGTCCGGATCGTCCACCGCGCCGCAGGTGATATTGGGGCCGATGACATAGTCCTTGCGTGCCAGCTTGGGGAACCAGGCGGCGGTGTCCACGGGTTCCAGGTCTGCATCGATATAAATCTGCTTCAGCGTATCGACCAGCAGCACGCCGGGGTCGCGATGCGTCGGGATGTTGCGGGCCGACACCTTCAGCGCGATGCGGTTGTTCGGCCCGTAGCCCAATTTTTCCATGATCGCGCGGGCCTCGGCGCGATTGGCCTCGATCGTGCCGCCATAGCCGGGCAAAGTTTGCAGCATGGCGTCGGGCATGCCCCAGCTTCCCTCCGGCCCCGGTTCCATCGCGCCGCCGATAACGGCGGTGCCTTCGGTCAGGATCGCGCTGAAACTATGGCGATCGATGGCCAGCGCCAGGGCCCGCCGCACCTCGGGGTTATCAAACGGCGGCCGCTCCCGGTTGATCAGCACATTCACCGCGCAGTTATTGAGCATGAGCCTGCAGATCGCCGCCGGCGCCTGGTTCTTCACGTCTTTCAGCAACGGTACCGTGATCTCCCCCGGGAACGTCATGTCGAACCGGCCACTGACGAAGCCGAGGACGGAGGTCGAGCGGTTGGTCACGATCGTGTATTCCACCGCGTCCAGATACGGCCGATCGGCGCGCCAGTAATCGGTGTTGCGCACCAGCCGGATCGATTCGTTGCGGCGGAATTCCTCGAATTTGAACGGCCCGGTGCCGATGGGTTTGGTGCGCATTTCGGCCGGTGACACATGGCAGGGATAGATCACCGAATAGCCCGAGGCCAACAACGCCAGCAGCGCCGGCTGCGGCCGATGGAGCTGGAACGTCACCTCATAATCGCCGTTGGTCACCACGTCCTTGAGGTTGTGGTACCAGCCCTTACGCGGGCTCGACCGCAGCGGCGTGG
This sequence comes from uncultured Acetobacteraceae bacterium, assembly GCA_903918315.1. Lineage (GTDB taxonomy): Bacteria > Pseudomonadota > Alphaproteobacteria > Acetobacterales > Acetobacteraceae > Rhodopila. The sequence goes on along the minus strand of CAIXEA010000234.1, from coordinate 6,167 downwards.
CCGCTTTGCCCAGGATCAGGTCCCAGGTGCATTTCACATCGGCGGCGGTGAACGGCTTGCCGTCGTGCCAGCGGACGTTTTGCTCCAACGTGAAGGTCAGCGCGGTCTGATCCGCGCTCCAGGCCCAGCGTTTGGCGAGTTCGGGCTGGATGCTCTCGACGCTGTTATGCGGCTCGTCCTGTTTGTACAGCACGAGGTTGTTGAAAATGGCCATGAACGGGACGGTGACGGAGTCCGTCGTCTCTTCCAGGATCGACGGGCTGCCGGGGCTGTCGCGATGCGACACACGCAAAGTGCCGCCGTGCTTCGGCTCCTGCGCGACAGCAAGCTGGGTGCAGCACAACGCCGCGAGCAGCAGCATCAGGCGCTTCATGGGATCCTCCGGTTTCTGACGGCCATGCTGAACGAGCCGAGGACCGCGGTCGAGGGGGTGCTGGCTCACCGCGCCTTTCCCCGCCATGATCCCCGCAACCAAACCACCAGGGAGTAATGCCACCATGATCATCGATCGGCGGCGGTTTATCGGCACCAGCCTGGCGGCGGCCGGGGCGGCGGCAACGCCGGTTCTCGCGGCGGCCAGGCCCTATGAGCCCTCCGCCGAACTGGTCGCGGCGGCGCGGCGGGACGGCGGCTTCGTCAACTACACCGCCCAGATCGAGGATCTGGAACTCGAAACCATCGCCGCCTTCAACAAGCGCTTCCCCTTCGTGAAGGTGGAGATCGTGCACCTGCCCGGCGGGCAGTTGATCGAGCGCATCAAGGCCGAAATCGCGGCCGGCAAGCTGGTGGCCGACCTGATCGATCATTCCGAACCTAGCCTGCTGGCGAATATTGAGAGTGCCTTCCGCCCGTACGCGCCGCCCAACGCGGCGGATTTCATTCCGGAAACTATCGTGACTCCGCGCCTCTGGCCGCGCCTGACCGCCGGTACCTGCATCGCGTGGAACACCGAGATCATCAAGGACAAGCCCAAGGGCTGGTGGGACATCGCCGGACCGAAATATGCCGGGCAGCTTGGCATGCCCAGCGCCTATACCGGCGGCTCGACCTGGGTCTGGGCGATGTTCCAGCGCAAGCTTTTGGGGGAAGATTACTGGGCCAAGCAAGCCGCCGTGAAACCCCGCATCTACCCGACCAATGCCGTAACGGTGGATGCCATGATCCGCGGCGAGATCGGAATTGGCCCGGTCTCCTACCCCGCGATGATGCCCAAGCGGCGGGACGGGGCACCGCTCGATTACATTTTCCCGATCGAGGGCGTGCCCTGCTTCATTTTCTGCGCCGGCATCACCGCCGCCGCGAAGCGCCCGGCCGCCGCGCAGCTCTATCTCGACTGGTGCCTGTCGGAGGAAGGGCAGTCGATGCTGATCCGCGACCTCGGTCATCTGACATCGCTGAAGGTGGTCCCGGCGACGACCCCGGGGCTCGATCCGGCGGTGCAGAAACTGTGGTTCGCGAACCGGGCGGAGTCCGACGCCGTGCGCGGGTCCTGGCTGGCGGAGTGGTCGAAAACATTCGGCCTGCGGCAATAATGGTCAGTGCGCGACAAAAACCTGCCGCGTCGCGAACGAAATCCAGACCAGCCGATCGGCCAGAATGTCCGTACCCAGGAGCATGTCGACGATCGGATTGAGCTGCAGCGGCGCCACCCAGACGATCGGCTGATCCAACCGCAGCGTGCCGCTGTGCAGATGATTGAAGCGGTGGCGGCGCATCGGCGCGCCGCGCGGCCCAACGCCGCTGACGGTTTGCGATGGATCGCCCGCCAGCACGGCCTCGGTCAGGCCCAGCCGGGTGATTCCCGGGGCGGCGATCAGGCTCTTGCTGGCGCCGGTATCCAGCAGCGCGCGCAAGGCCACGCCATCCACCATCACGGGCATGACCAGCGCCGAATCGGCCGGGTTTTCCACCGCCAGCGCGGTATAGGGCACGGTCCAGGGCAGGAAGCGGCCGGCGCAGCCGCGCACCTCGATCAAGGTCAGGGTCTGCCCGCGCAGATCGAGGGCCAGATCGAACAGCGACAGAAAATCCCGGCCCAGCAACCCGTCGATGGTCTGTCCGCCAATCTCGGTCCGCGGCAGCGACGCGACGGTCAGGCTGTGATCGCGCAGCATCGTGCGCCGCACCAGGGTCACTCCGCCCAGCCGGATCGAGGCCGGGTTGGCGTTCGGCAGCCGCTCCACCCCGCTGACGCCGCGCATGCTGGTGGCAACCCAGGGATCGCGCGCCAGATTCAGGCGGCTGACCGCGGCGCGGGTGACCACGGACCGGGCGGCGCCGGTGTCGAGGATGAACAGGCCAGCCCCATCATTGACCTCAACAGTGAGCAGGATCACCCCGCCGATGATTCGCAGCGGCACCGTCGTGCGCAGGTCGGTGACGCAGCTCGCCACGGCCACGGCGGGGCTGATCAGCAGCGCGAGGAGGAGCCCGATAATCCGCATCCGGTCTTCTGTATCATTTTCAAGGGTTCGGCTATCACTAGCGCCGCGCGCGTCAGATCAACAGGAGGAACCGTGCCCGAAGCGACCCAGACCGACCTTCGCACCGCGGGTGAGAGCGTGGCCCTCGATTGGCGCGCGGTCGGGGCCTATCTGGCCAGCCATGGCCTGACACTCGACCAGGACCCGCCACCGCGCCAGTTCGCGGGCGGGTTGGCGAATTTGAACTACCTGATTCACCTCGACGGCAAGCCGGCCGTGCTGCGCCGCCCGCCGATGGGGGAACTGCCGGCCGGGGCCTACGACATGGCGCGGGAGTTCCGTATCCTGTCCCGCCTGCCCGACGCGCTGCCCTTCGTCGCCCGCGGCCTGCACCTGTGCGACGACCCCACCATCATCGGGCAGCGCTTCCAGATCATCGAATACAAGCCCGGGCTGGTGATCCGCGAGCACATGCCGCCCGAACTGGCGCACCGGCCGGAGATCGGGGCCCGGCTGTCGGCGATGCTGCTGGAAACAATCGCCGCCATCCACGCCGTCGATACCAAGGCGGTGGGGCTGGATGATCTGGGCCGACCGGAGGGGTTTTTGGCGCGCGGCGTGTCCGGCTGGCGCAAGCGGGGGATGGCGGCGAAGGAAGACGGTACCGACAGCCTGCATCACGATGTCGGCACCTGGCTGGAACAGCACCTGGTCCCCGACGGCAAGCCGGGCCTGCTGCACAATGATTTCAAGCTGAACAACATCATCATCGACCCCGTCACCTTCGCCCCCCGCGCGGTGGTGGACTGGGACCAGGGCACTCGCGGCGACCCGCTGTTCGATTTCGCGACCCTGCTCAGCTATTGGATCCATGCCGACGACCCCTGGGCCATGCACGATATGGAACAGATGCCGGCGGTGGAGGCCTGCCTCTGCTCCCGGCAGGAGGCGGTGGCCACCTATGCGAAGCTGACCGGGCGCGACGTGTCCGACTTCCTGTTCCACCGGGTGCTGGCGCTGTACAAGTTGTCGGTCATCTTCCTCCAGCTCGGTTTGCGCTATCGCAATGGCGTCACCACCGAGCCGCGCTACGCGCCGTTGACCGGTATCGGTACCGGTATTCTGGAATTCACCCACGAAATCGCCCAAGGACGTGCATTCTGATGGATTTTTCCCTCTCTCCCGAGCTGGTCGAACTGCAAGCCCGCACCCGCCGGTTCATCCGCGAAAAGATCGTGCCGCTGGAAGGCGATAACCGCCAGACGCATCACGGCCCGACCGAAGAATTTCGCCGCGAACTGGTGGCGCTCGCCGCCGCCGAGGGGCTGGTCGCGCCGCATGTCGGCACGGAATATGGCGGCATGGGCCTGAACCACGTCGCCAAGGCGATCGTGTTCGAGGAAGCCGGCTACTCGCTGCTCGGCCCGGTTGCGATGCATATTTTCGCGCCCGATGAGGGGAACATGCATCTGCTGGAGCAGGTGGCCTCCCACGAACAGAAAGAACGCTGGCTGCGGCCGCTGGCCTCCGGCGCCACGCGGTCCTGCTTCTGCATGACCGAGCCGGCGCCGGGCGCGGGATCGGATCCCTCGGCGATGATGACCACGGCGGTGAAGGATGGGAATCACTACGTCATCAACGGCGATAAGTGGTTCATCACCGGGGCGGACGGCGCCGCTTTCGCCATCATCATGGCGAAGGATGAGGACGGGCATGCGACTATGTTCCTCGCGGATATGGACACGCCGGGCATCGAGATCGTGCGCGCCATGGACAGCCTGGACAGCGCCTTCGCCGGCGGCCACGCGGTGATGCGGTTCAACAATGTGCGGGTGCCGGCGTCGGATATTCTGGGTGAGCCGGGCAAGGGCTTCCGCTACGCCCAGGTGCGCCTTGCCCCGGCGCGGCTGACGCATTGCATGCGCTGGCTGGGCGCGGCGATCCGGGCGCATGAGATCGCGACCGGCTACGCGCTTCGTCGCGAAGTGTTCGGGCACAAGCTGATCGAGCACGAGGGCGTGGGCTTCCAGCTCACCGACAACGAGATGGACATCCGCATGAGCCGGCTGTCGATCTGGCACACGGCCTCGTTGCTGGATAATGGCGGGCGCGGGTCGGTGGAATCGTCGATGGCGAAGGTGTTCTGCTCGGAGGCGATCTGGCGCGTGGTGGACCGCTGTGTGCAGGTGTTGGGCGGGCAAGGCGTCACCGGCGAAACCCTGGTCGCGCGCATCTTCAATGAGGTCCGCGGCTTTCGCATCTACGACGGCCCGTCCGAGGTGCACCGCTGGAGCATCGCCCAACGCATCGCCCGCAACGGCGCGAACTGGTAACGCAATCCCCGTGTCATCCTCGGCGCAAGCCGGGGAGCTACGTCTTATCTCCGCTCATATCCCCCGGACTGACCTCATGACCGACTTCGACCTCACCGGTAAAATCTGCATCGTCACCGGCGGTGGCCGCGGGATCGGCCGCGGCATGGCGGAGGGCCTGGCCCGCCACGGTGCCGTGGTCGTGCTCGCCGGCCGCACCCTGGCAACTGTCGAGGAAACCGCCGCTGCTATCGGCGGCGGCGCCTGGGGCTTCGCCACCGATGTGTCGAAAGAGGCGGATGTTATCGCGCTGCGGGAGGCCGTGCTGGCGCGGCACGGGCGCATCGACGTGCTGGTCAATAATGCCGGGGTGGACCCGATCTTCAAGCAGATCGAGCGCACGTCGCTGGCCGAATGGCAGCACATCATCGACATCAATCTCACCGGGTTGTTCCTGTGCTGCAAGTATCTGGGCGGTGCGATCACCGAGGGCGGGTCGGTGATTAATGTCAGCTCGCTCGCCGGACATGTCGGGCTGGTGCGGTCGGTGCCGTACTGCGCGTCGAAAGGCGGGGCGGAGCTGCTGACCAAGGCCCTGGCGATCGACTGGGCGAAGCGCGGGGTGCGGGTGAACACCCTGGCGCCGGGCTGGGTGGATACGGAGCTGACGCACCAGTTGCTGGAGCACGCGGAGCATGGGCAGCGGATGCTGGCGGGCACGCCGCTGGGGCGGTTCGCGACGCCGAAGGACATGGCGGGCGGGGTGGTGTTTCTGGCGTCCGACGCTTCGGCGTTTATGACGGGGCAGAGTTTGGTGATCGATGGGGGGTGGACGGCGGGGTAGGGCGCTAAATATCGATGGGTAGGTTCAGACTGGGTCTATTGCCAAGACGACGTTAGCCTTTGATAAAGCGTGATAGCCTCGCTGTCTGTAAGCGCTGCGATCAGATCGCATTTGAATCTGGTGCCCTGTTTGGCCGCTGTGTTTATTGCTATATAAAATTCTTGACGCATATCATCTGGGATGAGCGCATATCCTTCTTCTTTGGTCAATTTTATCCAAATTTCTTTTATGGCAGATCTATTCCTGTGATCGACTATTTGGTGTGATTGCGAATTAGTAACGGTAAAAAATGTATATGCTTTCAGGCACTCTATCTCAAGTAGCTTGCCGCGGTCCATGTGGACGTGGGAGAGCAAGGGCTCCTGCTCATCAATTTGGACGTCGATTTGCCTAACGGCATTTTCAATTAGCGTCTCCATAAACCGGCGCCGGGCTGGGTGATTCGTCGCATGATAAAGATTTTCTTTGTAGGATCTTGCGACGTATATCACTCTCTGCATCAGAGTATTGTCTTTGTAGTCATCCTCGTTAGCATATCGAAGTACATTCGAGAAAACATGCATTAGCCCATCTTATTCATCCTGGCCC
>CAIXEA010000233.1 GCA_903918315.1 uncultured Acetobacteraceae bacterium | reverse complement strand
CCCAGGCGGTCATCACCGTCCCCGCCTATTTCAACGACAGCCAGCGTCAGGCGACCAAGGATGCCGGCAAGATCGCCGGTCTCGAGGTTCTGCGCATCATCAACGAGCCGACGGCCGCCGCGCTGGCCTATGGCATGGACAAGAAGGGCGCCGGCACGATCGTGGTCTACGATCTCGGCGGGGGCACCTTCGATATCTCCGTGCTGGAAATCGGCGATGGCGTGTTCGAAGTGAAGTCCACCAACGGCGACACCTTCCTCGGCGGTGAAGACTTCGATCTGCGCCTGATCGACTACCTCGCCGACGAATTCAAGAAAGAGCAGGGCATCGACCTGCGCAAAGACAAGCTGGCGCTGCAGCGGCTGAAGGAAGCCGCGGAAAAAGCAAAGATCGAATTGTCTTCTTCGCGTGAGACCGAGGTGAACCTGCCGTTCATCACGGCTGATGCCTCTGGTCCGAAGCACCTGGTGATGAAGATCACCCGGGCGAAGCTGGAAGCGCTGGTGGATGACCTGATCACCCGGACGCTTGGCCCGTGCCGGGCGGCTCTGAAGGATGCCGGCGTGACCGCCGGCGAAATCACCGAGGTGATCCTGGTGGGTGGCATGACGCGCATGCCCAAGGTCATCGAGACGGTGAAGACCTTCTTCGGCCGCGAACCCGCCCGCAACGTGAACCCCGACGAAGTGGTCGCCATTGGCGCCGCGGTGCAGGGCGGCGTGCTCAAGGGCGACGTCAAGGACGTGCTGCTGCTGGACGTGACCCCGCTGTCGCTGGGCATCGAAACCCTGGGCGGCGTGTTCACCCGCCTGATTGAGCGCAACACCACGATCCCCACCAAGAAATCGCAGGTGTTCTCCACCGCCGACGACAATCAGAGCGCCGTGACCATCAAGGTCTACCAGGGCGAGCGAGAGATGGCGGCCGACAACAAACTGCTGGGCAACTTCGACCTGACCGGCCTGCCGCCTGCCCCGCGCGGCGTACCGCAGATCGAGGTGACGTTCGATATCGATGCCAACGGCATCGTCTCAGTGCAAGCGAAGGACAAGGCGACCGGCAAGGAACAGCAGATCCGCATCCAGGCCTCCGGCGGCCTGTCGGAAGCCGACATTCAGCGCATGGTCAAGGAAGCCGAGGCGAATGCCGAAGCCGACAAGAAGCGGCGGGAGATGGTGGAAGCCCGCAACCACGCGGAGAGTCTGGTGCATCAGGTCGAGAAAAACCTGAGCGAGCATGGCGACAAGCTCGGTGCGCAGGACAAGGGCGAAGCCGAAGCCGCGATCGCAGCGGCGAAATCCGCGCTGGAAGGCACGGATGCCGAAGCGCTTAAGCAAGCAACCGAACGCCTGTCCCAGGCCGCGATGAAAATCGGGGAGGCCATGTATAAGGCCGAAGCCGATGCGGCCCAGGCGGCTGGTGGCGCCGCACCCGGTGGGGCCAACCCCAACGAGAAGGTCGTCGACGCAGAGTTCGAAGAAGTCGACGACAAAAAGAAGAAGGGCTGAGGGTTCCTCGCCCGATTGGCTAATGGTCGCGCCCGTGCTTCATCCGAAGGCGGGCGCGACTTCGTTTCGATTCAGTGCCTGAGGAATGGGCTGACATGGCCAAGCAAGATTTTTACACCACGCTCGGCGTGGCCAAGGACGCCAGCGCGGATGACCTTAAGAAGGCGTACCGCAAACTCGCGATGCAATATCATCCGGATCGCAATCCCGGAAACAAGGACGCGGAAGCCAAGTTCAAAGAATTGAGCGAAGCCTACGACGTCCTCAAGGATGATCAGAAACGCGCCGCATACGACCGGTTCGGCCATGCCGCCTTTGAACAGGGCGGCGGTGGCGCGCAGGCCGGCGGGTTCGATTTCGGCGGCGGCGGCCTCGGCGATATTTTCGAACAGATGTTCGGCCAGATGGGGGGCAATCGCGGCCGACCGCGGACTGGCAACGACATTGCTCAGGCTGTTGAGATCGACCTTGAACAGGCGTTCAAAGGGGTCAAATCCTCGATCCGTGTGCCGACCCGCGTCACCTGTGAAACCTGCACCGGCAGCGGTTCGGCTGATGCCAATCGCGCCGCCGAGACCTGCGGCACATGCCGGGGTAATGGCAAGGTCCGTGCGCAGCAGGGCTTCTTCATGATCGAGCGTACCTGCCCGACCTGCGGCGGCCAGGGTAAAACCATCCGCAATCCCTGCCGTATCTGCCGCGGAGCCGGGACGGTCCAGCGCGAACGCACGATCGAGGTGTCGATCCCCGCCGGCGTGGACGATGGCACGCGCATCCGCCTGCAGGAGCAGGGCGAAGCCGGGGGCCAGGGCGTGCGGAACGGCGACCTGTATGTCCATGTCAACGTTCGTCCGCACGCATTCTTCCAGCGCGAAGGCGCCCATATCCTGATGCGGGTGCCGCTGCGGATGACCCAGGCGGCATTGGGTGGCGACGTTGAGGTGCCGGTGATCGACGGTTCCAAAGCGCGCGTCAAAATCCCGCCGGGAACCCAGACAGGGCAGCAATTCCGGTTACGCGGCAAGGGATTCTCCGTCCTGCGCAACCCGGCCCGCGGTGACATGGTCATCGAGGTCGCTGTGGAAACACCGCAGTCGCTGACGGCACGACAGCGCGAATTGCTGGAGCAATTCGACGCCGAGGATCAGACCAACGCCAAAGGCAGCCCGGAAAACGCCGGGTTCTTCGCCAAGGTGAAGGAGTTCTTCGAGGGCGGGCGGGGCTAAATCAGCGCGGCACCGTCAGCCCTACTTGACTGATGCCGTTTGGTAACTGCGAATCGATCCGCCCCCAGTGTCAGAGACACCGGAGGCGTTTTCGACGGGGCCATCTTCGTCCCGCTGGCCAAATTGAAAACCTCAGAGGGACCACCACGGTGCGAGGAAACGGACAGAAACAAGCGCGCCCCATTTCAGCAACGGACGCGGCCGCCCTGGTACGATCGGGGAACTGGCTGGATTATGGCGCCACGTTCAATCAACCGGATTTGTTCGACACCGCCCTCGCGGCCCGCAAAGCAGAACTGCGCGACGTCAAGATCCGGTCGGCGCTCGCGACCCGGCCGCGCGCGATCCTGGAAGCTGATCCCGATGGAGAACACTTCTTCTGGTTCAGCTGGCACATGGGCGGCTATGACCGCCGCAAACATGATGCTGGGATCAGCCACTACATCCCCTGCAATCTCGGGGAAATTCCCGATTACTATAGGCGATTCATCGAACCCGTGGATGTCGTGGTGCTGAAAACCTGTCCCATGGACCAGAACGGGCATTTCAACTTCAGCGCCAACCACCTGTGGTACCGGTCCATTATCGCACGGGCGAAAACAGTCATCGTCGAAACCAGCACGGCCATGCCACACGCCGTCGGTGACGGTAATAGTCTGCATCGCAGTGAAGTCGATTACGTCATCACGGGCGACAACGCGCCCATGCCGCAACTGCCCAACCCGCCGCCGACAGACGTTGATCGGGCCGTCGCGCGTTTGATCGCCAATGAGATCGAAGATGGGTCATGCCTGCAAATTGGTATCGGTGGCATGCCGAACGCGGTCTGCTCGCTGCTGCAAAACAGCGGCGTACGCGACCTTGGCGTGCATACCGAGATGATGACGGACGGAATCGCGGACCTCTATCGGGCTGGCCGAATCACAGGTTCGGCCAAACAGCTTTATCCAGGCAAAATTGTTTACACGTTCGCCCTCGGGTCCCACGCGTTGTATGAAACGCTAGACCGCAACGCGGATTTTCAAATTCTGCCGATCGAACAGGTCAACCTTCCAGACATTATCATGCGCAATGATCGGGTGGTGGCGATCAACAATACCACCCAGATGGATCTGCAAGGCCAGGCGGCTTCGGAATCCGATGGCCATCGCCACATCAGCGGCTCCGGCGGGCAGGCACAGTTCGTGCGTGGCGCTTACGCATCCAAGGGGGGGAAATCGTTTATCTGCCTGTCCTCGACCTATGAAAAAGCGGGGATACGCAAAAGTCGAATCGTTCTTGATCTGACAATGGGCAACATCGTCACCACCACACGCTCGGACATGATGTACGTCGTGACCGAATACGGCATCGCCAATCTGAAGGGTCAATCGGTGCCCGAGCGCGCCAAATCGCTGATCGCGCTGGCGCATCCTGATTTCCGCGATGAATTGGCGCGCGAAGCCCGAGAGAACAGACTGATCCCGAGGCATTATATCTGACAGCACCAACACGCGGATCGATGCCTGGCTGGCGCGCTGCCCGAACCCGGCGGAGGACCCGTTCCCTGGAATGGAACAGGCAGGCCTGTTCGCTCCGGAGCCCAGCTACAACGCCCTTGCCGCGGTCAAGGCCGCGCTGGTTAAGCGGACCGGCTTGCTCGGAATCGGTGGCGCCTGGGGTGGTCGGCAACTCGTTTACCGCCACTTCATCGCGGGCTTCGGCACGGACACGCAGAAATCGGCGCTCATGGGCAAGGGCGTTTCGGTGGCTATTTCCGAGCCGGACGTAGGCGCCCATCCCAAATTGCTGACAACCCGCGCCGTCATCGACGGTGACGTCGTGCGAATCAGCGGTCAGAAAGCCTGGGTCAGCAACGGACCTTCGGCCGATGCGATCTTGGTTTTCGCTATCACCGCGGAAGTGGCCGGACGCAAGCGCTATGGCGCGTTTCTGGTTCCCCGCGAAACACCCGGACTGACCTTGAAGGAGATGCCGGGCTTCCACGCGCTGCGGCCATCCTGCCATTGCGGTCTGGTTTTGGACGGCTGTGAGGTATCGCGCGCGGCCCAACTCGGCCCCGAGGACGTGGCCTATGACCGGATGGCCATCGGTTTCCGTGACGTCGAAGACGCCGTCGGTACCGTCGCCTTGCTTGGGGGCTTCCAATACCTGCTCCCGCGGCTGGGGCGAGCGGGGCATAAAGGCACGGACGAAGCACTGTCACTCGGTGCGATCGTTGCCCTGATCGCGGTCTATGAAGAGGCGGCGAAGGCGGTCATCGCGTCTTTGGACGAAGGCCGATTGAACCATACCTCCGCGGCCTTGGTGGGTTTGCGGGTGCTGGCCACCCATATCATCGCGGAGATCCACACCCATGCGGCGCGGTTCGGCCTGGCGGATGATGCGGCCTCGGCGACGATGCTGGGTGATATTACCGCCGTCCAAGGCATCGCGCGTGGCCCCCGCAACGCGCGTCAGTCCCGGTTGGCAGCGGAATTCTTTGCCGATTGACGCAATCAGCAGCCCTGCCAGCCGACGGCAAGGGTTGCCGCACCGCATCCGAGCGTCTAAAGCCCCGCCCGTACTCTTCCCCCGCACTTTCAGGAGGCCGCCATGGCGACCGAACGCACCTTCTCCATCATCAAGCCCGACGCCACGCGCCGCAATCTGACCGGCAAGGTCAATGCCGTGATCGAAGCCGCGGGTCTGCGCATCGTCGCACAGAAGCGCATCCACATGACCACCGCCCAGGCGGAGAGCTTCTATGGCGTGCATGCTGCCCGCCCGTTCTTTCGCGACCTCGTGACCTTCATGACGTCCGGCCCGGTCGTGGTGCAAGTTCTGGAAGGCGAGAATGCCGTCGCCGCGTATCGTGACGTCATGGGCGCCACCAACCCCGCGAACGCCGCTGACGGCACCATCCGCAAGCTGTTCGCCGAGAGCATTGAGGCTAATTCGGCCCATGGCTCCGACAGCCTGGAAAACGCCGCCGTAGAAATTGCCTATTTCTTCGCGGGTACCGAGATCGTTGGCTAATTGCCGGCGCTTGAGCGGACCAGTGTATGAGCGGGATATCCACCCCGCTCATACGCGCCACGCCCGTGTGATGACCCCATGAGCGCCGTCATCGCATTGGTCGGCCGTCTCATGATGAGCGCGATTTTTCTTCAAGCCGGGATCATGAAGGCCATGACCCCGGAGGCGACTCTTGCGACATTTGCCAAATTGGCAATTCCCAACCCGCCCCTGGCCTATGGCGTGACCGTCGCGGTGGAAATTCTGGGGGGTGTTGCCATTTTACTTGGCTTCAAGACCCGATGGGCCGCATTGCTGCTCGCAGGCTGGTGCATCGCCACCGCGATCGCAGCCCATTACCATCCGGCGGACCGCGGCCAGATGGTTCATCTTATGAAAAATATCTGCATGGCTGGCGGTTTCCTCCAGCTAGCCGCGCTGGGCGGCGGCCGTTTCAGCCTGGACCGGCGGTAACGCTCATCCAGGCTGGCCCAGCCTACGTTTTAAAGCAGGAATACGCCCATCCCGATCAACAGCAGGATCAGGAAAATGACGGTACCCGTCGTGGCGTTGATAAATCCGTTCCAGAAACCCATGCGGTCGGCCAGGAAAGCTTCCTGGGTTTCTGGTCCGCGGAACCGCGTGCTGGTGTGTTCGGCCATTGGGGCCCCCGATCTCGGTTGAAAGTCAGACGAGCCGTTTTATGGCAGGGTTTCTGGTAACGGCAAGGGGTTGATCAAGGTCGCCAGCGCAGCGGCCGGGCTTGGGACCTCACCGCTCGCCAGCGCGCGCAACGCAGCCGGATAAATCCGATGCTCCTGCACCAGAACCCGTGCGGCCAGCACATCGTCCGTATCGTCCGGTAAGACCGGCACAGCGGCCTGCGCCAGAATCGGCCCCTCATCCATGCCATGGCTGACGAGGTGAACCGTGCATCCATGCACCTTAACGCCGGCCTTCAATGCGCGCTCATGCGTGTGGAGACCCGGAAACGCCGGCAACAGACTGGGGTGGATGTTCAACATGCGCCCGGCCCAGGCATCCACGAGAACGGGCGTTAGAATGCGCAGGTAGCCAGCCAGGCATACCAACTCAACCCCGGCGGCGGACAAAGCGGCGTTCAGCGCCGCTTCATGGGCCGCCCGATTGCCAGCGTATGGCTTGTGGTCGATGGCAACAGCCTGCACACCCGCCGCCCGCGCGGTGATCAGTCCCCGCGCATCGGGCCGGTTGGACAGGACCAGCACGATCTCAGCCGGAAAAGCCGGATCGCGGGCGGCCTCCAGCAGCGCTTCCATATTGGAACCACGGCCGCTGATCAGGATGGCTGTGCGCCGCCTCACACCAGCCAGTCCGACGGAAGGTCGATCTTGATGGAGGCGGGTGCGTCGCTGGCGACAACCATGCCGATGGGGCACACCGACTCATTATGTTCGCGCAGCAACGCCATGGCCGCCGACGGATCCGATACCACCAGCGCCATCCCGACACCGCAGTTGAAGACGCGCAGCATTTCCTCGGCTGTGACCCGGCCCGTGGCTGCCAGCCATTTGAAAACGGCCGGGACAGGCCAGGGCGTATTCAGGACCGCCCCGGTGCCCTCTGGCAGCACACGCGGGAGGTTTCCAGGCAATCCGCCCCCGGTGATATGCGCCGCCGCTTTCAGCAACCCGGCGCGATGCAGGGCAAGGACCGAGCGAACGTAAATCCGAGTCGGGGTCATCAGCGCCTGACCCAGTGTCAATCCAGGCGCGAATGGCGCCGGATCGGACCAGGTCAGGCCGCTCATCTCCACGATCTTGCGGACCAGGGAATATCCGTTGGAGTGGACGCCGGCGCTGCCAAGCGCGAGGAGCGCATCACCCGGTGCGACCTGCGCCGGCAGCAGATGACCCCGCTCCGCCGCGCCAACGGAAAAACCCGCCAAATCGTAATCACCGGCCTGATACATGCCGGGCATTTCGGCGGTTTCGCCGCCGACAAGGGCACAGCCAGCCTGGCGGCACCCTTCGGCGATACCGGCGATAACGTCCCGCGCGGCGGCGACGTCCAGCTTGCCTGTTGCAAAATAATCCAGGAAAAACAGAGGATCAGCGCCGTGGACGATCAGATCGTTGACGCACATGGCGACAAGATCGATGCCAACCGTGTCATGGATCCCGGTATCGATCGCAATCTTCAGCTTGGTGCCAACGCCATCCGTCGTGGACACCAGGATGGGGTCTTTGAAGCCGGCGGCCTTGAGGTCGAACAGCGCACCAAAACCACCCAAACCACCCAATACGCCGGACCGGCTGGTCGCTCGGGCCAGCGGCTTGATGGCGTCGACGAGGGCATCGCCGGCCTCAATATCGACACCAGCCGTGCGGTAATCGAGACCGCTTGCCGCATGCGGGCCGGGTTCTCCACTGGTCATAGCGGTCCTCTTTAAGGTAATCGAAGCGAATGGAGGCGGACACAACCATAAGCTGACCCCAAAGAGCAATGAGGGCATGTCGCTCAGACCACAAATAGGGGATTCTGATCCCCCGAAAGCAGCTGCCGATGCCGGACGGTAGCCAGGTCAGCCGCACCCTGTCCTACGGCCTGTTCACATTGCCCAATATGGTCACGTTCGGGCGGATCTGCGCCGCCCCTTTGTCGTTCTGGATGATCCTGGACCATCGGCCGGACCTCGCCTTTTTTGTATTTCTGGGGGCGGGTCTGTCAGATGCGGTGGATGGATGGCTGGCACGGCGCTACGGTGGCAATGCATTGGGAGCCATTCTGGACCCCGTGGCCGACAAGGCGTTACTCGTGACCATGTATACCACTCTGGCCGCAGTGAACGTGCTGCCCGACTGGCTGGCGATCCTCGTCGTGTTTCGCGACGTGTTGATCGTCGGTGGGGTGATCCTGCTGGCTGTGCTGGGTCATAAGGTCCCCATCCGTCCGCTCCTGATCTCGAAGATCAACACCACCGCGCAGATTATCCTGGTCGCCTGGGCACTTTTGTTCACCGGCTTTGGGTTGACGGTTCCGTACGTCCTCGCGCTGCTGATCTGGACCGTCGCATTGACCACCCTCGCATCGGGCAGCATCTATGTCTGGATGGTCGCGCGGGGCCCGGTCCCATGAGCGTCGGCGGCAAGAGCCAGCAGATGGTCCTTCTTGGCATGCTGCTGATAGGGTTCTGGTATGCGTTGCAGCTATTCGCCTCCGTTCTGGCCCCCTTCGTGGCCGCCGGGGTCGCGGCATACGCGCTCGACCCACCCACCACGCAACTCACGCGGTTAGGCTTGCCACGGGGCTTCGCGGCGATCGCGATGATCCTGGCCATCCTGGCGGCGATGCTGCTTTTCGCGCTGCTGCTCTATCCCCTGCTGCTGTTCCAACTGGGCTTGCTGGCGGCCCGGATCCCGCACTACGCGTTTCTGGCGCAAGGCTGGGCCCGGGAAGTGCTGACCAGCGTGCAGGAGCAGTTCGGCCCAGACCTGGTCAACGATAAACTACGCGACGTGATCAGCGGGCAGGCTGGCAGCATGCTGAGCATCGTGCTGTCTACGGTCACGGGGGTCATCGGCAGCGGCTTTGCCATCTTCAATCTGCTCAGCCTGGTTGTCGTGACGCCCGTCGTCGGGTTCTATCTGCTGCGGGACTGGCCACGCATGATCACCATGATCGATTCATGGCTTCCCAATCGCTACGCGCCGGTCATCCGGGTCCAGGCGCGGGAGATCGACCGGATCCTGTCCGCCTGGGTGCGGGGTCAGGCGCTTTGCTGCCTGTTCCTGGCGCTCTATTACGCCCTGGGGCTAAGCCTGGCTGGCCTCGACCTCGGTCTTGTGGTGGGGCTTTCGGCCGGCTTGCTCTCCTTCATTCCCTATGTTGGTTCCATCATCGGCGGTGCCACCGCCATTGGCCTGTCGTTGGCGCAGTTTCCGAACTGGCACGGGGTTGCCTGGGTGGCCGGCGTGCTGCTGATCGGTCAGGTGCTGGAGGGTTACGTGATCTACCCCCGCGTGCTGGGCGACCGGGTCGAATTGCCGGCGGTCTGGGTCATTTTCGCCTTATTCGCGGGCGCCGCCGCGTTCGGCTTCCTGGGCGTCATGCTCGCGGTCCCCATCGCCGCCACGATCGGCGTGCTGTGCCGGTTCTGGCTGCGGCGCTATCTGGCGAGCACGCTGTACCTGGACCCGCAAGGTCCGCTTTCGGGTGGCCCCTGACACACGACATGGACACCGCCCGCCAGTTGTTGCTGCCCTTTCCTGACGAACCCGGCTACAATGCCGCGGATTTCATCGCGGCACCATCCAATCAGGTTGCCATGGCCTGGCTCACCCGCGTGCCGGATTGGCCTGACCGCCGACTGGCCATCTGGGGTGCGGCGGGCAGCGGCAAAACCCACCTCCTCCGCATATGGTGCGCTCAGACGGGCGCCGAGGCGCATGCCGGACCGACATTGCGTGGACTGCCGACCGCGCTGACTGACGCGGGGCTCGCCATCGACGACGCTGACGCCGTGCCTGATGAAACCACCTTGCTCCATTGGCTGAACACGGCGCGAGATTTCCAGGTGCCGGTGCTGATCACCAGCCGCACCCCGCCCAGCCGCTGGCAAATCCGGTTGCCTGATCTGGCATCCCGCTTGCGGGCGATCCTTGCGGTCGGCATCGAGCCCCCCGGCGATGCCTTGCTCAGCGCCCTGCTCGCCCATCTGCTGTCTGATCGGCAATGGCGGCTGGATTCCCGCGCGCAGGATCGCCTTTTGCCATTATTGCCACGGTCCCCAGGCGGCTTGCGGGAAGCGGTCGCCCGGCTCGATCACGTTCTGATGACGACCGGCGGCCGGCTGACACAAAAGCTTATTGAGGCCGTGGTGACAGAAATGTCCACGAACGACCGCGAGCCTGCTGGCGAAATGGGTGCGTCCGTGGAATACCACGCGCCTGTGCCGACGACCGCCCAAAGGCCCTGACCTCCTCCAGTAGGACCGCGTTATGAGCAAGCCGCAGGTAACCGCGATCAACGAGCAATATGACGATGCCGCGCTGCCGGAGGAAGCACCCGCTGAGACCGGTCCCGCGGCCTCCCCCCTTGATCAGTCCGACCGCTTCCTGAACCGGGAGCTCTCCTGGTT
Organism: uncultured Acetobacteraceae bacterium; assembly: GCA_903918315.1. Lineage (GTDB taxonomy): Bacteria > Pseudomonadota > Alphaproteobacteria > Acetobacterales > Acetobacteraceae > Rhodopila. The sequence goes on along the minus strand of CAIXEA010000233.1, from coordinate 45,147 downwards.
GGACTTCAATCATCGGGTCGTTGAAGAGGCGGAAAACCCACGCCATCCGCTGTTGGAACGGCTGCGCTTCCTGTCGATCAGTGCGTCAAATCTGGATGAATTCTACTCCGTCCGCGTCGCGGGCCTGGTTGGTCAGGCCAAGGCCGGAGTGACCCATGTGTCAACCGATGGCCGAACCGCGGCACAGCAACTGGCCGAAATCAAAACCCGGGCTGAGGCGCTGTTGGCCGATCAACAGCGCACCTGGCGTGAACTGAGCGGGCTGCTGCGCAAGAAAGGCATTGAGGTCTGTAAACCCGCCTCACTGACCGATGCCGACCGCCAGTGGTTGGATGCCTGGTTCATGGAGCGGGTGTTTCCGGTGCTGACCCCACTCGCGGTCGATCCGGCCCATCCGTTCCCGTTCATCCCCAATATGGGCCTGGTGATGGCGCTGTTCCTGCTGCGGGAAGATGATGGCCTGGCCATGCGGGGGTTGCTGCCACTCCCGAATCAGGTGGAGCGGTTTATCCGGCTCCCCCAGATCGAGCCGAGCGATCCGATTCGCTTTGTGCTGCTGGAAGATTTGATGCTGCTGTTCCTGGGGCGTGTGTTCCCCGGCTTTCGAGTGACCGGCAAGGGCTTGTTCCGCATCATTCGCGACACCGATGTGGAGTTCGAAGAAGAGGCCGAGGATCTCGTCCGCTCCTACGAAACCGCCTTGAAACGCCGCCGCCGGGGTGTGGTCATCCATCTGGAAATTGACCGTGACATGCCGGAGGAACTGCGCACGCTGGTCAGCGATCAGCTCGGGGCTACGCCAGACGAGACCCATTATCAGGATGGGCTCATGGCGCCCGGCGATCTCAAGCAACTGATCGTCGATGATCGGCCTGACCTGCTGTTCAAGCCTTATACCCCGCGCTTCCCCGAGCGTATCCGGGACTTTGGCGGCGACTGCTTTGCCGCCATCCGCGCCAAGGACATCGTTGTCCACCACCCCTATGAAAGTTTCGATGTCGTCGTTCAGTTCCTGCGCCAGGCGGCGCAGGATCCCAGCGTTATCGCCGTCAAACAGACGCTCTATCGCACCAGCCGCGATAGCCCGATCGTCAAAGCCCTGATCGAAGCCGCGGAGGCGGGGAAGTCCGTTACCGCCATGGTGGAACTGAGGGCGCGCTTCGATGAAGAGGCGAATATCCGTCTGGCGCGCACCATGGAAGCCGCCGGTGTCCAGGTGGTGTTCGGATTCACCGAACTGAAAACCCACGCCAAACTGTCCTTGGTCGTGCGGCGGGAGGCTGGGGCGATCCGCTCCTACGCCCATTTCGGAACGGGCAACTATCACCCGATCACCGCACGGATTTACACCGATCTGAGCTTTTTTACCTCTGACCCCGCGCTCACCCGGGATGCGGCGCGCCTGTTCAATTTCATGACCGGCTATGCGCGTCCGGAAGCGATGGAAGACATTGGATTCAGCCCGCTGACCACCCGCGACGTATTATTGCAATTGATTAACAAAGAGATTGCATTCGCACAGGAGGGCAAGCCCGGCACGATCTGGATCAAGCTCAACAGTCTGGTTGATCGGCGATTGATCGACGCGCTTTACGCGGCCTCCGCCGCTGGGGTGAAGATCACCTGCATCGTGCGCGGCATCTGCTGTCTGCGGCCGGGCGTGCCGGGCCTGTCGGACAACATCAAGGTCAAGTCGATCGTTGGCCGGTTCCTGGAGCACAGCCGGGTCTTTGCCTTCGGAAACGGCCATATACTGCCAAGCCGCCACGCAAAGGTTTTCATCAGCTCAGCCGACTGGATGGAACGCAATCTGGATTGGCGGGTAGAGACTCTGGTGCCGATCCATAATGCGACGGTGCATGCGCAGGTGCTGGACCAGATTATGGTCACCAATATCCGTGATACCATGCAATCATGGGATTTGCGGGCTGACGGCACCTGGCGTCGGGTCGCGGCCGGGCGCCGCCCCATCTCCGCCCACAACTATTTCATGACCAACCCATCGCTGTCGGGACGAGGGTCCGCGCTGCACGAGCCGATTGCGGCGGTGCCCTCTCTGTTGCCTCGACGCCCGGACCGGGTAAACCAGGACTAACCGATGCCTTACGCACCCCCCTCCAGTTTGCCCCGCTGCGGAGTCGTCGATCTCGGCTCCAATTCGGTCCGATTGGTCGTTTACGAAGGACACAATCGCAACCCAGTGCCGATCTTCAATGAGAAGGCGGTGCTTCGGTTGGGGCGAGGCTTGCAGGCGACGGGACGTTTGAATGACGAAGGCATCGGCCCCGCGCTGACGGTGATGCACCGCTATTACCTCATCGCGCGGGCGATGGGGGCGGCACCGTTTGAAGTGCTGGCGACCGCGGCCGTGCGCGACGCAACCAACGGCGCGGATTTCGTGGCCCGGCTGCGGGATCGGATGCCCGGGGTGTCAATCCGGATTTTATCTGGGTCAGAAGAGGCCGATTATGCCGCCAACGGCGTATTGTGCGGCATTCCCGACGCTGACGGCATCCTGGCGGACATCGGCGGCGGCTCCCTTGAAGTGGTTCGACTGGGCGGCGGCGTTCGGGGGCTCTCGCAAACCCTGCCATTGGGGGTCATCAGGCTGGCGGATCGGTCAGGCGGCAATCTGGACCTGGCGCGGCAAATTGTCGAAACCGACTTCGCCGCTGTGCCCTGGTTAAACGAGGGCGCCGGCCGGGATCTGTACCTCGTCGGCGGCGCGTGGCGCGCTTTGGCACGTATCCACATGGCACAAACCGCCTATCCGCTGCGCATGGTCCATCACTACCGGATGGATCGGGATACCGCCCGCGACCTCGCCGGATCGATCACGACCATGAGCCGGCGCCTGCTTGAGCGCATGCCCGACGCGCCTCGCCGTCGTCTCGACGACCTGCCCTACGCGGCCATCGCGCTCCGCCGGCTGCTTCGTCTGACTGATGCGCGACGCGTCGTCTTCAGTGCCAGCGGCTTGCGGGAGGGATGGTTCATGCGCCGCATGCCCGACGCCATCCGCCTGCAAAACCCGTTGCTATCCGCCTGTCAGGAGATGGCCGGACGGTTGGGGCGCGACCCCCTGTTACCTGAGGCGCTGTTCGAATGGACAAACCCGCTCTTCCCCAAAGAGACGGATGAGGCCCGCTATTTACGCCGGGCCGCCTGCTGGGTATCGGACGTCGGCAGCCATGACCACCCCGAATTCCGCGCGGAACAGGCCTATCTTCGGGTGCTGCGGCAGCCAGGGATCGGGCTGGACCACCCGACCCGCGCCTTTCTCGCTTTGTCGATCGCACTCCGATATGAGGCCGGCGCGGATTCGGAATTCCTGAAACCGGCGCGCGCCTTGCTGGACAATACCGCCGCCGACCGCGCGGAACTGCTCGGCGCAGCTTTGCGCCTTGCTTATACGCTGTCCGCCGGAACGCCTGATTTGCTCGCGGGGACGCGGCTGCGTATCCAGGGATCGAAACTGGTGCTCAGTCTGCGGGAGGATCGCGGCGTTTTCGCCGGCGAAAGCGTTGTCCGCCGATTGGATCGGCTGGCGCAGACACTCGGCCTCGAAGCCACAACGGAGACTGCTTTGGCCCGCGCCGCGGAATAGGCATCTGCAACGGCTGTGCGAAACACCAAAATACGATCTTAGTATCATTTAAATTCATAAATTACTTAATGGGTCATTATTAATATAATTAGTATATTTCTAACTCTCGTTAAACATATCGATTTACATTTTTAGGTTGTAATTTTGAAAATTATAACCACCATTAGGAGAGGCGGCGTGCGGGCGACAGGCATCCGTCGGGTACCCGCGCCAGCCGGCCGGACCAACACGCCGTCGCTCAGGGACAAGAGCGCGCATGACTCAGACTTTACGGGACCGACTGTACCCCATCTCCCCTTACGAAGGCCTCAACCCCATGGATTGGCCCGATGATCTACAGGGATGGGGTTCAGATCATCCGGTCCTGGCCACTGTCATCGAGCAAGTCCGGCCAAAGCGAATCGTCGAGGTTGGCTCCTGGAAGGGCCGATCGGCCATCAATATGGCGCGTGTGGTCAGAGAACTCGGATTGGATTGTGAAATCCTCTGCGTCGACACCTGGCTCGGCTCCCCGGAGCATTGGCTGAGCGACGGCGGAAACTGGCAGCAATCCCTGGCTCTGCGCCACGGCTATCCACAGCTTTACTACACCTTCCTCGGCAACGTCGTGCGGCACGGATTCGAGGACATCATCACCCCGCTGCCCATGACGTCTGAAAGCGCGGCCTTTGTGCTGCGATCACTGGGGGTGACGTGCGACATCGCCTATATCGATGCCGCGCATGAATATGGACCGGCGAAGCGGGATTTCATCGCCTATTACGATCTGCTGAATGACACTGGTGTGCTCATCGGCGATGACTATATCTACTGGCCAGGTGTCACCCAGGCAGCCAATGAGTTCGCGCTCGAACGTGGCTTGCGCATCGTGGGGGAGCCTGGGAAGTTCGTCATCTCCAAGCACGCCGATCTCGTTCCGGGCATATCGATCCCGCTGATGTCTCGTTTGCTTGGGAAGCTGCGGCCCCCCGCCGCGGCTGGATAAGCGCCGGAGACATACAATGCTGCCGACTTTGTTCATCAGCCACGGCTCCCCAATGATGCCGCTGCGCGACCAGCCTGCGCGGGATTTCCTGCGTGGGTTGGGCGATTCATTGCCACGGCCGAGAGCGATCCTGATGGCTTCGGCACATTGGGATACCGAGCGGCCGGAAATCAGCGGGGTCACGCTCAATGACACCATCCACGATTTTTACGGGTTTCCGCCGGCGCTTTATGCGCTGCGGTATCCGGCGCCGGGCAATGCCGCCCTCGCCGCTGATATCGCGGCGACGCTAACGGAGCAGGGATTGGCGGCGACCGTCGATCACACGCGTGGCCTTGACCACGGCGCCTGGGTGCCGCTGCTGCTCATGTACCCCGCGCACGACATCCCGGTCATGCAGCTCTCGTTGCAGTCCTACCTCGGGCCGGCGCACCATCTGCTGCTCGGTCGTGCGCTGGCCTCACTGCGCGCGCAGGGGATCCTGATCATTGGCTCCGGTGGTCTGACGCATAATCTCCGCCGCCCGCGCGCGCCGGAAGAAAATAGCCCCGCCGCCCCTGATGTGGACACTTTCGCTGAATGGATGGGCACGGCCTTGTCTGAGAACCGGCTGGACGACCTGCTGGATTACCGCCGTAAAGCGCCCTATGCAGTGGCACAGCACCCGACTGACGAGCACCTGCTGCCGTTGTATGTCGCGATGGGCGCGGCGGGTGAAAACGCCAGGGCCACCCGGCTTCATGCCAGTACGTCGTTCGGGGTGCTGAGGATGGATACCTTCGCGTTCAACTGATGCGCGAGAACCCCGGTTCCGGCACCGCATCATGCCCGAAATAGGCCTGTTCCAAACGGTGCGGCAGGTTCGGCTCCGTCGTATCCGCTTCCAACACGATCCTGCCTTGTGCCATCGCGTAGACCCTGTCGGCCAGGCCCAGTGCCTTTTCGATCAACTGCTCCACCAGCAGTACCGCCGTCCCGGCATCGCGCAAGGCCGCCGCGACCGAGAGCACACGATCAACCAGCACAGGCGACAGCCCGGCAGAGGGCTCGTCCAGCATCAGCAGCTTGGGCCGCCGCACCAGTCCCTGCGCCACGGCCAGCATCTGCTGCTGCCCGCCCGATAGCGCCCCACCCTTATCCAGCCGTTTCGCCGCGATTTCCGGGAAATAAGACAGCGCTTCTTCAACCCGCGACGCACGTTCGCGCGCCGGTAGGTCGTAACCAGCCAGCAGCAGGTTGTCATTGACCGACAGCTGGGTGAACACCCGATGACCCTCGATGACATGCACGAGACCGCGCCGCGCCGCTTCCCGCGGCGATACACCGGCCAGGTCCTGACCCGCGAAGCGCGCCTGACCGCCCCAGGGCAGCAGACCGGAGACGGCGCTGAGCAACGTCGTCTTGCCAGCCCCATTGGGGCCGAGCAAGGCCACGATCTCACCGGGACGGATGATCAAATCGATACCGTGCAGCACGGCGATCTTGCCATAACCGGCCGTCAGGCCAGACACGGACAATAAGGGTTCAGCCGCCGAGATAGGCACTGACGACCTCCTTATGCGCTCGAATATCAGCGGGGCTGCCCGACGCCAGTTCCTTACCCAGATTGAGCACGGTCACATGATCGCAGATATCAAAGATCAGATCCGCGTGATGCTCGACCAGCAATACGCCGATCCCCTGCGCGGCCATTGCCTTGATCAGTTCACCGAGGCGTTTGATCTCATCGCCCGACAGACCCGCGGCCGGCTCGTCCAGCAGGATGAAGGCAGGATTGAGAATCAATGCGCGCGCGATTTCCATGAACCGCAATTCCGAGTGCTGCAGGCGGTCAGCGCGCACCTCGGCCAGGCGTTCGAGCCCGACCGTGGCCAGCGCCTGCATTGCCTTTGCCGTGAGGTGTTTTTCATCCCGATGGTGCCGGGGCAAGCTGAAGACCGATTCGACGAAACTGGCATTTCCCTCGATCGTGGCGCCGATCATGACGTTTTCCAGCACCGAGGCTTCGCCGATGAGGCGGGGCGTCTGAAAGGTGCGGGCGATCCCGAGGGCCGCACGGGCGCGCGGGGCACCATGCGGCAACGGCGAGGCGCCGAGGAAGGCCTCACCCTCCTGCGGCGCATAATAACCGGAGATCACGTTCAGCGTGGTTGTCTTGCCCGAACCGTTGGGACCAATCAGACCGTGAACCTCACCGGGGCGGATGGTCATGTCGAGACCGTCGATCGCGCGCACCCCACCGAACGCCAGCACCACGTTCTTCAGCACGATGTCGCCGCGCGCCGTACCATGGCCGGATATCAGCGCGGGATTCGGCAGGATCGCCCGGTTGCTGGCCAGCGGGCGGCGATTCTTGAAGTCGATCATGGCCGCGATACCGCCGGGCATCGCCAGAACGATCCCCAACAGCAGAGCCGCGTACAGGAATGTGGACCAGGCCACCAAGGGGGCGGCGAATTCCGGCAACAGAGTCAGGATGATATTGCCAATCAGCGGTCCAAGGATGGATCCGCGACCACCGACAAGGATGGCAATGAAGAACGTCACCGAGAGATCGAAGCTGAAGGCTTCGGGGGTGATGTAGGATTGCAGCGTGGCGAACAGCCCACCCGCAACGCCGGCACAGGCCCCGGCAAACAGGAATACTGTCGTGAGGAGATGCGGCTTGGAAATGCCCACCGCCTCCGCCGCCACTTCCGCGTCGCGGACGGCGACCAGCGCTCGGCCAAAGCGGCTTTGCGCCACATTCGATGACAGCCAGGTCACGAAAGCGGCCAAAGCCAGGGCGAACAGATAGAACCCCCATGGGGAGTCGAAAGGCTTCGGCAGCTCCGGCCCGCCGATGCCGATGCCGCCGCCTGTGACACTCTGCCAGGCCAGCGCCACCTGGGTGACGATGGTGGCGAAGCCGAGCGTGGTCATGGCGAAGTAAAATGTGCGCAGCCGCAGCGCCGGCAATCCGACGACCACCCCTGCGACCGCACCAACCAGACCGGCCGCACCATAGGATACAAACGGGTCGACCCCGAATTTCGCCACGAGCACGGCGGACGTGTAGGCCCCTAGAGTCAGCAGCGCCACGTAGCCGATGGCGAGCTGGCCGCCATAGCCCACGACCAGATTGAGACCACCCACCAGAATCCAATAGACCGCCGCCCGGGCACCAATGACAGCCCAGTAGTCGTTGCTGAACAGCGGCAGCAACAGCGCCGCGCCGAACAGGCCGAAGAAAGGAAGCGCGCGCCGCATCGTCAAACCCGCCGCGACGGCGGTGCACCGAACAGCCCTTGCGGGGCCACCAGCAGCACGACGATGAACACGGTGAAGACCGCGACGGAGGCGAAAACGCCGCCCACCAGGAAGTTGGCGGCTTGCTGGAACAAGCCGAGCGCCAGCCCGCCGATGAGCGCGCCCCGGTTGTTGCCCAAACCTCCGAGCGCCACGGGCACAAAACCCAGGAAGTTCAACATGGCACCATTGGCGAAGAAGGCGAGCAGCAGTTCGCCGGACGCGAAACCCGCAAGCCCGCCGACTACACCGGCCAAAGCATAGCTGGCCATACGCAGATTGCGCTCCGGCAGCCCCAGAGCACGGGCGGCGAAATTATCTTCCGCGATGGCGAGAAAGGCGCGGCCCACGAGGGTGCGGCGGTACAGGTATTCCAGGCCGCCGACAGTGGCGGCGCAGGCAACGACCGGGAGCCAGAATTTTTCATCGAACGGCCCCCCTTCCCCGATTCCGATCAGACGGGGGAAGGGCTGGGGCTCGGTGCTCCATTCGATGGCGGTGAACTGCTGGATCATCAGCGCGAGGCCCAGCGTGGACAGCACATAAAGATGTTGATCCAGCGCCCCCAGCACCGGGCGAACGGCGACGAATTCGGTTACCAGACCGATGATCGCGCAGCCTGCCAGCGCCAGGATCATGCCGGGAATGACCGGAAATCCCATACGGCCGATAAACAGCGCACCCAATACCCCACCGGCCATGCCGAGCTGCCCAGCGGTGAAGCTCATCACCCGGGATGCGGAGAACATCAGGTTGTAGGTTATCCCGATCAGCGCGTAGGTCGCACCGACCGCGATTCCGGCCGCCAGTATCGCCTGGAGCATGGTGGGTTACGCGTAACCGGGCGCGAGGGAGAAAGCGCCGTCATGTTGGCTGTTGGCCTTCTGCATGACGATTTCGTCGGTTTGGTAGCCGTTATGCTCCTCGGGGGTGAAGCTATAGGTGCCATACAGGCCCGGCCAGGCCTTGAGCGTGTTCCAGTAGCCGATGATCTTGTCAGAGTCCGAAGAACCGGTCTTTTCCACCGCTTCAGCGATCAGGCGGATGGAGTCGACTCCTGAGACGACCCACCACAGCGAGGTGTCATTGAGCGCGATCTTGCCCTGTACCGCGTCCACGAAGGCTTGCGTGCGCGGCGGCAGCTTGCCCTCGTCGTCAAAGCTGCAGCTCTTGTAGCCAACGATATAGACTTTGTCCCAGTTCTCCGGCTTGGTCACGAGCTTGCCGACGTCACCCGAGCCCATGACCGGATGGCCGACGATGGGGACATCCCATTTCAGTTCGGCACGCGCATTCATGATGCGCGAGGCGAGACCGGTGGAGACGGTCCAGGCGACAATCGCCTCCGCGCCGGCATTCTTCATGCGCAGCAGATCCGGGGTGACATCCGGCTGCGCCGGGTCGATGGTTCCGGAATAGGCGACCTCAATCCCTGCCTTCTTGAAGCCCGCGACGGAATCGTCATGAGCGGCCGTACCGTAGCCGGTAGCGTCGGCCACCACGGCCACTTTCTTCGCCTTCACCACATTGATCGTGTAGTTGCGCACCGCCGCGTCCCACTGGTTGTTGGATGGGGTGACGCGGAAGGCGTTGGGATATTTCACCGGATCGATCAGGCTGTTCACGACACCCGCCACCAGGCTTGGCATTTTCGCCCGCGCCATGATGGGCGACGTCGCCAGCAGCTCCCCGGAGTTCGTCGGCCCCCAGATCGCATGCACCTTGAAGCGGGAAATCACCTCTTGCGTGGCGTTCACCGCCTTGGTCGGATCGCCTTGGGTATCGCGTACCACCAACTCAATCTTGCGACCATGGATGCCGCCCTTGGCGTTAATCTCATCGGTGGCCCAGCGCACGCCACGGTCGAATCCAATGCTCGGAGACGCCAAAGGACCGGTCAAGGCCGCGAGCCAGCCGATGCGAATGGGTTCGGCCTCCGCGCGGGCCGGGTTACCCAGGCTGGTGGCACCGGAGGCGGCAAGGGCGGTCAGCGCAAAATCGCGGCGGCTCAGGGTCATGGCGTTTTCCTCTTACTACTGCTCGGTAGCTTCTCGCGGAGGATACAGTCTGCCAGCCCGCGCGCAAGGCGGCGAGATTTTGAAAAAAATACGCCGCCGCAAACTCTTTATTAACTTTCTTCCGGTCATATGACGGCTCACTTGCTTGAAGGCCGCCGGCAATGCCCACCACTGACGCCCAACCCCATTGGTTTGCGACCGCGACCGATCGCCTTGGAGGGGCCCTGCTCGACAGCCGCCAACGGTGGCGGGACTTTTTCTGTCTGACGGCGGACCTGGCCTTTGAAACGGATCGAGAGGGACGGTTGACCTTCCTATGGCCAGATCCGGCGTTGGGTTGGCCGGAGGGCGCATTGACCGGCCAGAACGCCACGGCTTGGCTGGTTGATGACCAAGGTGGCTTCAACCCGTTTCTTGTGACCACCCGCGCCACCCGACGGCGCGCCTGGCTCAGACGGGGTGATGGCGGTGTGTGCTGCCTGACCTTTACGGCAGAGCCTGTCCTGGACGCCACGGGCACCATCATCGGCACCCGCGGCACGGCGATGGACCTGAGCGAGTTCGATGCAAGGGAGGCGCAACTGGCCGGGGCACTCCGGCTGGGAACAACACTCGATCATATTCTGTCGCGCATGGGTCAGGAAGTATTGGCGCCACGCATGCTGGCGGCGGCGCTGGAGGCTTTGACAAAGGCGCTTGGGGCAGAAGGCTGTGCGATCATCGCATGCCGAAGCGGTGGCGCACCCCATTTGGCGCATTCGGCGGGACCCAACGCAGCGCTGATCCTCGGAGACGCGGTCATCCTGCTGGGCAATCACACGGGCGCCCCGGGCGTTGGCATGTCGAGCGAAGGCCATCCGATGCTCGCCGATATCTGCCGGAGCCGGTTTGGCGGGAAATCCGGCCTCGTCGCATGGAGAGCACCCGACGCACGTCCCTGGGACACCGAGGATATTCAGTTACTGTCGTCCTCGGCAAAAATCATCCGCATGGCGATTGAGCATGAGTCCATTCAGCATGAAATGCTTCGGCAGGCCCGCACGGACCCGTTGACAGGCCTTCTCAACCGGCGCGCGTTTCGGGAGGAGATCCTGCGCCATACCGCCCGAACGGAACAGGAGACGCTGCCGACAACGTTGGTATTCGTGGACCTTGACCACTTCAAAACCGTCAATGACCGGTTCGGGCACGAGACCGGTGATGAGGTCCTGCGGCGCACAGCGAGTCTGCTAAAGGAGACCTTTCGGCCCGGCGATCTGATTGCACGCCTTGGGGGCGACGAATTCGCGCTCTGGCTCGGTGGCGCGGATCACATGACAGCTGCCGAACGCGCCGAGGCCCTTCGTGTCAGCGTCCCCGCGGTACTGGACGATATCCTCGGTAGCGACCCACCCCGCATTACCTTATCGATCGGCATTGCCACCCGACAGGCCAAGGCAGACGAAGACATAGACGGCCTGATCCGCCGCGCGGATGAGGCGATGTACGACGTCAAACGGCATGGCCGTGGCCATTGGCGTGTGTCGCTGATGGAGGGTGTCTGATGGGCGCCAGCCCCGACGACGAAACGGAACGGGTCAGGCTTGGGGCAAGCCACGCGACCTCCGCGGACCAGTTCCGCCGCCTCGCGACCGACAGCTCGGTCCGGGTGCGCGCGACATTGGCAATGAACGCGGCGGTCCCGCCTGACGCGGATCGGTCCCTGGCGCGGGATCCGGATGAGCGGGTCCGTCTCCTGCTGGCCCGCAAGCTGGCGACTCTGACGACCCATCTTCCGCCGGAGACGCGATCACACCTCCCGCTCCAGGCATTTGAGACCCTGACACGCCTGGTCGCCGATGAAGCCGAGCGCGTAAGGGCTGTCGTCGCTGACGCGGTCAAGGATATGCCAGACGCTCCCAAGGCCCTTATCTTACGGCTGGCACACGATGCATCCATCATGGTCGCCGAACCCGTGATCCTTTTCTCACCCTTACTGACCACCAGCGACCTACTAAGCCTGATCGCCGCGGCCCCTTCCACGGACACGGTCGTCGCGATTGCACGCCGGCCGGCTCTTGAAGAGTCGGTGACAGACGCGATCGCGGCATCAACGAACTTCTCCGCGATCAATGCCCTGTTGGCCAATCCATCCGCCCGGATCCGGGAGGCAGTCTTGGACGCACTGGTCGCGGCGTCCGTGGAACACCCGGATTGGCAAGCCTCTCTGGTGCGCCGTCCCACGTTGCCCGCCCGCGCTGCCCGCGCACTCTCGGACATCGTTCAGGCCCATCTATTGGCCGTGCTGTCGGCACGGTCCGACCTCGATCCGGCGGCCGCCGCGCGGATTGCAGAGCGATTGACCGCGACCCACGCGGCCGAAGCACGGGCGCTTTCCCGTCACGCCGCGCTCGCGGAAGCAAACCGGTTGGCCCGCGCTGATCTGTTGACTGAACAAGTCCTGCTCAGTGCGATTCGCCAGGGGGAGGTTCGTCTGACCACTGCCCTCGTGGCTGTGGCCGCTGATATCCCCATGGAGGTTGTCGAACATATGGCAGTGCTGCGCAGCGCGAAGGCCTTGACCAGCTTCGTATGGCAGGCTGGATTTTCCATGCGTGCCGCATCGGCGGTGCAGACCCTGTTGGGTGGGCTGTCGCCGGCGGAGGCCATACCTGCCAGCCGCAGCGGCGGTTTTCCCTTTTCGACCGAGGAAATGCGTTGGCAGGTGGAATTCGCCTGCCAATCCGCGCGCAATCACATGCCCGCATAGCCCAACAGGGACTCGCGCGATCCCCCGCTTTCTGGAACACTTGGGTCGGGAAACAGGAGGAAAATACCTTGGCCGAAGACCGCAAAACCGCGATCGTGACTGGTGCCGCCAGCGGTATTGGGCATGCCATGGCGATAGGCCTCGCGGCCCATGGGATCGACGTCCTCGCGGTTGATCGCAATGCCCAGGCGCTGGAGGCGGTGGCAGCCGGTGCGGGTAGCCTCCCCGGGCGCTTCATCCCATACGCTGCGGATTTGGCACAGCCTGACTCGTTTGCAGCAATCACCCAGGCCGCACTGGCGATTTCGGGCCGGATCGACGTTCTGGTGAACAATGCGGGCATCGGCCAGGCCTCGATCCGCGCTGATCAGCGGCGGAACCCCATTCGGTTTTGGGAGACGACCCCGGAGCAATGGGCGCGGTTCGTGGCGGTCAACGCGACAGCCCCGATCATGATGACGCGCGCAGTGGTGCCGCACATGCTGAAAGCCGGCCGCGGGCGGGTCATCACGGTGACCACGAGCCTCGGGACGATGGTACGGGAAGGGTATCTGCTCTATGGGTCGAGCAAGGCGGCGGCGGAATCATCGATGGCGGTGTTAGCCGCGGACCTGCAGGGCACGGGCGTGACGGCCAACGTATTGGTGCCCGGTGGGGTCACCAATACCGGCCTGGTGGGGGACGAGGCGGGCGACCGGGCCCGCATGTTGCAGCCGGACGTGATGGTACCACCGCTTTTGTGGCTGGTTTCCGACGCCGCCAGCACGGTCAACGGTCGCCGCTTCATCGCCGCTGATTGGGATACGACGCTGCCCGCCGATGAGGCCGCCGCCAAAGCGGGCGCACCCGTCGCCTGGCTCGGCATCGCGCGGATGCCGATCGAACCGGGTTGATTCAGGGGGGCGCCTGTTCCGGCGGATATCGCCGGAGGAGGAATACCATCAACCCCATCGCCGGCGTCGCGGTAAACATACATAATATGTAGAATGGCACCCATCCAACATAACCGGCCAACAGGCCGGACACGCCGCCCAGCGTATGGATCGCAAACGCCGGAATGGACGACAGCAGCGCATATTGGGTGGCGGTAAACTGTCGGGAACACAACCCGGACAGATAGGTCAGGAATGCGGCATCGGCCACGCCCTGCGCGAAAGCCTCGGTCACCACCGTCGCGTAGAGGACCGTGTGCGCGCCAGCCGAACAGGCCAAAGCCACATACATCGCCATCGCGATCGTCTGCGCCCAGCCGGTGATCAGCAGCGCCCGCCCGACGCCGATGCGGGCAACCAGCCAACCGCCCAGCGTAATTCCGGCCAAAGTGGCGACCAGCGAAAATGGCCCAATCCCGGCGATCGCGTCCCTGCTGAAACCCAGCGCGCGATAGAAAGGCGCAGTCATGATGCCGGCCATCGCCTCCCCCAATTTGAACAGGGCGACGAAGAGCAGGATGGCAATAGCACCCGGGCGAGAGAGGAATTCCCAAAGCGGAGCGACCACCGCCATTTGCAGGCGCGCGACGAAGCCGGTGACGGTGTTGCGGGCCGCGGCGATGGTTTCGGGCTCTGGCGCGAAGCCGGTGACGATGGGGCCGATCGCCAGGAGCGCGGCGACGCTCAACAGGGTCGCATGCCAGCCGAACCCGCCGACCATCTTGATGACGCCAGATGTCGTGATGAGCAGCGCGACGCGATAGCCCCAGACATAGGCCGCCATGGCGCCACCCTGTAGGCGTTGGGGGAAAAGCTCGATCCTCCACGCATCGACCACAATATCCTGGCTGGCGGAGCAAAAGGCCACCAGCGCCGCAGCGACGATAGCCGCCATCGGCGCGCCGATGGGGTCCGATGAGGCGAGCAGCACGGCTGACAGCACCAGTGCCGGCTGGATGATCGCCAGCCAACCGCGGCGTTGCCCCAACCGCCGGAAGGGACCGGGCGGCGGCTGATCCAGCGCTGGCGCCCACAGAAATTTCAGTGAATAGGCCAGCCCGATATTGGCCGTCAGACCAATCATGGCCAGCGAGACCCCACCTTCCGACAGCCAGAGGCGGAACGTGAAACCTGATAACGGCAGTGGCAGACCGGCGACGAAGCCATAGGCCGCCATGAACCAGATGCGGCGATCCTTCAGCATTCAGTCTGGAATATTCGCGTCGCCGCGGCCCAGTGCCCGCTGCATCGACACCACATCAACCCATCGTCCGAACTTGACCCCCACGGCGCGCAGCGTACCCACCATTTGAAATCCAAGGCTGGCGTGAACGCCGATGGAGCCGACGTTTTCAGAATCGCCGATGACCGCGATCATCTGCCGCATGCCCCGGGCTGTGGCATGCTCGATCAACGCTGAAACCAGCGCCTTACCGACCCCTTGCCCGCGCACATCATCACGGACGTAGATACTGTCCTCAACGCAATAGCGATAGGCGGAGCGTTCACGGAATTGGGTGTAGTAGGCATAGCCCAGAACCCCGGTGTCGTCGGCGGCGACCAGCCAGCTCCAACCATGTTCGATAACATGGAGAAATTTGGCATGCAGGTCTTCGACCGACGGCGGCTCTTCATCGAAAGTGCCGGTACCATGCAGAACATGGTGCGCGTAAATCGCCTGGATGGCGGGAATGTCCCCCTCGATAGCGTCACGAATGTGCATAACCGGAATCCCCCGTGTGTTTGGTCCGCCGTCAGACGGGCAGTCCGAGAATCGCCGCGGCATCACGCGCAAACGCCAGCAGCGCCCGATCCTGCCCTGGCCCGGCAACCAGCGACAACCCCACCGGCGCGCCTTGAACTGTCGCGACGGGCAGCGTGACCTCCGGCAGGCCGCAGAAACCGGCAATGGCCGTGATTCCCATGGTGGCCTGACGCACCGCATTCTGCTCATCAGCACTGGCGGTCAGCAGCGGGGCGACACAGGGACTGGTGGGGTACACAAGCACCGCGCCGCCGGCGAGAAGAGGCCGCACCCGCGCATGCAACACGCGGCGGAATGCCCGGCCCTCCGCGGCACGGAGGGGATCCGTGGTTTTTGCCATCTCGAACCGCTCTTTGACACCAGGCCCGAACGCCGGGTTGGACGCTTCCACCCAACGGCCAAGGGCGGCCCAGGCTTCCTCGGCCTGGACGGCCCGAAAATGCTCGAACAAGGTGTCAACACCTTCTGGAATCAGCCGGACTCCGATGGCGCGGCCGCGCAGTTGTTCGAGTTTCGTCAGCGCCTGACGCAGGCTTTCCGCCACATTGGGCTGGGCGTTCACCCAGGCGTCTTCAACGCGCAGTAGGGGACCATCCGCACCTTGCCTGTTGGGCGGGAGCAGAACATCACCGATCTCAGCGAGCAAACCCGCCGAACGCGTGAACCAGCCAGGTGTGTCGAGGCTCGGTGCCAGGGCACAGGCGCCCGCCAGACTGATCGCCCCGAAGCTGGGGCGGATGCCGAACAGGCCGCAATAGCTGGCGGGGATGCGAACCGATCCCCCGGTGTCAGACCCAAGCGCAAAATCCACCAGGCCAGCAGCGACGGCCGCCGCCGAACCACAGCTGGATCCGCCCGGAAACCGATTTGGCGCGGCTGGATTGAGCGGGGTGCCATGCCAGACATTCTCCCCTGTTAGGCCAAACGCCAGCTCGACCGTCTTGGTCTTGCCGACCAGCGTCCCGCCCGCCTGTAGCAATGCCAACACGATCGGCGCGGTCGCCGCGGCCGGACCATGCGTGCGCGCCCAATCAGGATTGCCGTACGTTGTGGTCACGCCGGCGAGATCATACAGATCCTTGGCGGCGAAGGTCAGGCCTGACAGGCTGCCGGAGCCGAGTGGCGGATGGCCTGCTTTATCCCCAGGAATGAACGCGCCGACATGATCCTCCAACACCTGCATGCTACGCTCCCATCCAATCCCTGTTCCGCCTGGTAAACCGATGCCCGTTCGGTTTGCCGGCTGGTGGCACACCGCCACCCTGATCACCGATCATGAGCCTAGCATGGTTCCACGGGTCTGCCCCCAGGACAACGGCATGGCAGCCGACGAATCCAAGCCTGTGCCTACTGCATTCGTGATCGACACCGTCAAGCCCGCCATGGCCAAGCCGTGGCGATATACACTATAAGTCCGCCGAACACGGCCATGCGAAGGTTCTTCCTCCGGCCAGGAGATGACCGACAGGACGTTGGTCATGGAATATGCGAAGGGTCAGAAACGTCTTGCTCTGACTCGGCTCTCGAAGGGTTCTGTTTTGGATATTTCTGACGGTCATACATCGGGCCAGACTCCGATGGGCCGACCGCCGGTCGCCCAGTCCGGCGGCGGCGGTGGCACAACCGACGACAGCACCCTTGGTGGAGCATCTTCTGGCGCGGAGCGGGGGCGCGACGACGGGATTCACCCACGCCTGCTCGCCATGATGATGGCCGGGCGGTACTATGGATTGGAACTGGACCCCGCCGACTTCCGGCGGGAAGACGGTGAGACCGCGCCGACCGCGGCAGCCATGTCCGCCTGGGCGCAGAACGCTGGGATGTGGTCCCGCGCCGTCCGGCTGCGCTGGCGCCATCTGATGAAATTCCAGGATTCCGGACCGGTCGTCCTGCTCTTCGTCGATGGGACCGCCGGCCTGCTGACCGGGGCAAACATCGAAAGCAAGATCGTCATGGTGCGCGATCCCCGCGCACCGGAAGCGACTCCGCCCATTCCCGTCGACGAAATGCGCCTCAGCGAGGTCTGGAACGGTGAAGCGATCCTGCTCCGCGCGCAGCGTGGTCAGTCCGAGGCGGACGAACCGTTCAGCCTGCGCTGGCTGTTCGGCCTCATCGGCAAAGAGCGGCGGTCGATGGTCGACCTGTTCATCGGCTCCGTCGCGCTCAGTCTGCTGACGATCGTGCCACCGTTCATCGTGATGACGGTGGTCGACAAGGTGATGACCCATCACAGCTATTCCACGCTCTTCCTGGTGTCAGTGATCCTTGGGATCATGATTCTGTATGAGACGCTGCTCGGTCATGCGCGGCGGTTGATCATCCTTGTCGTCGGCGTTCGGGTGGACGCAAAACTCAATCTGCATGTCTTCAACCGGCTGGTCCGGCTGCCACTGGACTATTTCGAACGGCATCCGGCCGGCGAGACGATGTACAAGGTGATGCAGATCCATCAGGTCCGGCAGTTCATCACTGGCAAGCTGATGTCGACTGCCCTCGACCTCATCACCTTGCTCGTGATGGCACCAATCCTTTTCTGGCTCAATGCGACTTTGGCCTGGATTGTGGTGGTCTGCGCCGCGCTCATCACGCTGGTTATCCTGACCTACCTGCGGCCCATCCGGGTCGTCTTCGCCAAGGTTATCGCAGCCGAAACCGCGAAATCGGCAGCGCTTGGTGAAACCATATTCGGGATCAAGACAGTCAAATCGCTGGCCTTGGAACCTCAACGGAAAGCACTCTGGGACGAACGGGTCGCGGAGGCTGGCAAATGGCGCCTCGCGATGGGGCATCTGGCCAACTGGCCCCAGACGCTCGTCACCCCGATCGAACGGTTCATGTGGATTGGGATCGTTATGATCGGGGCGTATATCGCGCTCTCGGATGAGACCGGTCTCGCGGCAGGAAGCCTGTTTGCGTTCATGATGCTCGCGCAGCGGGTCAGCACGCCGCTGGTCAGCCTGGCACGGCTGATGGAGGAGTGGGAAGAAGTTGCCGGGGCCATGGGGCAGGCGGCCGATGTCCTGAACCGGCCGCTCGAAATCGACAACGCCGCCACGGGCGTGCGGCCCAAATTCGCCGGGGCCGTGACGTTCGACGAAGTCACCTTCACCTATCCAGGCACCAAAATCCCCGCCCTCAGTAAGATGAGCTTTTCGATCCCGGCCGGAACCATGCTGGGGCTTGTCGGGCGTTCCGGTTCTGGCAAATCGACCGTTACGCGGCTGCTGCAAGGCATCAATCGCGAGTATTCCGGCTTCGTGAAACTCGATGGCGCAGATTTGCGCTCAATCAATCTTCGCCATCTTCGCTCGAGTTTCGGGGTCGTGCTGCAGGAAAATTTCCTGTTTCGTGGATCGATTCGCGAAAATATCCTGGCCGGCCGGCCAGGCCTGACGTTGGATGACGCGATCCGGGCGGCGCGGCTGGCAGGCGCGGAGGAATTCATCGAACGCATGCCGAATGGCTATGAGACATACATTGAAGAAGGCTCGCCCAATTTGTCGGGCGGCCAGCGTCAGCGGCTCGCCATCGCGCGCGCCCTGATCACCGACCCCCGCATCCTGATCCTCGATGAAGCGACCAGCGCGCTCGACCCCGAGAGTGAGGCTCTGGTGAACGCCAATCTGCTGCGCATCGCCCGGGGCCGGACCATGCTCATCGTCTCCCACCGGCTATCGTCGTTGGTGGATTGTGATCAGATCATGGTGCTGGAGAAGGGGGAGTTGCTGGACATCGCGCCACATGAAGTGCTGCTGGAGCGGTGTTCGGTCTACCGCCAGCTCTGGGCGCAGCAAAATCGCCATCTCGATAGCCGTCATTCCGATACCCAAGGTGCCCGCCATGCAGCTCTCGCCCCGCCCCGCCCCCCAGGCGGTTAGCACCGCGGTCGCCGACAGGGCGGATCCGACACTCCCGGTGATCCTGGAGTTCCAGTCACCGTCCACGGCGATTACCAACACGCCGATGCCGCGATCGGCCCGGCTGATCAGTTGGATCATCTTTTCGATGGTCGTCAGCTGCATGGTCGCTGGCTTCGTGATCGAAGTCGATCGGGTCGTCACAACCCCCGGGCGGGTGATAGCCCGCGCCGCGACCATCGTCGTGCAACCGCTGGAAACGGCCATTATCCGGTCGATCGAAGTGCACGAGGGAGAGGAAGTTCATGCTGGTCAGGTGCTGGCGCAACTCGATCCCACTTTCGCGGCGGCAGACCTTGGCGCGTTAGCAGCGCAGGTCGGCGCCATCCAGGCTCAGGTCACCCGCTTGCAGGCGGAGCTGAACAACCGACCGTTCACCTATACCGGTCTCGACCCGAATTTAGCCCTGCAGGCCGCGATTTTTGCGCAACGACAGTCTGAGTACAACTTCAAGCTGGAGAATTTTCAGCAAAGGGCCGACAGCCTGACCGCCGCGATGTCGCGCGCGCGGGGCGACGTCATGAATTACCGCGATCGGCTGAGCTACGCGAAAACGGTCGAGACCATGCGCAAGGACCTGGAACGCCTGAACGTCGGCAGCAAGCTGAACACGCTGGGCGCGATGGATAATCGGGTTGAAGTTCAACGCACCCTGGATGCGGCCGAACAGGTCGCCAACGGCGCGCAACGCGACCTGTCAGCCCTCGTGGCGGAGCGCAACGGCTACATCCAGTCCTGGCACGCCGACATCGCTGAGAAACTGGCCGATGCCACCGGCAAGCTTTCGGATGCGCGGGAATCGTTCAACAAAGCTCAACTGCGCCGCCAACTGGTCGAATTGCGCGCCGATCGCGATGCCACCGTTTTATCGGTCGGGAAAGTGTCGCCCGGTTCGGTGGTATCGAGCGGGCAGCAGCTTTTCACGCTGGTTCCGACCGACGCACCACTGGAGATAGAGGCAAACATCCCCGGCAGTGAGAACGGATTTGTGCATGTCGGGGACAGCGTGGCGATCAAATTCGACACCTTCCCCTATACCCAGTACGGAATGGCGCATGGAGTCGTGCGTGTTATCAGCCCCGACAGCTTTACCATGCAGGACGAACAGCGGAATCCGACAGGACCGATGCCCACCGCCAACCAGGTGGGTGGCGGGGTTTGGTATCGGTCCCGGATTACGCTGGACCGGGTGGATCTGCGCAATGTACCCGCCGGCTTCCGGTTGATACCGGGCATGCCGGTGACGTCAGACATCCTCGTCGGCAAACGCTCCATCATGAAATATCTGCTGGGACGGGTCGTGCCACTGGCGCAGGAAGGTATGCGCGAACCCTGATCATGGAGCGCCGGGACAAACCCTCGCATGGACCTGTTTAGCCAGTTCATCCCTCCGTTCTCGGCCTCCGCCGCACTCAGACGCGCGCGAGTTCTGCTGTCGCGCGGGGATGACAAGCGCGCCTTCCCCCATTTGGTCCGCGCCGCGCGCGCAGGCATCGCCGAAGCGGAATATCGGGTCGGACGCTGTTATCTGGAGGCCAAGGTTGTCCCGCCCAGCCGGCCGCAAAGCGTACGCTGGCTGGAACGCGCGGCAAAGCAGAACCATACGGAGGCGCAAACACTTCTGGCCACCCTCTTTTTGCACGGCCTGGCCGGCGGCGGCGCGAGCGGATTGCAGGACGCAGGTCTGTTCAGTGGCACAACAGCCAACGAGCCTGACTTCTCAAACGCTGAGATATGGGCGCGCAAAGCCGCCGAAGCCGGTTCACCGGACAGCCAGGCGCTGCTGGGATACATCCTGACGTCCGGGCCGGAGACGATGCGTGACCTGGAGCAGGCGAAGTCATGGTATAAACGCTCCGCCGAGGCCGGGTGCGCCCAGGCCCATTTGGGCTATGCCCTGGCATTGGCACGCGCCGAACGGATCTCCGATGTTCAAGGTGAGCTCGTCACCCACCTGCGCCAGGCCGCCGAACACGGCCTGGCGCTCGCGCTTTTTCTGCTGGGCACAATCACCGCACGCGGCGTGGGCGTCCCACAGGACCTGGCACTCGCCGCGACTTATTATCGGCAGGCAGCGGAAAAAGGACACCAGGGGGGCCAGGCCCGCTGGGGCTTTGCGTTGCTAAAAGGGATTGGCATACCGCGGAATGCGCAGGAGGGTGAATCCTGGCTCCGCCGCGCCGCGCTCAGTGGCGATGCCGAAGCCGCGGCTCTGGTGGGCGATCTTTATGCCACCGGTGGGGACCTACCCCCAAACTACGCCGAAGCGGCAATGTGGTTTCGCCGGGCTGCCGACACGGGGCATCGGGGGGCGGCCCGCGCCCTCGGCATGATGTATCTGACCGGGGCGGGCGTCCCACGCGACCAGTCGGAAGCCGCCAGGCTCCTCCGGATCTCGGCCGAGGGGGGTAACGGGAACGCGGTCGTGGATCTCGGCAACCTGCTGTTACGCGGCCATGGGGATGATCAGGATTCCGCCCGGACCCGCGCCTGGTTCGAGCAGGCCGCCGCGGCCGGTGATCCGATCGCGGCCTTCAATTTCGGGGTTTGCCTGGCAGAAGGCGTCGGGGTCGATCGCAACGACACTCAAGCACTGGAATGGCTCCGCAAAGCGGCCGATACCGTGGTCAATGCTCAGTACTGGTATGGTCGCATGCTGGCAGAGGGCCGAGGCGCCGTCCCGGATCCAACGACAGGCCGCATATGGATCAGCAAAGCCGCCGAAGTCGGCATGACCGAAGCGATGGTCTTGCTGGCCGACATGATGCTCGAAGGACGCGGCGGGCCGCGAGACCACGCCGGCGCGCTGAGCCTGTTTCAGAGAGCCGCGGAACAGGGCCATGTCGGCGCCATGTTCGCCGTCGGAGCCATGCTGGGTGGTGGCCACGATGTGCCTACGGACCGCCCAGCTGCTCAACAGTGGTTCCGTGACGCTGCTGACCGCGACCACCCGCATGCCCAGATGATGTTGGGCCGCTACCTTGCGCGCAACCTGGCCGGAGAGCGAAATCTCCCCCAGGCTCGCACCTGGCTGGAACGAGCGGTGGCACAGGGGTTGGATGAGGCGAAGAAGGATTTGGCCGACCTGGACGCCATTGATGCGGTCCCACCACAAGGTGTCAGCGCCTGAACCGGCCGAGCGCAGCCGGTGGCGAGCGCGCCGCCAAATTGGCACGCAGTGCCCTGGACCGTGGCCAGGCGGCATTGGCTGCGGGCGACCATCACGACGCCATACGCTGGTTGGATCGTGCACACCGGCTTATCCCGAGCGACGGCCTGGTCACACTGGCTTTGGGAACCGCCTGTCTGGCACGGGACAACGCACGCGCCGCACGGCTGTTCTCAGAGATCGCCGAGACATACGGGGGGCGGGAAGCCTGGATTGGACTGGCGGCTGCGCGCCTCCAGATGACGGAGCATGAAGGCGCGGCCCGAGCCCTGCACGAAGCCCTGCGACAGCATACCGTTGGCATGGGCATTGACGTGCTGGCCGATGCAATTGTGGCGGCCTCTCACAACCAGGGATGGTGTGGCGTTGATACCGCCGGCACTGTGATCGTGCGGGCGCCACCAGCCAACCGAGCCGAGATCCGGTTAGATGGCCGTCGTATTCGCGGAGGGGCATTGCCCAAACGATGGATGCAAGGCCGGCAACTCACGGTCACCGCAAACGGCTGCCATCTTTTGGGCAGCCCGGTCGATATCCTGTCCATCAGCCGGGTCGCCGGCTGCGTCGAACCCACCAGCAACGGTCTCACGGGATGGGCCTGGTGTCCCGGCGATCCCGATACCGTCCCTGAACTCGTGATCAAGCCGCTTAAAGGTCGTCGAACCCTTCGAATCCAGGCCACCTCTTGCGATGTTCCGGATGCCCGAACGCTCCAACGGTTGCGCGGATTTCTGGTGACTCACGACCAACTCAAGGGGCTGCGTGGCCCACTCAGGGTCATCGGGCGGGACGGCCAGGATCTGACTGGCAGTCCCATCGATCCCCTGCTTATGCGCAAGGCGTCCTATTTCCCCGCTGACCGTCGCCTCCCCCGCAAAGATGGGGGGCACCCTGGCCCCGTGGATATTGTCGTCTCGATACAAGGACACGCGCGAACGGCCCTTGCCTGCCTCACCAGCCTGCTGACCACGACGCGTGAACCGGACAGGGTCATCGTGATGACCGGGACGCCATCGGCGTGCGAGGTGACGGAGGCCTTGAACAGCCTCGCGCACGGGGGCCGCCTCATCCTGATCAGCCATGGATCAGAGTTGGACTATCTGCTTCCCTCCGGAACAGGAGCCGACGGGCTTCAGGAGCGCGACATCGTCTTGCTGGACGGCACTATCGCGGTTCCTCCGCGATGGCTGGATCGTCTTCGGACTGCCGCATACAGCGCACCTGACATCGGGACAGTGGCGCCTTTTTCAAACGGTACCGGCATCGCCGGGTATTCCACTCCACCTGGATCTGTCACCGCATCAAGCCTGACGGACGGCCTGCGCCTGGATCAGCTTGCCTGGCGCGCGAATGGTGCGGCGGTCATCGAAAGCCCATGCAATGGCGGTCACTGCCTTTTCATCAAGCGTCGCTGCCTGGATACTACCGGCCCATTCCGCACCGATATTTTCGGCCAAGGAAACGGACGAGAGAACGATTTCTGCCTGCGCGCCGGCCAGCTCGGCTGGCGTCACGTGGTCCTGCCCGGTCTTTTCGTCGCGAATCTCGACGATGGCACGATCGACCAAGAGAGCTCCCTCCGCAAAGCACGCGATGAACGGCTGCTGCGCCAACTGTTTCCAGGTTATGACGCGAGGATTGAGGCATATTTGGCAGCGCCCTCCCTGATGGAGGCGCGGCGGCGATTCGATTTGGAACACTGGCGGACCGCGAATGGGACCGCCCCAACGTCCGTGCTTCTCATCAGCCATGACCAGGGGGGTGGGGTCGAGAGACGCATCGAGGCTGCCATTCAAGACATTACGGCAGATAACCAACGCGCGGTCCTGTTGCGCCCGGCGCCCGATGTGCATGGGGGCGACGGCGTCGTCGTATCCGACGTCACAGACAGGCGCCTACCGCCGTTACGGTTCGCGTTACCGCATGAATTACCCGCGCTGTTTCGATTCCTGCGGCGGTTACGGCCGCTCCGCGCCGAAATACACAACTTGCTGGATCACAGCGCCACACTCCCAAAGATGATCGCGCGCCTGCGGATCCCCTACGATGTGCACGTTCACGACTACGCCTGGTTCTGCCCGAGAATTTCATTGTCCGACGCAAATGGTCGCTATTGCGGGGAACCATCCGTGATGGGGTGTGAGGCCTGCATCACCCGTAACGGCCGGCTGATCCGGGAGGACATCGGTGTTCAAGCCCTGCGGGCGCGCTCCACGACTTTCCTGACCGGCGCGCGGACGGTGACGGCGCCCTCGCATGACACAGCGATCCGGATGGGACGATATTTCGCCACCACCCACCCCATCGTCGTCCGCTCACACCAGGATGACCAGGCGATACCGCCTGTGGTTCGCGTTCCCCACCCGCGCGGTCCCATCCGAATCTGCATTGTCGGCACGATCGGGCGGCATAAGGGCTACGACATCGTGCTGCATTGCGCGCGGGACGCGTCGGATCGGATGCTACCGCTGGAATTTATCGTCGTCGGGGACACGATCGACGACGATCTTCTGTTCGCAACGGGGCGGGTGTTTATCACCGGCACCTATCACCCCGATGAAGCCGTCGCGCTGATCCGATCGCAGAACGCAACTCTTGGCTTCTTACCCTCACTCCTGCCTGAGACCTGGAGCCTCACTCTCACTGAAATGTGGCAGGCCGGGCTGCCCGTCGCGGCATTCGATCTTGGCGCCCAGGCCGAACGGATCCGCCAGACGGGCCGTGGCCTGGTACTGCCACTCGGTCTGGCGCCATCCGCGATCAACAATGTCCTGCTTGCGACTTCCAGCGTGTCAGGTCATTTATGAATGAGAACCGCTCGTCTGCGGCATACCACGGTCGATGCTCAACCCTAGAAACCCAACCTTAAAAACAACGAGATTACCCATGTCTGACGCCGCCCTCGCAGTTCCGAACAACACCGATGCTACGGACGCGCGCCAGATGGACAGCGCTTCAGACGCGGCCAGCCGAATCGCGGAACTGATGGTTTCTGGCAACCTGATGACTTTGGACACCGGCCTGTTCTGTGTGTTCCAAGCGCCCGGGAGCCCGCTACCCGATCCCGCCAACGGCCTCCCGGGGTGCGCATTTCATTAGCCCCTGGTCAGGCCGGCAGGCCGGACGCCGTCAATATCTGCACATTCAGGCCCGACGGCTGGCTTGACGGTTCGGCCGCGCTGGTACGAATAACGGACGGACCCGCGCAGATTCTGGTCACAATCTATCAAAATGGCCGTCAGCGTCCCGACACGGCCCCAAGATTACAGGTCCTGAAGCTGAGTGGCGATGCGGCGGAACAAGCGCCCGCGCAACCAGCGCTGATCGCGACACCGCAAGACGAGCCCGAGATTCTTGCCCATGTTCAACGCACCGGTGATATCGGTGGCGCTGTTGGCGACTGGATCGGGCTCCGCGGCAGCGGCCTGTGGGTCGAAGGTTTCGGCATCACCGCGCAACACAAGATCGATCTCAGCGATATCGAGTACCAGGGGGTTTTGGGCAGGGGGTGGCTTTCACCCTGGGTCGAAGGCGGTAAATATTGCGGCAGCCGGGGCATGGCATTGCCGCTCCTCGGCCTGACCGTGCGGCTGAAAGGCGATGCCGCGAAAGCGTTCGACTGCACGTACTCAGCAACATTCGTGGATGGCAGCGCGGTAGGGCCTGTCCCAGCGGGACAAGTCTGTGAGGCCGACAGCCTGGCAGCGTTGGAGGCGTTTCAAATTCAGCTACATCCCCGCGACAACCAGACGACAGCAATCAACCGGGGAGCAAAAACCCGTGCTACCGCCCGCGGGACGCGGCGCTGATTAGTCGGCACTGGGAACCATGGGCGGGGCGGCCTGCTCACCAGAGCAATACCGATTTAGGTTGAATCGCGTAGCGATCAATAAAATGGTGCAATTGCTCGATCAAACATACCTGGAGCGAGTCCGTCTTCAGACGGGCAGGCTCTAGCCAAAGCCTCGGATCGCAGGAGCGTGTAAAGCCGTGAAATTCCTGTTCGTTCACCAGAATTTCCCGGGTCAATTCCTCCATATTGTACGGCATCTCGCTCAGTCGAAACAGCACGACATCGTTTTTATAACCGAACCCAACGACAACCAGATCGATGGCGCCCGCAAGGTGCCTTACCCAAGACCACCGACGGCCGCCGCTGAAACCCACATCGCGGCACGGGAATTGGACGCCGCGATGCGGCGCGCCGAGGTCGTCGGCGCCACGGCCGCGAATCTTCAAAGGCTTGGCTATCAGCCGGATATCATCATCGGCCATCACGGCTGGGGTGAAATGCTGAACCTCCGTGATGTCTGGCCTGGGGTTCCGCTCCTTGGTTACATGGAGTTCTATTATGAACCCGAGGGCATCGATGTGGGGTTCGACCCGGAGTTTCCGATCAATACCAATGATTTTCCACGCATTCGTGCCAAGAACGCGGTGAACCACCTCGCGCTCCATCTCGGGGGTGAGGGGCTGACGCCAACCGCATGGCAATTATCGACGTACCCCGCCTGGGCCCGCGATCAGATCAACCTTCTGCCGGAAGGCGTGAATTTGGACGTTTGCCAACCCAATCCCGAGATCCGGCAAGCAGCGATGGTCATCGGTGACATGACGATCGAACCGGCGGACAAGCTGGTGACGTATGTCGCCCGGGACCTGGAACCGTATCGGGGGTTCCCACTGATCATGCGCACCATTCCATACCTCCAGAAGGCGCGGCCAGACGTCCGCATCGTGATCGTCGGCGGTGATGGGATCAGCTATGGCAACGCGCCAGCAGGCGGCGGCACCTGGCGGGAGCGAATGATGCGCGAAGTCGGCGATCAGATCGATCTAAACCGGGTCGCATTTCCCGGCCGCCTCCCCTACAGCGCCTACGTCCAAATGATGCAGCGCTCGGATGCGCACGTTTATCTCACCTACCCATTTGTTGCGTCCTGGTCACTGCGGGAAGCACTTGCGATGGGCTGCGCCATCGTGGGCAGTGACACGCAACCCGTACGTGAATTCATCACGGATGGGGAAAACGGGCTCCTTGCGTCATTCTTCGATCCCGCCGGATTGGCAAGCCGGATCCGCGAACTCCTTGAGGACGCAGCCCTCAACCAAAGGCTGAGAAGCAATGCCCGGCAATACGCGGAAGCCAACCTGTCGATGCCGGCCTACCTGGCATTATTCAGGGCGCTTATAGAACGCATGACCGGTACGGCGCTGAGTCCGGCGCCCTCCCCCAGGCGGCCAGTAGGACGCCGAGGAGCGTTGGCCGCAGGTCCTCACACCGCGGGTTGAGTCTGGCGGAACGCCGCGGCTGAATAAACGCCAAGGACGCGAACCTCTGAAGAAAAAAATGACAATTCCTCAAGCGCGCGGCGCAGCGCCGGCTGCTCGGGGTGACCGTCGACGTCGCAGAGGAACTGTGTCGCCGCGAATTCACCGCCCATCATGTAACTTTCCAATTTGGTCATATTCACACCGTTGGTCGCAAAACCACCAAGCGCCTTATAGAGAGCCGCGGGGACGTTCCTGACGCGGAAAACGAAGGTCGTCATAAGGTTCGGCAGGGTCGGCGGTGGGGTCACCGGCCGCTTGGCCATCACGTAGAAACGGGTGGTATTGTGTGCGGCGTCTTCCACATTCGAGCGCAATATATCCAACCCGTAAATGTCCGCTGCCAACGAGGACGCGATCGCGGCCTCTTCCTTGTTTCCCCATTGCGCGACAAGCTGCGCCGCACCAGCGGTATCCGCCTCGACCACCGGGGTCAGACCCAAGGTACGAAGGATACGCCGCACCTGACCCAAGGCGACCGTGTGAGAATGGGCCCGCTTCAGGTCGGACAGCGTTGCACCTTTGATCCCCAGCAGGCAGTGCTCGACTCGCTGAAAATGCTCCCCCACCACAAACAACCCGGAATCCGGCAGCAGATGGTGAATGTCCGGCACCCGTCCAGCGAGGCTATTTTCACAGGGCAGCATCGCCAGTGCGACCGTACCGTCCCGCACCGCATCCATCGCAGTCTCAAACGACTCGCATGGCAATGTGGTCATCTGCGGGTATGCGAAGCGACAGGCGAGGTCGGAATAAGCGCCAGGGACGCCTTGAAATGCGATCATGCCGCTCATGCCGGCTTACCTTTCGAAATCAGAAGGTTACGCGCTCGCTCCAGGTCGGCCGGGGTATCGACCCCAAAAGGACCATAGTCCATCCGGACGCACGCAATCCGCATGCCTGCCTCCAGTGCGCGCAATTGTTCAAGGCTTTCCCGCTGCTCAAGCGGACTGGGCGGCAGCGCGACAAAGCGATCCAGCGCGGCCCGCCGATAGGCATAGATCCCGACGTGATGCCAGCGCGGCCCATCACCCCATGGAATTGGCATACGGGAGAAATAGAGGGCTGGCGCGATCGATTGACCGTCACCAAACGCGACTGCGGCCTTCACGAAAGACTCAGTGTGCGCCTCCTCCTCTGAATGAATCGGCACCACCAATGTTCCGATATCGATCGCCGCATCGGCCAGAGGTTTGATCACCAGGCGTAGCTGCATCGCTTCGAGCGTCGGAAAATCACCCTGAAGGTTGACGACGACGTCGTGACGCCCCCCCGGATCCAAGGCAGCCAAGGCCGCGTGAACCCGATCGGAACCGGAAGGCAGCGCAGGATCGGTCAGGACGGCAATGCCCCCGGCATCCCGCACGGCATCCGCGATCGCCTGATCTGCACAGGCGACGGCGACAGGACCGATATCGGCTTCCAGCCCACGTTCCAGCATATGGACGATCATGGGTTTGCCATGGATGTCCGCGAGAGGCTTGTTGGGCAAGCGGGTAGATGCCAGGCGAGCTGGAATGACGACGATAGGGTTCACGGCGTTCCGATCGATTGCAATTTGGTCTGCGGGGTGGGTTGAAGGGGGGAAGCGGTTTCCTTATTGTGCCCTCAGCTTATGGACGCGCTGTCCTGCGCGCAACGGCGCGCGTCCGATGAACCCCACGCTCCCCAGCGGATCACCACGCTGAGTAGCAGCAAACGACGAGGATGTTACGCCTTATGGACAGCACCGAGGTCAACAAGGGCATGGCCGCGATCCTGATCGCCGGCATTGTCTTTTTTCTTACCGGCTGGCTCAGCGTCAACCTCATCCATGACACCAAGCCGGAGCACGAGGTTCTGAAGATCGAAGGTGCCGCTGCGACAGCTGAGGCTTCGGCTGCGGCGCCGGCTAAATCAGAAGAATTGCCGGCCATCGGTTCGTTGATGGCAAAAGCCGACCCGGCTGCTGGTGAGGGCCTTGTTAAGAAGCTGTGCGTGTCGTGCCACACCGTGGCCGAAGGCGGTAAGGCCGGCGTCGGGCCGAACCTCTATGGCGTCGTCGGCGGCGCCCGTGGCCACATGGAAGGGTTCAACTACTCCGCCGCGGTCAAAGGGAAGGCTGGTAACTGGAGCTACGATGACCTGAACGCCTGGTTGGCAAAGCCGACGGCTTTCGCGCCCGGCACCCGCATGGCCTTTGGCGGTATCAAGAGCGTTGAACAGCGTGCTGACGTGATCGCCTATTTGCGCGGCCTGTCTCACAACCCCATCGCGCTGCCCTGATCCCCGATCTCACCGACCTGATCGCAGCGGCTGAAGCCGCTGCGGACGTCGCTGGGGCGGTTGTGCGTCCGTTTTTTCGTGCTGGTGTTGCCGCGGATGCAAAGTCTGACCGGTCTCCAGTCACGATCGCCGATCGCACGGCGGAACTTGCGATGCGGGCCGTATTGAGTGAGCGGTTTCCACTGCATGGAATACTGGGAGAGGAATTCGGCCTCGAGCGCCCAGAATCGCCCTACCGCTGGGTGCTGGACCCCATTGATGGCACACGCGCCTTCATCACAGGTCGACCCACCTTTGGTATTCTGGTTGCGCTGCTGCAAGGCGACGAACCAATCATCGGCATCATCGACCAACCCGTAACCGGGGAGCGCTGGATCGGCGCCAAAGGGCGGCCGACGACGTTCCGTGGGCCTCTCGGCGGACAGATCGGATGCCGCCCCTGCGGCCGTCTGGCTGACGCAGAACTGTCCTGCACCAGTCCGGAAATGCTCAGCGACACTGACACACCACGCTGGCGATCGCTCGCCTCACACGTGAGACGGAACTATTGGGGTGGGGATTGCTACGCCTATGGCCTGATGTCGCTTGGGCAAATCGACATCATCGCCGAATCGGATATGAAAATCTGGGACTGGGCGCCTCTCTCCGCCGTCATTGAGGGGGCGGGGGGACGTGTCACTGACTGGAGCGGGGCCCCCCTGCGCGCAGATGGCGATGGCCGGGTACTGGCAGTTGGCGATCCCGCACTCCTGCCATTGGCCATCGCGGCGCTCAACCAACCTATAGTTGCCAGCCGGTAGCGCCTGGCTCAGGGTGCGACGCCACCACTGACCCATGAGGCGAACCTTGCGTATCATAGCCTGTTTGCTTCTTCTGCTGTTGTCCGCGCCGACCGCGCGCGCCGATGTCACCCGCAGCCACGCGATCACTGTGCTCGGTACCCCCGCGCTGCCCCCAAACTTCCCGCACTATCCTTATGTGAACCCGGATGCACCGAAAGGCGGCACGGTCACACTGGGTCACGTTGGCACGTTTGACAGTTTCAACCCGTTCATTTTGCGCGGGACTTCGGCGTTTGGACTGACCAGCCCCTGGATCATACTGCCCGGTGGCTCCGGGTCCGGTACCAGCGTCGGACATGTTTGGGAGAGTTTGCTGACCGGTTCGGCCGACGAAGGTTCCACGGCCTATGGGCATTTGGCGGAGGTGATTGAATTGCCCGCCGACAAAATGTGGGTTGCTTTCGAATTGCGGCCCGAGGCGCGATTCTCTGACGGTTCGCCTGTCACCGCCGACGATGTTGCCTGGACTTACCGCACTCTTCTGGCGCAGGGGCGGCCGAGCTTCAAAATCCAGTACGCTGACGTTGGCGAGGTGGTCGTGGAGGGGCCGCGACGGGTCGTGTTTCACTTCAAATCAAACCAAAACCGCGACCTGCCCTTGATCGTTGGAAGTCTGCCGGTGCTGCCAAAGCATTTCTTTCAGGGACGGGACTTCGCACGCCCCCTGACCGATACGCCGGTCGGCTCAGGTCCATACAAAGTCGCAAGCTTCGAGTTGGGACGCTCCGTTACCTATACGCGTGATCCCAATTGGTGGGCGGCGAAGCGGCCGACAGGGATTGGGACCAACAATTTCGACAAGGTGAAGGTCGAATATTTCCGCGACGGCACAGTGGCGATGGAGGCCTTCAAGGCAGGCCAGATCGATGTGCGGAGCGAAAACGTGTCCAAAAACTGGGCAACAGCATACGATTTTCCGGCTGTGAAGGCCGGACAGGTTATCAAAAAAAGCTTCCCGCACCAATTGCCGAACGGGATCCAGGGCTATGCGATGAACACAAGACGCGGCGTGTTCTCAAACCGCCTGGTGCGGCAGGCCATCGCGGAAGTGTTCGATTTCGAATGGTCGAACAAGACCCTGTTCTACGGGGCCTATAGCCGCACGCAGAGCTATTTTAGCAACAGTGAACTGGCGTCCACCGGCCTCCCTTCCGCCGCGGAAACAGCGTTGTTGGAACCGTTCCGGGCCTCACTTCCCGAAGCCGTTTTCAAAACCGAATTCGCCGTGCCCGTGACCGATGGATCCGGCAATAATCGCGAACAGCTGCGCCATGCGCTCGACCTGTTGAGGGAGGCCGGCTGGACGGTGAAGGACCGCAAACTGGTGGATGCAAGCGGCCAGCAGATGGGATTCACAATCCTGATCGATGAACCGTCATTGGAGCGTCCATCCCTTCCCTATACCCAGATTCTGCAAAAGCTCGGCATAGATGCGAAAGTTCGGACCGTGGATCCAGCCCAGTACCAACGGCTGACCGACGACTTCGATTTTGATATGATCATGATCGTCTACGGACAGGGCGACGTGCCGGGTAACGAGCTTCGCGACTATTTCAGCTGCGCTGCCGCTAAGGCCCCAGGCAGCATGAATGTCGCTGGAGTCTGCGACCCAGCGGTCGACACCCTGGTTGAGACGATTGTCACAGCCCAGGAAAAAGGCCCGCTGATCAATGCGGCGCGCGCGCTTGACCGGGTGTTACTCAATAATTGGTACTTGGTGCCGAACTGGGGCAGTCTGGAATACCACATCGCCTGGTGGGACCGATTTGCCCGGCCAGACAAACCCATCCGTGATGGCATCAATTTCGACTCCTGGTGGCTGGATTCCGCCAAAGCCGCCATCACCGACGCTGCGCGCGGCCGGCAATAGGTCATGGGCGCCTACGTCCTCCGTCGCCTGCTGCTTGTGATCCCGACGCTATTCGGGATCATCGCGATCAACTTTGCCATCATCCAGTTCGCACCTGGCGGTCCGGTGGAGCAGATGATTGCACAGCTTAAGGGACGAGGCGATGTCTCCGCCCGCCTTACGAGTTCAGGATCCGATTTCGGTGGTTCCGGCACTTATCGCGGGGCACGGGGCCTGGATCCCGCGATCGTCGCCGATATCCGCAAGATGTTCGGCTTTGACAAGCCACCGCTGACCCGGTTCGGCGACATGATGTCGGGATATCTGCGCTTCGACTTCGGACGCAGTTTCTTCCGCGATCAGACGGTGTTGCAACTATTGGTCGATCGGATGCCGGTTTCAGTTTCACTTGGGCTATGGTCGACCTTGCTGGTGTACGGAATTTCAATTCCGCTCGGTATCGCCAAGGCAGTGCGGCATGGCAGCCGGTTCGACGTGGCCACCAGCGCCATGATCCTGATCGGCTATGCCGTGCCGGGCTTTCTCCTGGCCATCCTCCTTGTCGTGGTCTTCGCCGGTGGGGGTTTCTTGCACTGGTTTCCGCTCAGCGGACTGAACAGCGAAGGATCATCAGATTGGTCGTGGCCGGCGCGGGCGACTGACTATCTCTGGCATATGGTACTTCCGACGGTCGCGATGGTGGTGGGCGGGTTTGCTGGCCTGACCATGCTGACGAAAAACTGTTTTCTGGAGGAAATCGGAAAACAGTACACTGTCACCGCCCGCGCAAAAGGCGCCAGCGAGCAACGGGTGCTATATGGCCATATGTTCCGTAATGCCATGTTGTTGATCGTCGCCGGCTTTCCGCAGGCATTCATCAGCATTCTATTTACGTCAGCTTTATTGGTGGAGATCATCTTCTCCGTCGACGGCCTCGGGCTGCTGGGCTTTCAGGCCGCGATCCAGCGGGATTACCCCGTGATGTTCGGCACTCTCTATCTCTTCACCCTGGCGGGGTTACTGCTGCAGATCGTCGGTGACCTGATGTATACGCTGGTCGATCCCCGTATCGATTTTGAGGCGCGGTCTTGAACCTCAGTCCCGTGACTCGCCGCCGCATCGCGATCTTCCGCTCTAATCGACGCGGATTTTGGTCCTTGTGGATTTTTCTTGCCTTGTTCGGATTGTCTCTCTTCGCGGAATTCATCGCCAACGATCGTCCGCTCATGCTTCGGTTCGAAGGCCGTTGGTATGTGCCAGTCCTGCAGGACTACAGCGAGGACGCGTTTGGTGCCGACTTCCTGCCGATCGAAGCGGATTATACCGATCCGGAGTTGCGTAAGACGATTGAGGCGAAAGGCTGGATGCTCTGGCCGCTCATACCATTCAGCTACCGCACGGCCGTGAAGGATCTGGACACGCCCTCACCATCCCCGCCAAGCCTACGTAACCCTCTCGGCACGGATGATCAGGCGCGCGATGTGTTGGCGCGAGTCATCTACGGATTTCGCTTGTCCGTGCTGTTCGGCTTCACATTGACCATCTTTTCGTCCGTGGTCGGGGTAATCGCGGGGGCATTACAGGGCTTCTACGGCGGTTTGACCGACCTGCTATTCCAGCGGTTTATCGAAGTCTGGAGCGGCATGCCCGAGCTTTATCTCTTGATCATCCTCGGCAGCATCATCACACCGGGCTTCTGGGTACTGCTCATCTTCCTCCTGCTCTTCCGATGGATGAGCCTGACGGGCGTGGTGCGGGCAGAGTTCCTGCGCGGGCGGAATCTTGATTACGTCCGCGCAGCAAAAGCCTTGGGCGTATCAGACATCGTGGTGATGCGGCGGCATATACTGCCGAACGCGATGGTCGCGACGCTCACCTACCTGCCCTTTACCTTGTCCGGTTCCGTAACGCTTTTGTCGACTTTGGATTTTCTGGGGTTTGGCCTGCCTCCCGGTTCGGCCTCTCTCGGGGAACTCGTGGCGCAGGGAAAGAGCAATCTGACAGCGCCTTGGCTCGGGTTCACCGCATTTTTCGTACTCGGCGGTATACTGACGCTGCTGATTTTCGTGGGGGAGGCAGTACGAGACGCCTTCGATCCGCGGCGTTTGCCCGGCGGCACCTCATGAGTTTGGTGGAGGTCCAGGACCTATCCGTCGCATTTGGCAGCAAACGCGTCGTAAATGGCGTGTCGTTCAGTCTTGATCGGGGAGAGACCCTGGCATTGGTCGGTGAGTCAGGATCTGGCAAATCCCTGACCGCATTATCCCTGCTACAGCTACTACCCGCGGGCGGGACGAATCCAACCGGGCAGATCACGCTGGATGGGCACCAGATCATGGCCACTGATGCGGCCGCCTTGCACCGGGTTCGGGGGGATTTAGCCGGGATCGTGTTTCAGGAACCGATGACCAGTCTGAACCCGCTGCATCGGATCGGATCGCAGATTTCTGAAGCGATCACCCTCCATCACAAGCTGCCAGCGGACGTCCTGCGCGCCCGGGTGATCAAGGCCCTGACACAGGCAGGATTCGCCGATGCGGAATCCCGATTGGAGGCCTTTCCGTATCAGCTGTCCGGAGGTCAACGCCAGCGAGTGATGATCGCCATGGCCCTGGCAAACGACCCGGCCTTGCTGATCGCCGATGAGCCTACCACCGCACTGGATGTGACCATCCAGGCGCAAATTCTGAGTTTACTGCTGGAATTGAAAGCCCAACGCGGCCTGGCACTGCTGCTCATCACGCACGATCTGGCGTTGGTTCGCCGGTTCGCGGATCGCGTGGCGGTCATGAAGGATGGCAAGATTGTAGAAGTGGGGCCGGTGACGACGGTCTTCGCCGCGCCAGCGCATCCCTATACGCGCATGCTGCTTGCGGCGGTTCCCAAGGGCGAACCCACACCTGTTCCGGACGATGCGCCACAGGTACTGCAGGCCGACGACATTAAGGTGCATTTCCCAATCCGCCGCGGATTGCTCCGCCGCGTCATCGGCGTCGTCCGCGCCGTCGATGGCGTGACCTTTGCTGTGCGTGAAGGCGAAACCGTCGGCCTGGTCGGCGAATCAGGGTCCGGAAAAACCACGCTGGCCCTGGCAACCTTGCGACTGGAGCACGCAACCGGCCGCATCGTCTATCTTGGTCAGGACATCGGCGGGTTGGACAAGCGAGCCATGCGGCATCTGCGTGCCCGCATGCAGATCGTCTTTCAGGATCCCTATGGCAGCCTCTCGCCGCGCTTACCTGTCGGCGACATCGTCGCGGAGGGCCTGGCCATTCACGAACCAAGCCTCACTTATGCGCAGCGGATGGAGCGCGTGCGGATCGTGCTGGAGGAAGTGGGTTTGTCCCCTGATAGCGCGGATCGCTACCCACACGAGTTTAGCGGCGGACAACGGCAGCGTATTGCGATTGCCCGGGCGATGATTCTCAAGCCGCATTTTGTCGTGCTGGATGAGCCGACCAGCGCTCTGGATATGTCGGTGCAGGCGCAGATTGTGGAGTTGCTGCGCGATCTGCAAACCCGACATGGGTTGGCCTATCTGTTCATCAGTCACGATCTAAAGGTCGTAAAGGCACTCTCCCACCGCGTCATCGTGCTACGCGGTGGGAAGGTGGTGGAGCAGGGCGACGCTGCGTCGATCTTCTCGGCGCCTCAGGCTGATTATACCAAGGCGCTGATGGCAGCAGCGTTCGCGTAAAGGCTTACCAGGCTTCTTTGCCAGGTATCGGCCGTGCAATCACCGCTTCTGCCTGTTTCGCTTTCTGCTCGGATTCATGCTTATCGAACATCAACTTCGCTGCCGAGGCACGCTTGTCGGTCAAAAGATCGCGGTTTTCCGTGCACCAGTCGAATGACTCGGTTCGCGGCCCGTTATCGCCCGAGAAGTGCGGCATAACGTAGCGCTGGTACAACTCGTACGAACGCTTGGTTTCCGCGAAATCAGCCCAGTTGTGGACCTGCTGCAAGAACACGCCAAAGTCACCCTGCTTGGCATACAGCCGCTCGATCAAGGCAATCGCATCATCTGGGGTACCGATGACACCGAATTTATTCTCGATGAACCACTCCGCCGCGTCGTAACCCGTGGGCACGTTGAAGCGAAGTTGGTTGTTATTGAGGTAGTTCAAATAGCGCTCGAACCCGAATTTCACATTCTCCATCGCCTTCGCACGGGTTTCGGCGATGTGCATCGGTCCAACCAGCCGCAGGCGCGCCGGATCCATCGCGCGCCCCTGCTCAGCGGCGAGATCGTTCGCGATCTTCCAGTTCGCCGCCAATGCGTCAAACCCGAACGGGTTGGTCGCCGCAACGCAGATCATCGCCAGATCATACTTTCCGGCCAACCGGCCGCCCGACGGCGTGACGGAGCTGACAACCGCCACCTCCGGATAAGGCTTGGTATAGGGCAGCATATGCACGCGGGCATTTACGAAATTGTACCAATCCGTTTTCTCAGTGACAAATTCGCCTTTAAATAGGCGTAGAATTAAGTCCAGCGCCTCTGCCATACGGTCACGCTGCGTGTCAGGATCGATACCCATCATCAGCGCATCGGACGCCAGCAGCCCCGGGCCGGCGCCGAACATCACTCTTCCGCGCGTATGATGATCGAGCTGGATGATCCGGTTCGCGACCATCAACGGATTGTGGTACGGCAAGGAGATCACACCGGTGCCAAACTTGATGGACTTGGTCCGTTCGGCGGCCACGGCAATGAAAATCTCAGGGGAACTGATCAGTTCCCATCCAGCCGAATGGTGCTCCCCAATCCAGGCCTCATGAAAGCCAAGCTTATCGAGCCACTGCATCAACTCCAGATCGCGGTCCAGACAGGCTGAGGGGTTCTCATCCATGGGATGAAAGGGCGGCAGAAACGCGCCGTGACGAAGCGGGATGCGGGCCATATGGGGTTCCTCCTGGGGTGGCCGTCCGACGGGGACAGTAAGGTGAACCCATGTTATCAGGGTTTCCCAAACCGCAAACCCACACGCCCCAAGCGATGAATCCCGCATGAGTGACATACCCACCCGCATCGATCGACGCGTCTGGATCATCGCCACAGCCTGCTCCTGTGGCCCGCTTATGTCCGGTCTTGACGCGACCATGGTCAATGTCTCGCTCGATACCATCGGGCGGACCTTTGATACGCCTCTCGGCTTGCTCCAGTGGGTCACGAGCGCTTACCTGCTCGCGCTTGCTTTGGCATTACCGGTTAGTGGCTGGCTGGTAGACCGTTTTGGTGCCCGCAGAATCTTCCTGTCCTGTTTCTCGGCCTTCATCGTCGGCTCGATGCTGTGCGCCGGTGCCAGAACGGTGGGGATGCTCATTTTCTGCCGCATCCTGCAGGGCATCGCCGGAGGCCTGCTTGCACCCATGATGCAGATGATGATGGCGCGTCATGCTGGCAAGCATATGGCCCGCGTCATCGGCGTCGCCGCCATGCCAGTCATGGTCGGGCAGATGCTTGGTCCCAGTTTGGGGGGCTTAATACTGACCTGGCTGTCCTGGAGATGGACCTTCTTCGTAAACGTGCCAGTCGGACTGGTGGCACTTGCCTTTGCCTGGAAGGTCCTGCCCCGTGATGAGGTCATCACGCCGCGCCGGCTGGATATCGCCGGCTTCGCGATGATTTCCCCTGGCTTGGCCTTACTCCTATTTGGATTGGTGTCCGCTGCCCATGGTGAAACCGGCGCATCCCTCGCCCTTGGCTTCAGCGTCATTCTGCTGGTCGGGTTTGCGTTCAGGGCCCTCAGATGGCCGGCGACTGCCCTCATTGATCTAAGATTGTTTGCTGGGCGCACCTTCCGAGCGGCGGCGGCAACCCAATTTCTATCTAACTCGATCAATTTTGGTGGCCAACTGCTGATGCCTCTGTATCTCCTGAAGCTGCGCGCAATCCAGCCAGGGTTGACCGGCATGCTGCTTGCGCCGATGGCATTGGGCGTTTTCTGCGCCTTACCAGTCATGGGCCGCCTGAGTGAGCGGTTCGGCGCACGCGCAATCTCTGGCAGTGGGGCAGCCATCGCGCTTCTCGGGACCTTACCTTTCGCGCTCGGTGGGGCGGAGGTGCCTCTGCCAGTCCTGGTAGTATCGCTGCTGATCCGGGGCTTCGGAGTTGGTTCGATCACCCTCCCTTCGGCGGCGGCAGCTTACGCTTCAGTCCCCCGCGAATCTCTGGGCCATGCCACCACCGCAATCAACATCTGCCAACGTTTTGGCGGACCGGTGGGGACGACGGGCCTGGCGGTATTCTTGCAATACACCCTGACAGTCACTGACATTCCAGCGACCGCCTATACTCGGACATTCTGGCTACTCAGCGCCCTGGCGGCGGCGGCTCTCTTGGCGGCAACCCGGCTGCCAGGTGCGCGTGCCTCGACGCGCAAGGAGAGTCGTGCCTAAGCTGATTCCAAACACACAAACCGAGGAAACTGCCATGAGCGGAGAAAACTGTCTGGCTGGTCTGAAAATTCTTGACCTGACCCAGTTCGAGGCCGGCCCATCCTGTACGGAGGCTCTCGCCTGGATGGGCGCTGATGTCGTTAAGGTGGAAAATCCCGGAATGGGAGATCCCGGCCGCTCATCAGGGCGGACGAGCGCGGATCGCGATGCCAACTACTTTCTGCAATACAACTCGAACAAGCGTTCGGCTGCGGTCAATCTGAAGGACCCACGCGGGCTGCAGCTCGTTAAGGATCTGGTCAAGCAGGCTGACGTGATGATTGAAAACTTCGCTCCTGGCGCCATTGAACGGCTGGGCCTCGGATATGACGTCGTCAAGGCGATCAATCCAGCCATTATCTTCTGTCAGATCAAAGGATTTGGGACCGGTAGTCCATTCGAAAAAGGCCTGGCCTTTGACATGATCGCCCAGGCTTGCGGGGGTTTGATGTCCGTAACGGGGGAAGAAGATGGCCCCCCTTGCAAACCCGGCGCAACCATTGGTGATACTGGCACCGGCATGATCATGGCCGTCTCAATCCTCGGTGCCTATATCCGCCGACTGCGCACCGGCGAGGGCGAGCATCTGCAACTGGCTATGCAGGACTCGATCCTGCACTACATCCGTAACGCTTTCACCTTCATGGAACGCAGCGACGGAAAGCCGGCACCACGCGCCGGCTCTAAGACCGTGGGCGGCGGGAATCCCCCAATCGGGGTCTACCCCTGCAAGGGTGGCGGGCCCAATGATTATGTCTATATCTATACATCCGCCGCGAATCCCGAGCATTGGACCCGCCTCCTCAAAGTCATGGATCGTGAAGATCTGATCGGTGACGCGCGCTACGCTAATCCCGCCGCCCGTACTGAACGACGGGAGGAAGTGGACGCAATCGTGGCAGCCTGGACCCGCCAGCACGACAAGCATACCGCCATGCGGTTGGTGAGCGAGGCGACCATTCCCTCCGGCGCCGTGCTTGATACTAAAGAGTTGGCCGAGGATAAGTCGTTTGAAGAACGCAAAATCCGGCAGACCATGCATCATCCCGTGAATGGCGATTACGTTATGAGTGGTTGGCCGGTCCGCTTTGGTGGGACCCCTCCCGCTGTCGGCCCCGCCCCCCTCCTTGGTCAGCACTCCGGACATGTGCTGGCGGATTGGCTGAAGATGGATCCGGCAGCCATCAGCACTCTGAAAACCGAAAAGGTGATCGCCGGATGAAAACCGAATTCTGCACGGTCCAAGATGAGGGTCGGCTCCGCATCGTGACGCTGAACCGGCCGGAGGTGCTCAACGCCCTTCATGCCGACGCGAACGACGAACTCGCCCGTGTCTGGGATGATTTCGCAATGCGCGACGACCTCTGGGTGGGGATTGTAACCGGTGCCGGGGAACGGGCATTCTCCGCCGGTAACGACCTGAAAGTTCAAGCGGCTGGCAAGCGTCGCCCGAACGGGCCACGCGGTTTTGCCGGGATCACACATCGGTTCGATCTGTTCAAGCCTATGATCGCCGCCGTAAACGGTCTGGCGATGGGCGGCGGCTTTGAAACAGCCTTAGCCTGCGACATCATCATCGCCGCGGAAAACGCTCTTTTCGCTCTGCCAGAGCCCCGTGTCGGCCTGATAGCGGGAGGCGGCGGCGTCCATCGCCTCCCGCGTAGCATCCCAATCAAGCAAGCCATGGGCATGATCCTGACTGGCCGGCGTGTTCCCGCAAAAGAAGGCTTCGAACTCGGCTTCGTGACGGAGGTCGTGCCAGAAGGCCAATCGCTGGAAGCCGCGAAACGCTGGGCTGCCATGATATTGGAATGCTCACCCAAGGCAGTCCGTGCCTCAAAACAAGCATCGTACATGGGTTTGGACGAGCTCTCGCTCGCCACCGCCATGCGCACCATTTACCCCGCGCAGCAGGAAAATATCGAGAGCCAGGACTATATCGAAGGTCCGAAGGCTTTCGCCGAAAAACGCAAACCAAACTGGCAGAACAAATAAGGACGCAACCTATGGGGATCCACGTCCACAACCTCTATTGCGATGCCGGCGGCGAATCGCATTGGCGGGACATCCAGATCGATTGGGCCCAGGAGGGGCCGGAGGGAAAAACCTCCGTCCGTGAGCAGGCCTATGGCATCATCTTCCGCCAAACCCAGGCGGAACATGACCGCCCCTGGCATCCCGCACCACGCCGTCAGTATATCGTCAACCTTGACGCCGGGGTCGAACTGACCGCCAGCGACGGGGAATCCAGGGTCATCGGCGCCGGAGAAATCATCCTGGTGGAGGATATCTCAGGCAAAGGCCACCTCTCAAAGTCCGTGAACAATCAGATGCGGCATTCGATCTTCCTGCCCATCGAACAAGGATAATATGTCTATGCGAATCCATAACATTTATGTCGACGACGCCGGTGAAACACACTGGCGCGATATCCAGGTCGAATGGGTCCAAGAGCGGAATGGCAGCAAGTTGTCCGCGCGCCTGCCCGCCACCGGCATCATCTTTCGCGAAACGGCCGGCGATTACGACCTGAGCTGGCATCCGGCGCCGCGCCGCCAATACATCATCAACCTCGACGGCGGCGTCAAAATCACCGCCAGTGACGGCGAAGCCCGAGAGATCGGCGCCGGCGAAGTCATCCTGGTGGAGGATATCAACGGCAAAGGCCATCTATCGCAGTCCATCGGCGGCAAGATGCGGCACTCCATCTTCGTCCCGATCGAATAATCACCCTATCAGGGCACATCGCTCAGCGGAACGGATGTCAAAGTCGCGCTGAGCGGGAAGTCCAATGCCCAGGCCGTCCCAAGATCCGCGGCAATATCCCAGCCGTCGGGTTTGGGGACGCTTGAAAAATTATCGGTCACCGCACTCCCTCGCCCGATGCTGACCGAGCCGTACGGGTAGTAGAGTCCGCAACCCGACGTCGCGCTGGTGATCGGCGTCGCTAATGTTACGGACAAATGTGTGGCATCGATACGCGTGCACGATACCGCGCTGATAATTGGTCCTGGCGCAGCCGGGGTACCACCGTCCCGCACCGCGAAGCCGGCGCCCTGGGCCGCCATCAGCGGTACTTTCAAATCGGACCCCGCGTCATGCTGGATGGTCAGTATGACGGTCGTATTCGATTGCCTATAGGCGTGTATAATGCGCGGACCGCCGGATTGAGCTATCCCTAGGGGAATTGCGGGGACTGAGTCCATCAACCCTGCCGCCATCACCGCCCTTGCAACAACCGGCGCCGCCAAACGGGCGAACCGTTGGTTGTCGAGACTATCTCGGTGAGCACTGTCACCTCCGCTGATGACACCAGTGAGAGGGTCCCATACCGCCCCACGCGCATTGCTGTCTGAGGTCTGGGGATTACCCACGACGACATTCTGCGTCGGGTCCGCCGCCAGGGCCGCAACCGCCGCACGGTGCATTTGCATGCCACCCGCACCGCCATAGGGGATCGCATTCCACCACACCAGCGGAAGGGTGCCGGCTGACTGCCCCACCATGCTGCGCTCGAGCGATAAAAACCGCCGTGCAGCCGCGCTGAATGTCCCAAGTTCACTAAAATCCCGCAGGCTGTCGGTCTCATTCCATGGCCAAATAAGAGCGCATATATCGGCCCGATCCTCTGGAGACAGTGTGGTGACCGCCTGTTGCACCGCGAGGCCGTCAGCACCCAGAGACCAGGTTGATGGGTCCGAACCATCACCTGGATTGACCAGGAAGCTGCCTGGGTAGCTACCGCCAACGGCAGGATATAATCCATGTCCGCTTTGCATTGTGTAGCTAGTTGGGAGACCGGTCGTAGCCAGGACACCGTATGAAAGTGCTCCCAAATACCAAGCCACCCCCTTCGCTAAAAGGGTCGCGGCACCATCATTGATGGCAAAATTGACAGCGTTGGACTGCCCGTCCACCAGGAGCACGACGCCTCGACGAGCGCCAAGATACCAACGCTGCGAATACACAGCCGCTTGCCCGATCTCAGCATCGGAGAGCGCACGCGGCCAATAAGCCGCCTCATGAAACCAACATTGCGCCGCACCGCGTGACGTCCCGTCGTGCAAAAACATCACCGGCGCCCCAAAGCCCCATGACGCCATCACAAAAGACGCGACCCGCACACCATCCAACCAGATATCTAGCCCTGAACCAGCCTGCTGTCGCAGCAAGACGCAGTGGGTATGTCGCCGGTTCATGGTCTGTGCCAGGACCAATTGCCCGGCTCCAGTCAACAGCACTAAACGCCCAGAACCACCCGACCCATCGGCCTGCAGAACGGGCTGCCCACCAATCGACACAAGCGTGATCGGCCCTGCGTCCGTCATGGACCCTTGTCGCCAGTTCGGACGCGACCAAACAAAATACCAGGTTGAGTCGGCACGCCCACTCAACCCGGTTGTCGGCATTTGAAAGCCGATATCGGGATCCAGCGGCGAAGCCAGCAGATTCCCCGCGTCAGAGAACCTCCCAATGCCGCCAAGTAACCCTGAAAGCCGGGCGGTGGCCACCGGTACCCGCCCCGGTGCTGCGTACGAATATGACGTTATCGGCGCCCCAGAAGCCACCCGATTGGCTATGGCGATCGCCGACTGCCCCCAAGCGCCAACCGGATCTCCAGTCGGACTGAGGAGTCCCCCAAAACGCCCAGCATCCCACCAACCGCCGATCCCAGAAATGTCAGACAGCTGCGGCCCCCCGGGAGGAAGCGGCGAAGGGGGCGATTGCAGCGGTCGCCAAAGCGCCATCCCACCGGTCCCGACTGCCATGGGCCTATTGGGGCCGACCAGCACCACACTCATTCAACTCACCGAGAATGCGGTTGCATAATGTGTCGGCGCGCTGCCATCGGTACCCGCCGCCCAGGCATACCAAGTACCGGCGGTGCCGGGGGTCGGGACGTATGCGCCCCAGAGGTCACTATTGACGTTAACACCCGCCGTCCAACTGCTCGGCGGAGCAGTCGCTGAGGTGGAAAACCCAAATTGTACGGCAGCAGCCGACGGCGTCACATGGACGTTAACGCC
The DNA here is from genome assembly GCA_903918315.1 of uncultured Acetobacteraceae bacterium. Lineage (GTDB taxonomy): Bacteria > Pseudomonadota > Alphaproteobacteria > Acetobacterales > Acetobacteraceae > Rhodopila. Next base: position 962 of record CAIXEA010000233.1, on the reverse strand, counting down.
GATCACGCCGCTTCCATGAACATAGCTTCCAGACGGCGCCACGTTCCAGACGATCGACGTCACCGCTCCTGCCGCCATAGTTGTGCTCGCGGTTACCACCGCTGAGCTGGGGCCTGAACCATTGGCGTTCGACCCTACCACGATGAAATCATATGCGCTCCCAGCGGCCAGGCCCGTAATGGTCTGGGAAAGGCTGGAAATTCCGGACACAGTGCCGCTCCAAGCATTTGTACCGCTCAGCCTGAATTGGACCGCATAGCCCGTCACCGCGCCTCCGGTCGTAGGCGCAATCCATGTCAACTGAATGCTGCTCGCTGTGGCATTACTCGCCGTTACACCCGACACAGCACCTGGTATGCCGGTCGCCGGCGAAGACGACGTCCCTTGAACGCCACCGTTTCCCATGAACGCATAAAGAACAGTGCCACCCGAATAGGTCGCGCACCATAAGGTCGCCGCTTGACCGGGCTGCAAAGCGGTCTGTCCAGACGAGCTGAGAATGCTCCCGCCCCCGAGGGTAACGACCCCAGCGCTAAGATTGATAATATCGCATACGAACCCGCTTCCCATATTCCCTGCGATTGGTGTCAAAGTGACCGGTTGACTACAAATAAGCAGGCGGCCGTTGTGAACTGCTCCGTCGACTGTGGTGTTCGTGCTGATCTCGACTATCGGATGCTTGAATGTAACCAACCGAGCTGAAATCCACGGCCAAAGCGCACTCAGGGTTTGCCGAACCAGGGTATTACTTCCCTGTCCTACCCAGAATGTGTCCCCGTCAGAAGCAGCCACTGCGGGCTGCGCCATGTCGATTGTTTGACCGTTTAGCCCATCTTATTCATCCTGGCCCAGCCCAAGCGCCCGCCCGGGTCATATGGTGTCATACCGAAATAATACACCGCGCGCCTCGCCGATGCTTGCCGTGCCGCGTTTCGAACCAGATTTGTCAGGCGTTGGCGGTG
>CAIXEA010000232.1 GCA_903918315.1 uncultured Acetobacteraceae bacterium | reverse complement strand
CTCCACCGCCAACGCCTGACAAATCTGGTTCGAAACGCGGCACGGCAAGCATCGGCGAGGCGCGCGGTTTATTATTTCGGTATGACACCATATGACCCGGGCGGGCGCTTGGGCTGGGCCAGGATGAATAAGATGGGCTAGATGTGATAGAATCGATCTCATAAAGCGATCGCAAGCGAGCTGGATGGATGGACACGGCCGATCTGAAGGTTTTTGAAGCCGTCGCGCGCACGGGGGGGATGAACCGCGCGGCCGCGGCGTTGAACACCGTGCAATCCAATGTCACCGCCCGCATCCGGATGCTGGAGGCGGCGTTGGGCTGCCCCTTGTTTGAACGCCATAGCCGCGGGGTGACCCTGACCGCCGCCGGTGATCGGCTGCTGCCCTATGCCCGCAGGGTCGCGTGGCTGCTGGCGGATGCGGAGCGGGCGGTGCGCGACGGCGGTACGCCGCGCGGGCCGCTGACCATCGGCTCCCTGGAAACCACGGCGGCCCTGCGATTATCCCCGCTCTTTGCCCGTTACGCGCGCCAATATTCAGAGGTCGATCTGGCCATCCGCCCGGGGACCACGGCGGAACTGATCGAAGCGGTGCTGGAACGGCGGCTGGAAGGCGCATTCGTGTGTGGCCCGGTGGCGCACCCGTCCCTGATTGAACGGATCATGTTCCAGGAAGAACTGGCAATCCTGAGCGCGCCCGGCCTGGCCTCGATGGAGGCAGCGACCCAGGGCGGTATCGCCCGCATCGTCGTGCTACGGGCCGGATGCTCCTACCGCCAGCGGTTGGAGCACGTGCTGGCGCGCCGGGGTATCGCGGTGCCCCGATTGATGGAGTTTGGCACGTTGGAGGCGATTTTTGGCTGCGTATCCGCTGGCCTGGGGATTACCCTTCTGCCCCGTGCCCTGATCGGGCCGGTGTGGCAGGCCGGCCGCGTGGCCGTGCACGCCTTGCCGCCGGACGAAGCGTCCGTGACGACCGTTTTCATCCATCGGCGGGAGGCGCATCTGTCGAGCGCGCTCCGCGCGTTTCTCGCTTTGGCGGCGGAGGACTGAGAGGCCTACGACAACGCCACCCCCCGGAGCGAACCAGGGGGTGGCGTTGTTGATCGCGTGATTCACGGCTTCGGTGAGTCCACCTCGGCCGATCACGGTCTAGCCGGCCGTGGCACGGAACCGCGCGTATTCGCGGACACGGTTGTTGTATTTGTGCCAGGCCGAGGTGCCTTCATAGCGCGCGAAGGCGGGCACGGTCTGGGCAGCCGCCCGGCTCAGGGCGCGGGGCGAGGCAGCGGCGGCGGCCTGGGCGCTGGCCAGCCACTCGGCGGACAGCGCGGCCGTGGCGGCGCCATTCGCCGGGGCGGGAATGCGGCCGGCGCGAATAGCGCGGCGTAGCACCCGGACAGGGACGCCGAGACGGCGCGCAGCTTCGGGAAAACCAAGGGGGGCGGTGTTGTTCATAGGGGGCAATCCGGGTTGTTTGGCCGCCGCTTTGAGCACCACCGGGCTTGTGTGACAAGGCCTTGTCGCCGCCGGTGAAGGACGGCCGTTGCATCCGGGTGCCAATTCCGCCATTCTGCATTCACTAACTGGTTCGTGAATTTCTGCCCATCACACGAACCACCCCGCCCCAAGGACCCCAATCCGTGCCGGACAGCCGCAACCCAACCGCCCCGTCCCGCAAGCTGGACGCGGAAAAGACCCGGCAGAACATCCTGGCGGTCGCCCGTCGGGCCTTCGCCGAACATGGGTTGAGCGGCGCGCGGGTCGATGCGATCGCCGCGCAGATCAGCACCACCAAGCGCATGATCTATTACTATTTCGGCAGCAAGGAAGGCCTTTACCTCGCGGTGCTGGAACAGGTCTATGGCGGCATTCGCGGGTTGGAGCTGACGCTCGACCTCGATCGGCTGACCCCGATCGAGGCCTTGAACCAGATGGTCGATTTCACCTTCGACTACCACGAGGAAAACCCCGATTTCGTCCGGCTGGTCAGCGTCGAGAACATTCACCATGGCGTGCATCTCAGGCAGTCGGAAACGCTGCGCAACCTGAACTCGTCCGTCATCACCAGCCTGGCGACGATTCTTGCCCGCGGCAAGGCGGCCGGACAGTTCCACCGCGACATCGACGCGGTGGATTTGCATATGATGATCAGTGCGCTGTGTTACTATCGCGTTTCCAACCGGCACACCTTCGGCACATTGTTCGGCCGCGACATGGGCGCCCCCGCGGTCCGGGAACGGCACAAGGCGATGATCCGCGACGTGATCGCCGGTTATATGCGAGGCGCCTGATCAGGCCCCCATCGAGGCGAAATGCTGGCGCATCCGTTCAGCATCCGGCGTGACGCCGGAAAACAGACGAAATGCCTCCACCGCCTGAAACACCGCCATGCCGCCGCCATCGGCGGTGCGGCAGCCGATGGCGCGGGCGGTGCGCAGCAGTTCCGTCTCCAAGGGGAAATACACCACCTCCGCCACCCAAAGGGCCGGACGGAGCAGCGATGCCGGCAGGGCCATGCCGGGATGTGCGTCCATGCCGAGCGGAGTCGCATTGATGATGCCATCGGCGCCCGCCACCGCCGTCGCGGCGTCGGTGCCCACGACCGCACGGCCGGGACCGAATCGCTCATTCAACCCGGCGGCGACCGTCGCGGCCCGGCTCGGATCAACATCGATCAATGTCAGTTGTGTCATGCCGAGCGTCAGTGCCGCATGGGCGACCGCGGCGCCGGCGCCTCCGGCCCCGAACTGGACGACGTGGCCGCGATTGACATCGGGGAGGGCGCGGCGAAAGCCTTCCGCGAAGCCATACCAGTCGGTGTTATGGCCGGTGCGTTTGCCGTCTTTGAATACGACCGTATTCACCGCGCCCAAGGCCCGCGCATCCGGCGACAACGCATCCAGATAAGGAATGACGGCCTGCTTGCAGGGGTGGGTGATGTTGAGACCGTCGAAGCCGAGCCGCTCCGCCGCGGTCAGCAGCTCCGGCAGCGCATCGACCCCCAATCCCAGCCGGGTCAGATCGATCAGCTTGTATTGGTAGGACAGGCCCTGCGCCTCCCCTTCCCGCATATGCAAGGCCGGGCTGCGGGAGGCCTGGATGCCGGTGCCGATCAGGCCGACGAGGACGGTTGGGCGCATGGGGGCGGGGCTCCGCGGTTATGTGATTTTGGGGCTTGTGTCACGCCCGCGAGACCTGTAACTAACCATCTAGTTAATCCACGTCAACGCCCAAACGGGGAGCATCGACGCCATGACACGCCTGCATCGGCCACTCCCCAAATCGATCGCGACCGTGTCCCTCAGCGGCACCCTTCCCGAAAAAATGGAAGCCGCGGCGGCCATCGGCTTCGATGGGGTGGAGATTTTCGAAAGCGATCTGCTGACCTTCGACGGCACGCCGAACGATATCCGCGCGCTGGCGCTGACCCTTGGCCTGAGCATCACCTGCTTCCAGCCGTTCCGCGATTTCGAAGCGATGCCGGACCCGCAGCGCGCCCGCAACATGGACCGCGCCGAACGCAAATTCGATGTCATGCAGGCGCTGGGCTGCGAATTGCTGATGGTATGCAGCAATGTCAGCCCGCTCACGATCAACGACGATGCCCGCGCGGCAGCCGATCTGGCGGAGATGGCGGAGCGGGCGCACAGACGCGGCCTGCGGGTGTGTTATGAGGCCCTGGCCTGGGGCCGCCACGTCAACCGATGGCGGCATGCCTGGAAGATCGTGCAAGAAGGCAACCACCCGGCTTTGGGCCTGCTGGTCGATAGTTTCCATACCCTGGCGCTGAACGACGATCCCTCGGGGATCGCCGATGTGCCCGCCGACAAGCTGTTTTTCGTGCAGTTGGCCGACGCGCCGCGCCTGTCCATGGACGTCCTGTCCTGGAGCCGGCATTTCCGCAACTTCCCCGGTCAGGGCCAGCTCCCCGTCGCCGATTTCGTGCGCGCGGTCCTGGCATCCGGCTATCGCGGCCCCTTATCGCTTGAGATTTTCAACGACGAGTTCCGAGCCGCCCCCGCGAGACTCACGGCCCGTGATGGGTTGCGGTCCTTGTTGATGGTCGAAGCCGAAGCTGGCGGCACCGTGCTGCCCCCGCCCCCGGCGTTCGATGGGGTCGAGTTTCTGGAATTCGCCGTCGATGACGAGCACGCGATCCGCCTGGGGGAGACGCTGCGCGGCCTCGGTTTCCATCATGCCGGCCGGCATCGCTCCAAATCGGTTGATTTGTTCCGTCAGGGACGGGTCAATCTCATTCTGAACAGCGAGCCCGACAGCGCGGCGTCGGAACATTTCCAGTTCCATGGCCCCTCCGTCTGCGCCATGGCGCTACGGGTCGATGACGCCGCCGCGGCCATCGAGCGCGCCAATGGCCTGCTCTGCCCGGAATGGCGCGAACGCATCGGGGACGGTGAGCGCCGCATTCCCGCGGTGCGGGCACCGGATGGGACCCTGGTCTATCTGGTTCAGCCGGCCCCCACCGGCCGCACCATTTACGACGACGACTTCAACCTGACCGCGGACACCCCGCCGGACGCTCTGGTCACCGCCGTCGACCATGTCGCGCAGGCCCTGCCGATGGGACGGATGGATAATTTCGTCCTGTTCTACCATGCCGTTTTCGGCTTCGCCCCGGAACAGTTGTGGGAGATCGCGGACCCCTATGGCCTGATCCGCAGCCGCACCATGGTCAGTCCCGACCGCTCCGTGCGGCTGCCATTGAACGTGTCCGAAAGCCGGGAAACCGCCACTGGCCGGTTCCTGACCACCTATGCCGGTGCCGGCGTGCATCACATCGCTTTGGCGACCGATGACATCCTGCGCACATTGGAACGGGCGACCGCGCGGGGTTCGCGCCTGCTGGGCATTCCCGCGAACTACTACGAGGATATCGGCGCCAAATGGGGCCTGTCCGACCAGCGCATCGAACAGCTTCGCCAGCACAACCTGCTCTATGATCAGGATGAGAACGGCGAATTCCTGCACGCTTATACCGAGACCTTCGATGGGCGCTTCTTCTTCGAATTCGTCCAGCGTATCGGGGACTATCAGCAATACGGCGCCGCCAATGCGCCGGTGCGCATGGCCGCGCAGGCGCAGCAACGCCCAAACCGCTAGAACATCCGCCATGTTCGGCGCAAACTGTTGACCATTCCGGCCCCTGAAGGGGAGTCCGGACCTAAGGGAGGAAACCATGGACGTTCTGAAACCCGCGCTGGTTCTGCCGCGCCGTAAGCTTTTATTGGGGGCCACCGGCCTGGCCGCCGCCCCGCTCGCGATGCCGCACATCGCGCGTGCGGCGGACCCGATCCGGATCGGCGTCCTGCTCGCCAAGACCGGCAGCATCGCGGCACAGACCGAATACCTCGCCAATGGCACGTTCCTCGCGCTGGAAGAGCGCGGCAACACGCTGATGGGCCAGCCGGCCGAACTGGTGTGGCTCGACGAGCCGAGCCCGCAGGCCGCGACGCAGAACATGCAGAAGCTGGTCGAGGAAAATAAGGTCTGCGCGATCCTCGGCGGCTCCCTGTCCTCCAACGCCCTGGCCGAGGAAGCCAAGGCGGCGGAGCTGAAAATCCCGTTCGTGTGCGACAATGCCGCGGCGACCGACATCACGGGCAAGAACTGCAACCGTTATACGTTCCGGCTGAACACGCCGGTCGTGGTGCAATCGCGTATGCTGGCGCCCTATGCGCTGAGCTACGGCAAGCGCTGGTACCACATCACGGCGTCCTTCGCCTTCGGCCAGGACATTCTGAAATCCTCGCGCGAACTGCTCAAGGCCGCTGGCGGCACCGAGGTGGGCGCCGATGAAGTGCCGCTGAACACCGCCGATTTCAGCTCTTTCATCCTCAAGATCCGGGCTGCCAAGCCGGACGTGGTCGTGGGTGGCCTGGCCGCCGGCGATCTGTCCACCTTCCTCAAGCAGTGGAACGAACTGGGCATGAAGGGCAAGATCCCCTTCGTCGAAATCGCCATCGGCGACACCGACATCTGGTCTGTTGGCGCCGAAGCCGCGAACGGCACCTTCACCAAGATGTGGTACTACAACAATCCCGCCAACCCGCCGGAAGAAAAGGCCTTCGCCGCCGACTACCTCAAGAAGCACGGCAAGCCGGCCGCGGATAAGGCCTGGATGGGCTGGATCACCGCCAAGTCGCTGTTCGATTCGATCGATGCCGTGAAGTCCACCGACGCGATGAAGATCGTCGAAGGGCTGGAGGCCTGGAAGTTCCAGGCCGGCTCGACCGCCTACAGCTACCGCCGCTTCGACCATCAGATGCTGGTGCGCAATCTGGCCGTGTCGGTGAAGGACAAGATCACCGACAAGTGGGATTTCTTCGACGTGAAGGCGACCCTGCCGGAGAACCCGGCCGACTTGCAGAAGGTGTTCGGCTCAGAAGAGGAAATCGGCTGCAAGATGGGGTGATGCCCCCGCCCGCACGCTGTCCCTTTCCCCTCCCTCCCCCCGGTCGTCCTGGGGAGGGAGGCTTTTATGCGGAGCTCCCATGCTCGACCCCGAAGTCCTTCTGTCCCAGTTGGCGAGCGGTCTCGTCCTTGGCGGACTTTACGTTCTGATTGCCATCGGCCTGTCGATCATTTTCGGCCTGCTGGGCATCGTGAATTTCGCGCATGGGGTGTTCTTCACGCTCGGCGCGTATTTCGCGCTGACCCTGTATCAGTATTTTGGCTGGCCCGCCGTCATCCTGGCGCCGATTGGCGTCGGCGCCATCGGCATGATCGCCGAGCGGCTGCTGATCCAGCGGCTGTATGACAAGGAACCGCTGGTCTCGTTGATCGTCACCTTCGCCCTGGCGCTGTTGATCGAGGCTTCGGTACGGCTGATCTGGGGCGGCATCGGCCAGCCCTTCAGCCCGCCGCCCTTCCTGTCCGGGATCTTCATCTGGGGCCCGGTGCTGATCACCAAATATCGCGCCGCTGTGTTCGGCACGACGGTCGTGGTGCTGGTCGCGCTCTGGTTGTTTCTGGAACACACGCCCTTCGGCCGCATCCTGCGCGCCGGCTCCCGCGACCCCGAGATGGTTGGCTTGCTCGGGATCAATCTGCCGAAGGTGTTGACCTGGGTGTTCGGGCTGGGCTGCGCCATTTCCGGCATCGCCGGGGTGCTGGCCGCACCGCTCTGGACCATCACCCCGGCGATGGCGACCAATGCCATCATGCCGGCCTTCGTGGTGGTGGCGATTGGCGGCCTCGGCTCTTTCGCCGGCGCGGTCATTGCCGGGCTGCTGGTGGGCGTGGTCATCGCCATGACCATCCAGTTCTGGCCGGAAGCCTCCGGCGCGATGATGTATCTGTTCATGGCTTTGATGCTGCTGCTCCGGCCCCGCGGGTTGCTCGGTGAGCGGTGGGAGCGTTTCGAATGAGCCCGATGTTGCGTCATCCCGTCGTCGTGACGGTCCTGGTCCTGCTGGCCCTGACCGGCCTGTCCGCCGCGATCGGCACACCGATCGGGCTGATCACCCAGATCGCGATCTACACGCTGTACGGCGCCGGCGTGTGCCTGCTGGTCAGCCATACCGGCCTGGTGCCCTTCGGTGCGTCGGTCTTCTTCGGCTGCGCCAGCTACGCGGTCGCTTTCATCATGCTGCGCGGCGCCGGCAATGAGATCGTGGCACTGGTGTTCGGGGTCGTGTTCTCCCTGATCCTGGCCGCCATCATCGCCGCTATCATCCTGCGCCGGCGTGGCCTGTATTTCTCCCTGCTCACTTTGGCCTTTTCGCAGATCGCGTTCGAGATCGCGTATAAATGGACCGACGTGACGGGTGGGGAGAACGGGGTGCAGGGCGTGCCCCGGCCGATGCTGACCAGCCCCTGGACCTTCCATTTCTTCACCATCGCCACCGTCGCCGTAGCGCTCTGGCTGCTGTGGCGCATCGCGCATTCGCCGTTCGGGCGCACCTTGCAGGCGCTGCGTGACAATGAGCAGCGGGTGCAGAGCCTGGGCTACGACACCTTCCGGCTGAAATTCGTCTCCTTCGTGCTGATGGGCGGCTTCGTCGGATATGCCGGCAGCCTGTTGTCGCTGATGCTCAAGGGCGCTTATGCGGATAATCTGAGCTGGCAGCATGCCGGTGACTCCCTCCTGATGGCGGTGCTGGGCGGGGTGCATCATTTCCTCGGCCCGCTCTGGGGGGCGATCGCCTTCATCCTGCTGGAGGATCGCCTGTCCGCGATCACCGAGGGGTGGTGGCTGATTTTCGCCCCGATCGTGATCCTGTTCGCATTGGCGTCACCGGAGGGCATCCAGGGCCTGGTGTTCCGCCTGCGCGGGCGGGAGGACTGGACCCTGACCCGTGGCCGCATCCCGGCGCGCCCGGCGGTCATCGCGCCCTTTCATGGCGGCGGCGCGAAGCTCGATCCGGCAAAGCCGATCCTGACGGTGACCGGGCTGCATAAGCGGTTCGGATCGCTGGTGGTGGCGACGGATATCAGCCTGGATGTCTATCCGTATCAGCTGCACAGCTTCATCGGCCCCAATGGCGCCGGCAAGACCACGTTCTTCAACATGATGACCGGCATTCTGCAGCCCAACGCCGGCCGGATCGTGTTCGACGGGCACGACATCACGACCATGCCGGTGCACAAGCGCATCCGGCTGGGTCTGTCGCGCTCGTTCCAGATCCTCAGCGTGTTTCGCAACCTGACGGCGTTTGAGAATGTGCGGGTGGCGGTGCAGGCCAAGGACGCGCGCAGCCGCGGTCTGTGGCACGACGCCTATGACTATGACGATCTGAACGCGCGGACCTGGTCGCTGCTGGCGGCCGTGGGCCTGCAGGATCGCGCCGCGGAACCTTGCCAGAATCTGGCGCATGGCGAACAGCGGCTGCTGGAGATCGCGATCTCCCTCGCGACCGACGCCAAGATGCTGCTGCTCGATGAGCCCCTCGCGGGCCTGGCGGAGGCGGATCGCCAAGTGGTGGGCGCGCTGATCCGGGAATTGGCGAATACGCATGCGGTGCTCCTGATCGAGCATGACATCGACCGCGTGCTGGCGCTGTCGGACCGCATCACCGTGCTGCATCAGGGACATCTGATCGCCGACGGCAAGCCGGCCGATGTCGCCCGCAACCCCGACGTGATCACCGCCTATCTGGGCGCGGACCGGATCATCACCCCGCCCTCGCCGAGCGACGCGGAGGCACGGGCGCATGCGATGAGCAAGCCGGTGCTCACGGTCGACAAGCTGCGCGCGGGATACGCGGGCAGCGTGGTGCTGGAAGACCTGTCGCTGGTCATTCATGAAGGCGAGGCCGTGGCGCTGCTCGGCCGCAACGGGGTGGGCAAGACCACCACGCTGCGGGCCATCACCGGGACGGTGCGTTCGACCTCGGGCACCATGACGCTGGACGGGCAGAGCATCACGGGCGCCAAAAGCTATGAGATCAACCAGCGCGGGATCTCGTTGGTGCCGGAAGGGCGGCGCCTGTTCCCCAACCTCACGGTGATCGACAACCTCAAGATCGCCATGCGCCCCGGGGGCATTTCCCTGGATGAGGTCTACGAGCTGTTCCCCAAGCTGAAGATCCTGCAGAAATCGAAGGCCGAGAGCCTGTCGGGCGGCGAGCGCCAGATGCTGGCCATCGCCCGCGCGCTGGTGGTTCCGGCGAAGCTGATTCTGCTGGACGAACCGTTCGAAGGTCTGGCGCCCACCATCGTCAAAGAGGTCATGGACGCCCTGGCCCGCCTGCGCGGCAAGGTGGCGATGGTGATCGTGGAGCACCATGCCGAGACCGTGCTGCCGCTGGTCGATCGCGCCTATGTGCTGGTGAATGGGCAAGTGGCGTTCGAGGGCAGCGCCAAGGCCCTTGAGGCGGATCCGGCGCTCCAGGCGAGGCTGCTGGGGGTGGTGCACGCCGACGCGGCCTGATGAGAGGCTGAAGCGCGGGGCGCTCCGCGGTTCTGGACGCCGACCCGCGAGATGGGTAAGGAGCGGTCGGGCGATCCAGCCGATCGCCGCCCCCTCGACAGCGAAAGTACGGGACAGAATGGCGGCCAGAATACTGTGGGTTCTGATGGGGGTGAGTGTCGCCGGGACCGCCGGCACGGCCTATGTCGCGCTGAACCAGTTCACGAGCGGTGCTTCGCCGCGGGGCGTCGAAACGGTCCAGGCCGCCACGACCCGGGCGGCACCATCGCCCCCCGCCCCGCCGCCCGTGATCGTCGCACCCGCCGCCGGTCCCACGCCCACTGTGGCGCAGGCGCAGGTTCAGGCCCCGGTTCAGGCCACACCGCCAGCGGCGGCCCCGAAAATGCCAACCGTGCAAAAACCGACCGAGGTGGCACCCAGCGCGGCCGCGCGTCCGAGCGCGGGGCAGAATCAGGCCATCGCGGAACGCAGCCCCGACAGTCATTTCCGATTCGATGTCACCATCAACGGCGTGCGCGCGCGGATGATGTTCGACACGGGCGCGACCGTGATCGCCCTGCGGGCCGAAGATGCGGATCGTCTGGGGTTCAGCGCCGACCGCCTCCGTTTTACGCGGCAGGTTCGCACCGCCAACGGCGTGACAGCCGTCGCGCCGATCATGATCGATACGATCAAGATCGGAAATATCACGGAACATGACATCGAGGGTGTGGTGCACCAGGCCGGCACGCTGAACGAAAACCTGCTGGGCCAGACCTTCATGGCCCGTCTGTCCAGCTTTAAGGTGGAAAACGATCGGATGGTATTGAAAAGCCGCTGATCCCGGTGCGGCCTGCCGTCACGTAGTGCGGCTGGCCGTCACGGGATTTCCGCTTCCCCGCGAAACGCGCTACCGCTGCGCCACAGACTCCCACAACGGTCGAGGCGATGCGTAGAACCAATTGGACCCTGTTCTGGATGTGCGTGCTGGTGGCGATCAACCAGCTCGGGTTCGGCGGGGTCATGCCCGCCCTCCCCCTTTATGCGCAATCATTTGGGGTCTCGGTGTCGGCCATTGGCATGGCGGTGGGCATATACGGCCTCGGCCGGCTGACCGGCGCCGTCCCCGGTGGCTGGCTTGCCGACGCCCTTGGTCGGCGGCCGACATTGGCGATCGGGGGGCTGGTCACCGCCGCCGGAAACCTGTGGTGCGCCTATGCGACCAGCTATCCGGAATTCATCCTCGCCCGCCTGGTCGCCGGCACCGGTGCCGGGCTGATCGTGACCACCGGACAGATCGTTCTCGCCGACATCACCACCCCCGAGCGCCGCGGGCGGATGGTCGCGATCTATCAGGGCACCTTCATCTTCGCCGCCGGCGTCGGCCCTTACCCCGGCGGCCTGCTGTCGGAGGCCTATGGCCTCACCGCCCCCTTCATCGCTTACACCTGTGCCGGTCTTGCCGCCGGAGCGGTGGCTGCCCTGGCGGTGGGGGAAACCCGCGATCCCAACCATGCCGCCGTCCGGCGTGGCGGCAAAGCGATCTCGACCTTCACGCAGATGCGGCGCCTCAGCGGGCAGACCGGGTTCATGCTGGCCTGCCTGGTCGCGCTCGCCAACGCTGCCGCGCGGACCGGCGGGCTGTTCAGTGTCGTTCCCCTGCTGGGCAACCAGCGCCTGCATCTCGGCGTGTCTGAAATCGGGTTCGCTTTGGCTATCGGCACGACCGTTGGGCTGTTCGCCGCCTATCCCGGCGGGATGTTGACGGATTATTTCGGCCGCAAGGCGGTGATCGCGCCTTCGACGGTGATCTCCGGCGTGTCGATGCTGCTGTTCTGCGTGGCGCCCGACTATCTGTGGTTCGTCGCCGCCAGCATCGCCTGGGGCATCGCCGGTTCGGTTGGCGGTTCGGCACCATCGGTCTACGCCGCCGACAGCGCCCCGCCCGGGCTGAACGCGACGACCATCGGCATGTTCCGGATGTCCGGCGACATCGGCTATGTCGCCGGCCCGCTGGCGCTGGGGTTGATTTCCGATTGGTTTGGCGCCGTCGCGGCGCTGGTCACCGCCGCGGGGCTTTTGGTCATCGCCGGTGGCCTGTTCGCGGCCTTCGCGCCGGAGACCTATCGCGGACGCTCACCATAACCCCCGATCAGACTCCGGACACGACGGTCCGCATGATCGCCAAAGCCTCATCGACCTGAGCCGCGCTGACGTCCAGATGCAGGCAGGCGCGGCCGCGATAGGTGTCGGTGGTCGAGACCGTCACCCCATGGGGACGCAGGCGGGCCGCGAACTGCGGCACCGTCAGCCCGGTGCCGCGCGTATCGAAAAACACCAGGTTGGTTTCCGGCGTTTCCACCGTGATCCCTGGGATCTGCGCCATGCCCCGTGCCAAAGCGGCCGCATGGGCATGATCCTCGACCAGGCGCGGGATGTTGTGCTGCAACGCGTAAAGGCACGCCGCCGCGTTCATTCCCCCCTGCCGCATGGAGCCGCCGAGACGCTGTTTCCAACGCCAGGCCTCCCCGATGAATGCCTGGCTTCCGGCCAGAACGGCACCCAGCGGGGCGCCCAGACCTTTGGTGAAATCGAGCCAGACGGTGTCGCAGGGGGCGGCGATCTCCGCCGCGGGGACGGCAAGCGCCACCGCCGCGTTCATCAGCCGGGCGCCGTCCATATGCACCTGCATTCCCTGCGCATGCGCGACAGCACCCACCGCGGTCAGGCCGTCCACGGTCCAACAGGCGCCGCCGCCTTTGTTGGCCGTCTGCTCGACCTCAACCAGGGTCTGGGCCGGTGAATACCGCGACGGGGCGCGGATCGCAGCGCGCAACGCTTCGGCCGAGAATATCCCGCGCGCGCCGGGTAATCCGCGGATGAGCACGCCGCTGATGGCACCGGGGCCGCCGGCTTCGCTCGATTGGATATGCGCATCCTCATGCGCCAGGATCTCATCACCCGGCCGGCAATGCGTGGCGATCGCGACCTGATTGCACATCGTGCCGGACGGCAGGAACATCGCCGCCTCCTTCCCCAGCAGCGCCGCCGCGTAATCGCACAGCGCCCAGACGGAGGGGTCGGAGCCACCCTGCTCATCGCCGACATCGGCCTCCATCATCGCCTCTTTCATGGCGCGGGAGGGGCGGGTCTGGGTATCGGAATAGAGGTTGATCCGGACCGGAATGGAGAAATCAGCGCGCTGGGGTGCGTAGCTCATGGGAGGACTCTCGCGATGGGAAACCCATGGCTATCACGCCGCGACGCCATCGTGAACCGAGGCCCTCTCTCAGTGCAGGGCGGCGCGGCCTATTTGGACGCGCCGCTCTTTTCCGCCCCATGCGTCACGGCATGGCCGGCCGCGCTCAGATCCTGGCCGGCCCCGGCAATGGTGTTGCACGCCGTCAAGGGTCCCACGGCCAGCGCGAGCGCCACCAAAGCCGGCAGGAGGGAGGGCAGTTTTCTGGTCATCACGTCGTCCCGATCCGTTATCGATCAGCCATGGTAGCCCCGACGGGGGCGATACCGTCAAGTGTCCCGAAACAGGGCGACCGGCGCGCCGACAGCCGGCGCCGGGCAGCGGAACAGCCCGCCCAGGGTCGGATGCGCGGCCAGAACCTCCGCCGATTTTCCTTCACGCAATGAGGTCACATACAGGAACCCCTCGGCAAAGCATGGCATGGTCGGTCCAGGCACCGGAAAGGGCAGCTTGCGCAGCAGCGCACCGGCCGGTGAGAAGCAGTTGATACAGCCAGCCGAGGGGCCGGCGGACCAGTAGTTGCCCTCGGAATCCATCGCGGCCCCATCCGGCCTGCCGTCCTCGTTGGTGAGTTTGGCCACGATCCGATGGTTCGCCGTGGCGCCGGACGCCGGATCGAAGTCCCAGGCCTCGATGATCGCGGAGGTCGAATCGGAATGGTACATCACCCGCCCGTCCGGCGACCACGCCAGTCCATTCGACACCGCGTAGCCCGTGGACCGCTTTTCGACCCGCCCGTCGGCGGTGATACGATAGAGCGCGCCCAGCGGTTGCCGCGGCGAATTCTCATCCATACTGCCCACCCAGAAGGCGCCATCCGGCCCAACCTTGCCGTCGTTGAGGCGGTTGGTCGCGGGCTCATCCACCGGCGCGGTGAGATCGGTCAACATCTTGGACCGGGTGTCGAACAGGACGACACGGTGCCGCAGCGCGACGACCAACCGCCCCGTTTCACACAGGCCGAAACTGCCCACGACCTCGGGGAAATCCCAGGACTCCCGAGCGCCCGTGTCGATCGCGAGCGCATTGATGCGCTTGCCGTTGATATCGCAGAACAGCAGCCGCCGGTTGGCTGCGTCCCACACGGGTGATTCCGCCACGCCGCAGCGGGAATCCCAGACCAGTTCGAATGTGCTCATGCCGCGTTCCTCTATATTGGCGCGATAGTGCGGCATCCGGGATTGCCTTTCCACCCCGGGGTCACGCACCCTGCGCCCCGCACATACGGGATACAGCACATGATCAACGCGGCGATCGTCGGCCTTGGCTGGTGGGGACAGAATCTGGTGAACGCCGTGCGCGCGAGCGGCGCGATCCGGTTCACGACAGCCCATACCCGCCACCCCGCGACCGCGGCGGCCTTCTGCGCCGAAACCGGGTTGCGATGGGTTGATAGTCTGGATGCGATTCTCACCGACACGGCGATCGACGCCGTGGTCTTCGCGACGCCGCATAGCCTGCACGCGGATCAGGTCCGCCGCGCCGCCGCCGCCGGCAAAGCCGTGTTCGTCGAAAAGCCGTTCGCCCTGTCCGTGGCCGATGCGCACGGCATGCTGCACGACGCCGCGCGGGCCGGCATCGTCCTGGCGGTGGGCTTCAACCGGCGCTTTCATCCGTCCATGGCGCGCCTGCGGGAGGCTGTGAAGACCGGCGCGCTTGGCACCATCGTCACCATCAATGCCGAACAGACGGCGCTGCATGGACTGGCCTTGACCCCGGAGGCATGGCGAGCGAGCCCGGACGAGTCGCCGGCCGGTGCGATGACCGCCATCGGCGTCCATCTCGTGGATGGTATGATCGACCTGCTCGGACGCGCGACGGAGGTGCAGGCCCTCGTCACCCGCCGCGCCGCGCCGGTGGATGACACGACCTTGCTCACCTTACGCTTCGAGAGCGGCGCTATCGGGCAGGTGTTCTGCTCCACGGCGGCGACCCCGCATTACCGGTTCGCGGCATACGGGACCGAGGGATTCGCCGAAATTCTCGGCCATCCTATGGCAACCTATCGGCTGGTACCCGCCACCACCGACCATCGCCGCCCCGCCGAACCCGTCGTCACCGACACAGTTGGCTTCAACATGCTGACCGCCGAACTGGAAGCCTTCGCGGCCAGCATCGTGGCGCGCCAGCCGTTTCCGACCCCCCTCTCGGAGATCCTGCATGGTGTGGAGGTCTTCGAGGCCATTCTCCGATCCGCGGCCTCCGGCAGGCCGGAACGCATCCATCAGAGCGTGGCATAGCGCGCAATCGTATCCTTCCAGGACAGCACACCATCGACGCCCGATACGGCGCTTTTCAACCCGGCAACGCCGGTGACCGGGATCAGCACCCGGCCGATTCCGGCCGCCGCCATGGCGGGGAGCTGATCGGGGTCATCGGGCATGCTGGCCGTGATTTCCACGCTGGCGGGATCGCGGCCCGCCGCGATCGCGGAAGAGCGAACCAGCGCCAGCAGCTCCGGCGACGCGCCGCGGGCCGGGAAGAACCCATCCGCCACCCGCCCCGCCCGCATCGCAGCCGCCTTCGAATGCCCCCCGATGATGATCGGCACCGTGCCATTGGCTGGTTTGGGACGCATATAGGCCTCTTTGAAGGACACGAACCGCCCTTCATAGGTTGGGCAATCCATGGTCCAGAGCGCCCGTAAGGCGTGGATATAGTCCTCGGTGCGGGCGCCACGGTCAGCGAAGGGAACGCCCAAAGCCTCAAACTCCTCTTTCAGCCAGCCGACACCGACGCCGAGCAGCACGCGCCCGCGCGACATCGAATCCAGCGTCGCGACCTGCTTGGCACAGATCACCGGGTTGTGCTGGGGCAGGATCAGGATGCCGGTGGCGAGTTTGATGCGCGTCGTATGGGCGGCCACCCAGGCCATCCAGATCTGGGGGTCCGGCAGGACGAAATCCCCCTCCCCGCCGGGCAGACGGCCGTCGGACGTGTAGGGATAGGCGGACTGGTAGCCGCGCGGGATCACGGTGTGTTCGACCGTCCAGGCGGATTCGAAGCCCACGGCCTCCGCCGCCTGCACCAGTTCGACCGCGCGGCCCGGGTCCGTGTAACGGCCCGTGTTGCAATAGCGGATACCGAATTTCATGGTTTGGTTCCCTCTTCAGAGCGCTATAACCCGCCGCGGCAACATTTTGCACCACAGCCGAACGTCGTTCCATCCCAGGAGACCCAATGTCCAAACGCGCACTGGTCCGGCTCGTTCCCCTGCTCATCGCGGCCACCATGGCGCACCTGCCATCGCCCGTGGTGGCCCAGACGCCAACGCGGCAAAGCAGCCCCTCCCCGGCCGCGCAGACCGATCTCACGAAACCGGCCTTCGATACCGTCACGCCGCTCTATAACGTCACCCATCTGACCGAAAAGGCGTCGCAAACGATCGTCGCCGAGGTCGATGGCAGACCCATCACCCTCGGGGAAGTCGGCGACATCATCACCCAAATGCCCACCCCGGCGAAACAACAGCCGTTCGAAACACTGTTTGCGGTCGCGACGGAACAGTTGATCCGCCGGCATGCCCTGATCGCCAAAGCGCAACGCACGGGGGTCGACGCGCTCTATACCGTCCGCCGCCGCGCGAAAAGCGCGACCGAACAGGCCATCGCCGCCGCCATGCTGGAACAGGACCTGAAGGCCGCGATCACCGAGCCGATGCTGCTGGAGAAATACAATTCGATTTTCGAAGGCAAGCCCGGCCCGACCGAAGTGCATGTCTGGCTCATCCTGACCACGACCGAGGAAGCGGCCGCCAAAGCCATCAAGGACATCAAGAACGGAAGCGACTTCGCCGTTGTGGCCAGGGATGTCAGTCAGGACACCTCCGCCCCCCGCGGCGGGGATCTGGGGTTTGTCAGACGGGAGGCCCTGATGGCGGAACTGGGCGCGGTCGCCTTTGCGTTGCCCCCCGACCAGATATCGTCTTATCCGGTCCGCGCCCCCGGCGGCTGGTTCGTGGTCCGGGCCCAGGAGCGTCGGGTCGGCACAGCACCCAATTTCTTCGAAGTGCGCGAGGCGATCCGCCAGATCGTCGAAGTCGAGCGTGTGACGCCGATCGTGAAGGAGGCGATCGAGACGGTGACGGTCCGGCGCTACCCGATCAGCGGGCGGGAAGAAGAGGCCGCCCAGTAAACGCCGCCCGGTCAGAGCCTACCGTGTTCACACATCGTGGAAACGAAAATTCGTAAGCCAAACAAAGGGATTTCTAACACGTCATGGCCCGGCTTGTTCGGGCCACCGCTATCCGCACCATGCCGCGACAGGTAGCCCGGACAAGCCGGGCCATGACGGTGTAGAGCAGCGCCAGCAAAAATCGTTCCCGCGCTGTGTGAATCCAGTCGGGTCGAGCCACCCGGTCAGCCGGCGGGGACCGTCAAGGCCACCGCCGCCCGCACCATGCCGCGATCGGTAGCCCGGACAAGCCGGGCTATGACGGTGTAGAGCAGCGTTAGCAAAAATCGTTCCCGCGATGTGTGAATCCAGTCGGGTCAGAACCACCCGGTCAGCCGGCGGGGACCGTCAAAGCCCCCGCCGCCCGCATCGTGCCTCGATAGGTAGCCTGGACAAGCCGGGCTATGACGGTGTAGAGCAGCGCCCGCAAAAATCATTCCCGCGATGTGTGAATCCAGTCGGGTCAGAACCACCCGGTCAGCCGGCGGGGACCGTCAAGGCCCCCGCCGCCGCCGGATCAGGCCCGCACCAGTTGCCCCGGCCGCGCGCCGGTTTCATGCCCATCTTCGAAGATCGGCGTCCCGGCCACGATGGTCGCGGTGTAGCCATCCACGCGTTGCACCAGACGCTTGCCACCGGCCGGTAGATCATGCCGCAATTCCGGATGATGCAGGCGCAGCCGATCATGATCGATGATATTGAGGTCGGCTTTGCGTCCGACTTCGAGACGGCCGCGATCCGTGAAACCAAAGAAATCGGCGGTTTCACTGGTCAGGCGCTTGACCACGAATTCCAGATCGAGCTTCGGGCCCCGGCTGCGGTCGCGCGTCCAGTGGGTCAGCATGTAGCTGGGCAGGCTGGAGTCGCAAATCTGGCCACAATGCGCGCCGCCGTCGCCCAGACCCAGGATCGTGGCGGAGTCGGTGATCATCTCACGCACAACGCCATGGTCGCCAAAGACGTAGTTGGTGACCGGATAGTACAGCATCCGATCGCCGTTTTCGCCGGTGAGGTAGTCGTAGCAGAATTCTTCCGGCGTCAGATTGGTCTTGGCGGCAATGGCCTCGATGCTGCGGCTCTGATCTGGCTCATAATCCGGCGGATCGCCCAGCACGTACTGCCGATCAAAGCGGGTCGCGATGGGCTGCTGCAAGGGCGGCAGGATGGAAAGCAGGCGTTCCGAGGACGGCTGCGCCAGGATCTCCGCCCGTACCGCGGGGTCGCGGAGGCGGGCCAGCCGTTCCGCCACGGGCAGACCGGACAAGGCCGCGAAGGCGGGGCGGGCGGCAAACGGACTGAGCGAGGTGGTCAGGCCCAGAATGATTCCCACCGGGCGGCCAGCCACCTGCGCGGTGACATTGGCCCCGTTGGCCCGCGCGGTCCGCACCCCCGTCATCAGGCGGCGCCAGCGGTCCGGGTCATAGGACCGGTCGGTCAGCAGGAACCAGAACGGGCGGCCGGATTCCTTGGTCAGGCGGGTAATCCACTCGAACTCGGCCTTCTCGTCATCAAAATCGCTCAGCATGCCAAAAGCGCCGCGGCCGGCCCGGCCCATGGCGGCGGCGATGCCGAACAGTTCCTGTTCTTCGGCGTTGCGTCCGGGGACGAGTTCACCGCGCGTGGTCTTGTGCTGCTCGGTGCGGGACGTGGTGAAGCCGAATGCGCCGGCGCGCAGGGCCTGTTCGGTCAGGCGCGCCATCTCCGCGATATCATCGGCCGTCGCGGCTTCGCGGCGCACGGCGCGATCACCCATGACATAGACCCGCAGCGGGTGATGCGGCACCTGGGCGGCGATATCGATCGTGCGGGGCAGGCGGGCGAGCGTGTCGAGGTATTCGGGAAAGCTCTCCCAGTCCCATTTCAACCCCTCGGCGAGGGCGATGCCCGGAATGTCCTCCACCCCTTCCATCAGATCGATGAGGCAGTCGTGGTCCTGGCGGCGGACGGGGGCGAAGCCGACGCCGCAATTGCCCATGAGCAGCGTGGTGGCGCCATGCCAGGATGACGGTGCCAGGACCGGGTCCCAGGTCGCCTGACCATCATAATGCGTATGAATGTCGACCCAGCCCGGGGTAACGAGCTGACCGTCGGCATTGAATTCGCGCTTTCCCGGCCCGGCCTTGCCGCCGACTTGCGCGATCCGGCCGCCGTCAATGGCGAGGTCGCCCGTAAACCGGGCCTTGCCGGTGCCATCGACGATGGTGCCACCCCGGATCACGATGTCGTGCATGTCTTTCAACCCTACGATGCAAAGCAGCGAGCATTCACGGACTCGCGCATCGGCGCAAGGGCGTGGGCCCCTGCAAAAATTTGCACGAAGGGCACTCCCGACTCGGGTATAAGTTTGTGCTAGACGTCCCTGTTATGCCCATGGACGCGACCTCCCCCCCCGATCTTTCCCTGTCTGACAGCGTGATCAAACGTCAGTTTGACGCCGCGACTCTCGATCGAGGGCGGGTGTACGAGCAGCGTGGCCGGGTGCAGAATCTGCATATCGAACCGGATGGGACGGCGATCGCGGCGACCACTGTCGGTTCGCTCCCTGATCCCTATGTGCAGCAGATCACGCTGAAGCGTTTCCCGTTCGGTCCGCTGATGATCACGGGCCGTTGCACCTGCCCGGTGGGGCGGAGCTGCAAGCATATCGCGGCGGTGCTGATCGCGGCGCATCGGGCGCAACGGGCACAGCGGGCCCGGTCAGCGCCGATGACCGCCCCGACCCCCATGCCACCGGCGGTCGACCCCACGATGCCCCGGCGCCGCGGGCGGCCCCGGCTCAATCCCGTCACGACCCCGACCGCCCGGGCGACGGAGCCGATGCCCCTCGCCATCGGCGCCTGGCTCACCTCCCTGGACGCCACCGACGAATTGGATTCCGAAGAGTACCCGGCGATTGTCCGCAACCGGATCTTCTATGTCCTCGACCAGGCCCCGACCAAGGACGGGGTCCCCGAGCTGCGCATCCAGACCATGAACGTCCTGCTGCGCACGAATAATCTGCCGGGTGCGTTCAAGCCTTATGCCCCCGCCAACGTGACCAATCAGGCGCGCTTTGTCCGCCCGTCCGACCGTGCCATCCTGACCTGGCTGTTGCGCCGGCAGCGCCATCAAACGCCGGCGCTCGGGGAAGAAGATACGATCGATGCCATGCGGCGGATGATCGCCACGGGCCGCGCCGTCTGGGGGGAAGTGACCGGGCCCCGAATCAGCGAAGGGCCGGCCCGGCCCGGCCAGCTGGGTTGGCAAATGACGCCGGATGGCAACCAGTGTCCGACCGTCACCCTCCCCGGCGATTTGCGGGTCGTGCGGTTGCCGGCGCCTTGGTACGCGGACCCCGTGCGGGGCACGATGGGGCCTGTCAACCTTGGGATGCCCGCGGCGATGGCCGCCAAGCTGCTCGCCGCCCCGCCCATTCCCGCCGAACTGACGGCGCGCGTGGGGGCCGAAGTCGCCCGCCGCCTGCCCGGCTTCAAAGCCCCTCTGCCGGCCGAGGTGTCAGCGCCGCAAGCGTTGAAAGCGCCGATGGTGCCGTATTTACGGCTGCTGACGGGCACCCTGCCCGCGGATCCCTTTCGCGGGCGCGGCACAGCCCGCCGGGTCGCCGGTGGGCTGTTCGAAGTCCCGGTGGCCCGTCTGACCTTCGGTTATGGGCCCCTGCGCCTTCCCTTCACCGATCAGCGCCATCCCAAGGTCATCGCGCATGAGGGCACGCTGTATGAGCCCAAACGCGATATCCAGGCGGAGGGCAGCGCGGTCAGCCGCCTTCGGGACCTCGGGTTCAACCGCGTCGCCCAGCTGAGCCCCAGCCATTACCGGCATGCCCATACCGACGACATGGTGCTGTCCGACACGGATGCGGATTGGCTGGACCTGCTCACCAACGAACTGCCGCACCTGCGCAACGATGGCTGGGTCGTCGATATCGACGACAATTTCCCGTATCAAATGCTGACCGCCGACAGCACCATCGACGGCGAGCTGGTCGAAGGATCGGGTATCGACTGGCTGGAACTCAATCTGGGTGTGATGGTGAACGGGGAACGGGTGGACCTCGTCCCGGCGCTGATCCGTCTGATCGATCGCCCGGAATTGCTGGCGCAACTCGATCGCGGCGACGATGACTCCTTTGTCATCCCCCTCCCCGGTGGACGCCTGCTGTCACTGCCTGTCGGCCGCATCCGGCCGACGCTCCAGGCATTGATGGAGCTTGCCGCATCCGGCGGCATTGATACTGAATCCGAAAAAATCGGGTTCTCCCGCCTCGATGCCGCGGACCTGGCGGCCCTGGAACATCGCGCGGGGCTGCTTCTGAAAGGCGGCGAGACGCTGCGGGCGCTGGGCCAAAAGCTGCGGGATTCGGGTGGGTCGATCCCTGACGCGGTGGTGCCGAAGACGTTCAAAGGGACCCTGCGCCCCTATCAGGCGCAGGGGGTGAACTGGCTGCAGTTCCTGGCCGGGGCGGGACTCGGGGGCGTGCTGGCCGACGACATGGGGCTGGGCAAGACCGTCCAGACATTGGCGCATCTGCTCATCGAACAGAAGGCCGGCCGCCTGACCAAACCGGCCCTGATCGTATGCCCGACCAGCCTGATCCCGAACTGGACGCTGGAGTCGGAAAAATTCGCGCCCGGCCTCAAGGTTCTGGTCCTGCACGGGACCGAACGGAAGAAGCTGTTCAAGCAGATCCCGCGGCATGATCTGGTGCTGACCACCTACCCGCTGCTGGCGCGCGATCACGACATCCTGACCGCGCAGGACTGGCACATCGTCATCCTGGACGAGGCACAGACGATCAAGAACCCACAGGCCGAAACGACCCGGCAGGCGCTGCGGCTGAAGGCCAATCAACGCCTGTGCCTGTCCGGGACGCCGTTACAGAACCATCTGGGCGAACTCTGGTCGCTATTCGACTTCCTGGCCCCCGGTTTCCTGGGTTCGCAACGCGGCTTCAAGGCCCGCTATCGGACGCCGATTGAAAAGCACGGTGACGAAGAACGCCAAGGCCTGCTGACAAGCCGGGTGAAACCCTTCCTGCTCCGCCGCACCAAGGATGAGGTCGCCACCGACCTGCCGCCGAAAACCGAAATCAATGAAGTCGTGGAGATGGAATCCGCCCAGCGCGGCATCTACGACGGCATCCGCCTGTCGATGCACGCACGCGTCAAGGCCGCCATCGCTGACAAGGGCATGGCACGGTCCGGCATCATCATTCTCGATGCGCTGCTGAAAATGCGGCAGGCATGCTGCGATCCGCGGCTGATCAAGCTGAAATCGGTGGAACGGGCCAAGGCCGGCTCCGCCAAACTGGACCGCCTGATGGAGATGCTGGCCGTGATGCTGGAGGAAGGCCGGCGCGTGCTTGTCTTCTCCCAGTTCACGGAAATGCTGGCGCTGATCGAGGCCCGGTTCAAAGAGGATGGCTTGAAATATGTGATGCTGACCGGGGACACGAAGGACCGCGGCACGCCGGTGAAAAAGTTCCAGAAGGGGGATGTGCCGCTGTTTCTGATCAGTCTGAAGGCCGGCGGCGTCGGCCTGAACCTGACCGCCGCCGATACGGTCATCCATTATGACCCCTGGTGGAATCCCGCGGTCGAGGATCAGGCCACCGATCGCGCGCATCGGATCGGACAGGACAAGAAGGTCATCGTGCACCGCCTGGTCACGCTTGGTACGATCGAAGAGAAAATGGAGGTCCTGAAGGCGAAGAAACGCGGTCTGGTGGCCAGCGTCCTCGAAGCCGAGAAGGGCGGGGCCTTGAAGATGACCGAAGCGGATGTGGAGGCTTTGTTCGCCGGATAAAGCCAGCCGGCGAACGATGCGGTCCGGTCAGTCCTTTTCCCATGGCAGGACGATCCAGGTGTCCTGGGTGACTTCGGTCACCACATCATCGGACAAGCCGCGCCCGGCCGGCTTGCCATACACACAGACGAACCGCGCCTTCGGCAGCAGCGCCCTGACGACACGCGCGGTCGTACCGGTGTCCACCAGATCGTCCACGATCAGGAAGCCTTCGCCATCGCCGGCAGCGGCGGCGGGCTTGGTGACAACCGGCTCACCGAGCGCTTCCTCCTCCCCCTTGCCTTCCTGATCATACGCGACCACCGAAACGGTTTCCACGAAACGGATATTCAATGAACGCGCGAGGATCGCCGCTGGCACCAAACCGCCCCGGCTGATCGCCACGATGCCTTTCCAGGGGCCGAGATCCCGCTGCCGTTCGGCCAGAACCTGCGCGTCCCGATGGAACTCGTCCCAGGAAATCGCCCAATATCGTGTTGCCATCAGACTTCATCGACTCCGTTCACAGACCTGTAATCTAGCGCACGGACGCATCCACGCGAGCCACCAAATCCGCCGGGAGCGGTCCGGCGGCGGCGGCGGCCACGCATTCCGCCAGCTCCAGCCGGTTCTTCACCCCGAGAACCAGCGTATCGATCGCCTGGCCGAGCGCGTAGCGATGCGCGATGACGGCCGGGTTTTCCCCGATTTCGGCGCAGAGGGCCCTGAAACCGGCGGCGCGGGCATAGTCCAGAACCTCCGGATGCGCCGCCGGCAAGGCGCGATCGATCTCGGCGGTCAAAGCGCCGGCCTGCACCGCGCGGATCCCCATCACCCCGATGCCCTGGGCGCGCGCGACGGCCATGATCTCCCGCGCCTTGGACGGTCCTTCGTAGAATTTCAGGCCGCCGGGCGAGTCGAGCAGATTGGCGATGCACTGAACCGCCGCCGGCGCCGGCCCTTGGCGGAGGACGGCCAGGATCGCATCCGGCTGTCCGATGCCGGTGATCCCCCAGGCGCCGATCAGGCCTTCCTTGACGAATTTTTCGAACAAGGGCCGCACGTGGTCGGTGAACATCGGATAGGGGGTGAAGCGCTCGATCGCGTCCTTGTTGGCCCACATCGGATGCCCGTCCGGCACGATGTTGGAGTGCAGGAAGAACAGGTCGATCCGGTCGGTTTGAAGCAGGCGCAGACTCGACTCGATGGATTGCCGCAGAATGCGCTCGATCCGGGCGATCGGCGGATTGCCGAGATTGCATTTGGTGGTCACGCGAACGCCAGCCGGCAGACGCCCGCCGAAGGCAGCGCCCACGACGCTTTCGGCCTTGCCGTCCCCATAGCGCGGCGCCAGGTCGAGCAGGTTGATCCCGGCATCGACGGCCGCGCGCACGGTTGCCACACATTCATCGAAGGTGGTTTGTCCCCAGAGCATACCGAGTCCCCCGCCGCCGAGGGTCAGGGTCGAAACCGGGAAAAGTGAACCAAACGAATGGGTTTGCATGGGGTTTCCTCAATGCTCATGGGCACTGTCGGTATAGAGTGGCGACGCCCGCGACGAAACCTCGTTGACACACGGTCTCCGACGGCTATAACGCCTCCCTCTCCGGTCGCCGGGTTTCCCCAGCGGCCCGTGTCGTCTTGGAAAGTAGTCCCCATGTTTGCTGTGATCCGCACCGGCGGAAAACAATACCGCGTGACGCCGAACGCCGTGCTGAAGGTCGAAAAGCTGGAAGCCGAACCCGGCTCCATCGTCACCTTTAATGACGTGTTAGCCGTCGGCGGCGAAAATGGCCTGACCATCGGCGGGCCGACCGTGCCGGGCGCGACTGTGACCGCGACCGTGATCGCGCAGGATCGCCTCGACAAGATCATCATCTTCAAGAAGCGCCGCCGGCAGAACAGCCGCCGCCGCAACGGGCACCGTCAGCATGTCACCGTGCTGCGCGTCGCCGATATCAACGCAGCTTAAAGGCAGGAGGTTCTTCCATGGCACATAAGAAAGCAGGCGGCTCCTCCCGCAACGGTCGCGATACCGAAGGCCGCCGCCTTGGACTGAAGAAGTCCGGTGGTCAGGCCGTCGTCGCCGGCAACATTCTGCTGCGCCAGCGTGGCACGCAGTGGCATCCGGGCAAGAATGTCGGCATGGGCCGTGACCACACCATTTTCGCCCTCATCGACGGCACGGTGGAATTCACCCGCCGCGGCGAAGACAAGGTGCACGTGTCCGTGGTGCCGGTTGCCCTCGCCGCCGAGTAACGCCGCCCCCTGACTGACTGTTTCGACGGGGGTCGGCCGCGTGCCGGCCCCCGTTCTGTTTGGTACCCCCTCCCATGAAGTTTCTCGACCAGGCCAAGATCTATGTGCGCTCCGGCGACGGCGGCGATGGTGTGATCGCCTTCCGGCGGGAGAAATTCATCGAATTCGGGGGGCCCGACGGCGGCAACGGCGGCAAAGGCGGCAACATCATCTTCGAGTCGGCTGATGCGCTGAATACGCTGATCGATTTTCGCTATACGCAGCATTTTCGGGCCGCCAAGGGCGGCAACGGCTCCGGCTCCGACCGCACCGGGGCGGGCGCATTCGATGTCGTCATCAAAGTGCCCATCGGCACCCAGATTTTCGCTGAAGATCAGGAAACGATGCTGGCCGATCTGGATCGCCCGGGCATGCAGGTAACGTTGCTGCAGGGCGGCGATGGCGGGTTCGGCAACACGCATTTCAAATCGTCGACCAATCGCGCGCCGCGCAAAGCGACCAAAGGCTGGCCGGGGGAAGAGCGCTGGGTTTGGCTGCGGCTGAAACTGATCGCCGATGCCGGCCTGGTCGGGCTGCCGAACGCGGGCAAATCGACCTTTCTGGCGGCTTCGTCCGCGGCGCGCCCCAAGATTGCCGATTATCCCTTCACGACCCTGCATCCGCAATTGGGCGTCATCCGGCTGTCCATGTCGGAAGAATTTGTGCTCGCCGACATTCCCGGCCTGATCGAAGGGGCCCATGAAGGCGCCGGCCTCGGCGACCGTTTCCTGGGCCATGTCGAGCGCTGCGCGGTGCTGCTGCATCTGGTTGACGGCGCGGCGGGCAACGTCGTGCAGGCCTGGCGCACCATCCGGGAGGAGCTGCATGCGTATGGCGGCGGCCTGGCGGAAAAGCCCGAGATCATCGTCCTGAACAAAGCGGACGCCATGACCCCGCGTGAAACCTCGGCGCGCATGGCCGCGCTCCGCAAGGCCTCCGGTGCCCCGGTCATGCTGATGTCCGGGGTCACCGGCCAGGGCGTGCCGGAGGTTCTGCGCGCCTTACAGAACACCATCACGACGGAGCGGCGGGAGAAGGCAGCGTGAGCCTGCTCCCGGGTCTCGCGCAAGCCCAGCGAGTCGTCGTCAAAATCGGCAGCGCGCTGGTCGTCGATTCCGCCAATGCCGCCCCCCGCGCAGCCTGGCTCGCTGGAGTCGCGGCCGATATCGCGGGCCTGCGCGCCCGGAGGGTCGATGTGATCGTCGTATCGTCCGGTGCGATCGCACTCGCCCGCCCTGCCCTGGGGCTGCGCCGCAAGCGGTTGAAGCTCGAAGAGAAGCAAGCCGCCGCCGCGGTCGGGCAGATCCAACTGGCACAGGCCTGGAGCCACGCGCTCTCGGGGCAAAAACTGACCGCCGCGCAACTGCTGCTGACCCCGGACGATACCGAAGATCGGCGCCGCTATCTGAACGCCCGCGCGACGCTGAATACATTGCTGGCCCTCGGCTGCATCCCCGTCATCAATGAGAACGACACGGTCGCCACGGCTGAAATTCGATTCGGGGACAATGACCGCCTGGCGGCGCGGGTCGCGGAAATGGTGCAGGCGGATCAGTTGATCCTGCTTTCGGACATCGACGGGCTTTACACCGCGGACCCCAAGCGGGACCCGGAGGCGGCGCATATACCGGTGGTCGAGGCCCTGACGCCGGAGATCGAAGCCATGGGCGGCGAACCGCCCCCTGGCTATTCCTCCGGCGGCATGCGAACGAAACTGGTCGCCGCGCGGATCGCGACCCAGGCGGGCTGTGCGATGGCCATCGCCATCGGCAACATCGCCCATCCGCTGGCCGCGCTGGAAGCGGGCGCGCGGTGCACCTGGTTCATGCCGGCGCCGGAGGGCCGCACCGCGCGCAAGCGGTGGATCGCCGGGGCGCTGTCGCCACTCGGCACGTTTTCCGTCGATGCCGGCGCCGCCCGCGCGCTGGCGGCCGGCACATCCTTGCTGCCCGCCGGCGTGCGATCGGTGCGCGGCACGTTCAACCGCGGTGACGCGGTGGTGGTGGAGGGGCCCGATGGAAGGGCCTTGGCGCGCGGCCTGTCGGCCTATGCCAGCGATGACGCGCAACAGATTGCCGGGCATCGGTCCGACAAGATCGAAGCCATCCTGGGCTGGCGCGGCCGCGACGAGATGATCCACCGGGATGACCTCGTTCTCCTTTGAACGAAACGAGGTGCAACGCCTTTTTACTGTTCATTACAACATCAGGTTGCTAATATCGGCCCACAAATGACATCGGAGGGGGCCGTTCATGAGCTATCTCGATCGCATCGACGCCACGCCGGAAGCTGATCGGTTCGCGCTGATCCGAGGGTGGCTGGATACCGAGGCTTTGCCGCTCGTTAACGAACTCCGCGACCGGCGCCCCATTCTCCAGACTTCGGTCTGTACGTTCGTCGCGGATTTCAACGATGTGATTGAAGTCCTGCGGGTCAATCAGGTTTTCAGCGTGAAGCCGTATCACGAAAAAATGAAACCCTACCTGATGTCGCAGGACGATACGGACGTCCATTTTCGTGACAAATCCGCGATGTCGGCTTTTCTGGATCGGGCGGATATTCCCCGCATCCGCGCCCTGGTCGCCAAAGAAACCAACCTGGCACTCGATGCCGCCCAGGGCCAGATCGACGCCGTCCCGGGCCTGACCCGCCATGTCCCCATCCGGGTGGTGGAGGATTATTTCGGCCTGACGGGTGCCCCGCCGGGTAAGCTGGCGGAATGGTCCTTCTGGAACCAGTACGATGCCTTTCACAACCATCCCTGGGATATCGTAGCCGATCGGGGGCTGGTGAACGACAATGTCACGCGCTGCAAAAAGGAATTGGTGGCGTATATCGGATCGCTTCTGATCAAGCGGGAGGCCGCGATCCTCGCCATGCTCCCGGTTCCCGATGACGTCGTGACCCGGGTGATGCGCACCCATATTGAAACGCCCGACCAATATGGCCTGCAATGGAAAGGCCTGAATATCGGCGGATTACTGATTGGCACGGTCGAGACAGCGTCCCAGGCAACAGCCCAGGCCCTCGCGCAACTTCTTGATCGTCCGCAGGTGCTGGCGTCCGCGGCCGCCGCCGCGCAATCGGACGATCCCGCTGAATTCGACGCTTATGTGTGGGAGGCGCTGCGCTTCAACCCCATCTCGCCCTATCTCTTCCGTACCGCCGAGGCGCCCTACACGCTCGGTGCCGGCCGTCCCTGGCAGACCGAGATCGCGGCCGGTACCGACGTGCTGCCGCTGGTCCTCGCCGCGATGCACGACCCGGTCCGGTTCCCCAATCCGGCGGCTTTTGATCCAACCCGTCCGCCGCAAGTCAATACCTTCCATTTCGGCTATGGCCTGCATGAGTGCATGGGCCGCTATGTCGGCGGTGTCATCATCCCTGAAATCATCCGGCAGGTCCTGCTGCGCCCGAATCCGCGGGTGATCGAACCCCTCAGCTTTGAAGGCAAACCGCTGCCGGAGCGCTTCGTCATCGGCTGGGACGCGGGCTGATCCGCTACCAGTCCATCCGGGGGCCAGGGGCGTCCTTGCGCCCGGGTTTGCGCGGTTTGAGCCATTCGGTCACGGGCATGAAGCGGGGCGCGAGGAACTGGTAGGTGCGCGCCAACAGCGCCCGATGGGCCTCGGTCCGGACGTCTCCGGCCTGATCCCATTCATCCAGCAACGGCGCCCAGGCAAGATCGCAGCGGTGCAGCCAATCGCGGTTGGAGCGGATGAATGTGCGATGGCTGTCCAGATGGCGCAGCGCGGACAGAATCTCGCCGGTCTGGGCATCCTGCTGTTCGAAGCGGTGGTTGATCTGACGCAACGCCTCTCCGCTCAGGTGGCGCAGGCGATCCAGTGTGGTCCGCTGCTCGCTATCCCCGCGGAAGCTGCGCGCCCACTGCTCCAGCCGCCGGGCCAGGCGTCGGACCCGATCCAGGAGCCGTTCGCGCGATGCCTCGATGAACGACAGCTCATAAGCCAGATCCTCCATCTGCGCGATCACCGCCTCTTTCGACGGCAGATCGAGCGCCGTCGCGGCGCGCTGGAAGGCGTCCTGAATTTGCTGCCTCAAGACCGGGTCCTCATCGGCACCCGCCAGCGCGGCGGGGTCCCACAACGTGGTCTCCGCCCCGTTTTCACCATGCAACCAGGCCACCAGTTGCACTTGCAGCCGGGTCAACGCGAGGCGGCGGTAATCCGGCCCAGGCTCCCAACTCGCGCTGCCTGTCAGAATTTCCGACGGCAATAGATCCCCGATCCGGAGCACGGGGACGAAATCGAGGGCCTCGTTGATCATCGCGAGCATCCGGCCATCCGGCGTGTCTTCCGCGATACCGAACTCCCTGCGGATCGAGTCCAGTGGCATCGACGCTTCACGCTCACCCAGCCGGACCACCATGACAGCCGTGGTATCCATGTCCGAGCGGCGAAAGAACGGAGTGTCGAAGAATGCGAACAATCGATGTTCGAGCACGCAATGGGTCTGCTGGGCGGAGGCCGGTTCGGTCATATGCGCCATCTAACCAAAACAAAGTTAACGATTGGTTAACACGCGACGAATTCATCTTGCCGAAACCGCATTGCCAAGCCATGTCCGACCTATGAACCCTCTCCCATGGCTCCTGAGCTTTCTCATGCCGGCGTGTGGCGCGGAAGGGGTTCGCGGCCTGCCGGTGCCGCGGCCATTGGATGTGACCGCGATCATCCGCCCCACCACGCCCAATACCGCATTGGCCGCGCCCGCGGATTTCCTGCCCACGCCTGATGTCGTGACCGGCCCGTATCGCGTCCCGCCGGAGCGTCTGTATCAGGCGATTCTGGCCCTGGCGCAGGCGCAGCCGCGGGTGTTTCCCGCCGCACAATATCATGATCTGCGGCAGGTCCATTTCGTGGCCCGCAGTGCCTGGCTGAACTTCCCCGACCTGATCACCGCGGCGGTGTCGGGACCGGATGACGGCCCGAGCACGCTCGTGCTGTATTCGCGAAGCGTGTACGGGCATTCCGATCTCGGCGTAAACCGGGCGCGCATCGACGCCTGGCTCCCGGCGATTCAGGCAGCCCTGGAAAGCCCAATGGCCTCGGAAAGATAGGACGATCATGCGTGGTTTAAGACCGTTTTTGCGCGGCTCCTGGCAACTGGCCAAGCCCTATTTCTGGCAGTCGGACGAACGGGCTTCAGCGATTGGTTTGCTGATCGGCATCCTGGGTCTGCGGTTCGGCCTCGTGGGCATGAGCGTGGTCCTGAGCTACTGGAATCGCGAATTCTTCAATGCGTTGCAGGAGAAGAACTGGGACGCGTTCATGGATCTGCTGTTCACCTATCGACGGACGGATAGCGGTCTGATGCCCGGCTTCTGCGAGGTCGCCGTGGTCTATATCGTTGTTGCGATCTATTTCACGTTTCTGACCCAATGGCTGCAGATACGGTGGCGGCGCTGGATGACCGGCCGCTTTCTGGACGAGTGGCTGGCGGATCGGGCCTATTATCGGATCGCCATGACGCAGGACCTGCGTGCCAGCGGTCCTGACAACCCCGATCAGCGTATCGCCGAGGACATCCGCGAATTCGTCGACAACGCGCTGACGCTGGGAATCAGCTTCATTGCCAATATCGCGACGTTCGTCAGTTTCATCGGCATCCTGTGGGGCCTGTCCGGGGCGACGACCATCATGGGCGTGTCCATCCCCGGGTATATGGTTTGGGTCGCGCTGATTTACGCGGTGGCGGGCACCTGGGCGACGCATCTCGTCGGCAAGCCGCTCGCCGCGCTGCGCTTCCGCCAGCAACGGGTCGAAGCGGACTTCCGCTATGCCCTGGTGCGGTTCCGGGAAAACATGGAAGGCGTGGCCCTCTACCGGGGCGAAAACGAAGAGAAAGCCGGCCTGGTTCACCGTTTCACCGCACTCGCGGGCAACTGGTGGGCCATCATGCGGCGGGTGAAGGCGCTGAGCATGTTGACGGCTGGCTACGATCAGATCGCCACGGTCTTCCCCTATATCGTCGCGTCACCCAAATACTTCTTCGGCACTTTGCCACTGGGCGGCCTGACTCAGACCGCCGGCGCGTTCGGGCGGGTGCAGGACACGATGTCGTGGTTCATCAACCATTACCCCAATCTCGCCGAATGGAGCGCGGTGGTGGAGCGGCTATCGACGTTCCAGGCCTCGATCGCGGATGCCCGCGCGCATGCCGGACAGGGGTTCATCATGGAGACCTCACCCGACCAGGACCTGCATCTGTCCGGCGTGACAATCGCCCTGCCCTCGGGGCAGCGGCTGCTGGAAAACGCCGATCTGACGTTGACCTCTGGCCATTCTGTGGTGGTGACCGGCCGATCGGGCTCGGGCAAGTCGACGCTCTTCCGGGCCATCGCCGGCATCTGGCCGTTCGGGGAGGGCCGGATCGCGGTGCCGGAGAACGCGTTCTTCCTGCCGCAATTGCCGTATATTCCGCTGGGATCCTTGCGGCACGTCGTATGCTACCCGCGTGGTGCCAATGACTACGATCGCGATGCGATCGCGCAGGCGCTGACAGATGCCGGCCTGCCGGACCTGGCCGACCAGTTGGATCGGGACGAAAATTGGGCGCAGCGGTTGTCGGGTGGCGAAAAGCAGCGGGTTGCCCTGGCGCGGGCGCTGCTGGCCAGACCATCGTGGATCTTCCTCGATGAGGCGACCGCCAGCCTCGATCCGGACGCGGAGGCGGCGCTGTACCGGGTCCTGCGCGAGCAGATTCCGGGTGTGACGTTGGTATCCATCGCGCACCGGCAATCCGTCGCCGCGCTGCATGAGACGCGGCTGGATCTCCAACGTGACGACGCCACCCCCGGCCATCTCGTCGCATCGCAGATGCCGCTATGACCGCGATCATGCGCGGCGCGACGTTGCCGGTTTCCCTTTGGGCCAATCAGGCCGGCCGGAAAGCGGATATCGCCGCCGGTGAAGGCTGGCTCATCGGCTTCGCCTGGTTGGACCACGACGCGCCCTTCTCGGACTATCGGGGCTTCGATCGGACAATCACCTTGCTGGAGGGCACCGGCTTCGCGCTGGAGCTGCCGGCCGGGCGGACGCTGACGGTTCGCGAGCACAACAAGCCCACCGCCTTCGATGGCGCCGGGCCCATGGCGTGCCGTTTGCTGGGCGGGCCGTGCCGGGTGCTGAACGTGATCACTGCCTGGCCCGGATACGCGCATACCGTGCAGATCCTCAGCGGCACGGCTCTTCCGACCATCGCGCCAGGGCCGCTGGTATTCGCCGTCATCCTGCGCGGGCGGGTCGGTGACGCAGGCCTGCTCGATACGCTCCATCTGACCGAACCGATGACCGAAGCCGGCGACGCGGTGCTGGCCGTGATCCGCATCGAACAGGAACCGGCCCCATGACCCTTCGTTTCGCCGATATCGATGCGCCAAAGCCCACGCGCGAGAGCCTGAAAGAGGCCCATGCGGCGATCGGTGCGTTGCTTGACCGTGGCGATCAACCCGCGGCCTTTGCCGCCTGGGATGCGCAGCGCCGGGCTTATGAGAGCTGGAGCGCGCTGGTTCATCTCCGTTTTGCCCAAAATACCCAGGACCCGGTTGCCATCGCTGACCGGGATTACGCCGATTCCCTGGCGCCCGAAGCGACGGAATGCGAGGTCGCGATCAAACGGCGCATTCTGGCGGACCCCGACCGGACCACGTGGGAGCGGGTGGCCGGTGCGCATGCCCTGCGGCTTTGGGCCTGCGACATTGAGACGTTCGATCCGGCCATCAAAGCAGACCTGGAGGAGGAAGCGCGGCTCAGCGCGCGTTACACGTCACTGCTCGCGGCCGCATCCATCGAAATCGGCGGGCAGACCGTCAATCTGTCCGGGCTGGTTCCCTTCGCGGAATCACCGGATCGGGCCGTGCGGTACCAGGCGGAACAAGCGCGCTGGGCGTTCCTGGCGGCGCATGGCGAAGAACTCGACCGCATTTACACGGACCTGGTCCGCGTCCGACACGCCATGGCGCGGACGCTGGGGTACGAGACTTACACACCACTCGGTTACAAGCGGCTGCGACGGGTCGATTATGGCCCGGCAGACGTCGCCCGCTATCGCGAACAGGTGCGGACGCATGTCGTACCCCTTGTGAGCCGCCTGCTGGAGCAGCGCCGGGTCGCCCATGGGTGGGATCGGCTCCGGTTCTGGGATGAGGCGCTGATCGATCCGGCCGGCAATCCGGCACCCACGGGCGATCATGACGTCCTGGTCGCGCAGGCGCAGACCTTGTTCGACCGGATGGAGCCACGGCTGGGCGCCTTCTTCCGGCTGATGAACGAAGGCGGTTTCCTTGATTTGCGCAACCGGCCCGGCAAAGCCGGCGGCGGCTTCTGCACATCGTTCCCGACCGCGGGCGTGCCTTATATCTTTGCCAATTTCAACGGCACCCATAACGATATCGGCGTGTTCACCCATGAAATGGGACACGCCTTTCAGAACTGGGAAAGCCGGAATCAGCCCGGCATCGATTATCTATGGCCGACGATGGAGGCCGCCGAAATCAACTCCATGAGCCTCGAATTTCTCACCTATCCCCATATGGAGCTGATGGTCGGCGCCGGAGCCGCGGAGCGGTTTCGCCGCATGCACCTGATTGGGGCCCTGGCATTCCTGCCTTACGGCGTATGCGTCGATCACTTTCAGCATGAAGTCTATGCCAGGCCCGACGCAACGGCGGAAGAACGCCACGCCATCTGGGCCCGGCTGGAACGGCTCTACATGCCCTGGACAGATTATGGCGACCTCGCTTATCCGGCGAAGGGCGGGCGATGGCAGGCGAAGCACCACATCTATGCCTCGCCTTTCTATTATATCGACTACACCTTGGCGCAGTGCTGCGCGATGCAGTTCTGGGTGCGCGCCCGCCGCAATGAGGCCGAGGCCTTGGATGCCTATATCGCCCTATGCGGGCGTGGCGGTTCGGCCCCGTTTGGAGCTTTGGTTGACTCGGCCGGCCTGATGTCGCCGTTCTCCGCTGGCGCCCTGGAGGATGTCGTGAAGGAGGCGCGGTCGGTGCTGGGGGTTTAACCGGCTAACCCGCCAATTCCCGCCGCACGATCGCCGCCCCCGCCACCATCGCCTTCAACTTTCCGAAGGCCACGTCCCGCGGCAGGTATTTCATCCCACAATCCGGGGCTGCGACCAGTCGGGTTGCGTCTACGAACCGCAACCCGGCCCGAAGCCGCGCGGCAACCGTCTCGGCCATTTCAACGGTGTTGTCGCCGAGGTCGAGCACCCCGAGCATGATCGTCTTCCCCGCGAGGTCGCGCAGCACACCGAGATCCAGACGCGGCTGCGCTGCCTCGATCGAAATCTGCGTGGCGATGGTGTCGGCCAGTTGCGGCAGGAAGCTGTAGCCGGACGGTTTGTTCGCCACGACCGCCGCATAGCCGAAACACAGATGCACCGCCGTGGTCCCCTCGATCCCCTGCAGCGCGCGGTTGATCGCCTTGATGCCGAAGCGGGTGGCTTTCTCGGGCGAGGTCCGCACCCAGGGCTCATCCAATTGGATCACATCCACGCCCGTGGCTTTGAGGTCGCGGAGTTCCTGATTGACGGCGATGGCGTAATCCATCGCCATCTCCTCCTCGTCCTTATAGA
This sequence comes from uncultured Acetobacteraceae bacterium, assembly GCA_903918315.1. Classification (GTDB taxonomy): domain Bacteria; phylum Pseudomonadota; class Alphaproteobacteria; order Acetobacterales; family Acetobacteraceae; genus Rhodopila. The sequence continues at coordinate 4,585 of CAIXEA010000232.1, read as the reverse complement.
AATCGTTCTGCACCTGCTGCGACAGGGTGAAGGGTCCGGGAAGGGTGATCTTGGTCGCATGACCGGTGTTGCGCAGCAGAAACTGAGCGTCCCGTGTTTCAACCGCGGCCACCCGCCGGATCGGCGCGACAACCCGAGGCACCGCGGTCGAGCGACCGCCCGATGATGTCACCGTCCCAGGATGGTCGGTATCGATTCCCTCCAGCGCCAAGGCGAAGCGATTGGAGTAGCTCTCCCGCCGCACCTCCCCATCGGTGACAATGTCGATCCCGGCACGCTCCATTTCCCGGATTGCCAGAATGGTACCGTCATCCTGAGCCTGTTCCAGCCAGTCGCCGGCGATCCGCCAGACGTCATGCGCGTGGGTCCGTGGCACCCCGTGATGGTGCAGCGTTTCGCGATTCACCAGCCAATCCGGCTGCGGGTAGCTGCCGACGACCGTGGTCGGAATCAGATGGGTTGGGTATGTCATGATCTGCCTCAAACAATGCCACGGGCCCGCAGATCGGCTATCGTCGGCGCGTCGTAGCCCAATTCGCCCAGGATGGCGTCGGTGTGTTGCCCCAAATCCGGCGTCGGACCCAACGCCTCCGGCTGTGGCGCGTCCGTCAGATTGATGGGCTGACCGACAACCTTGATGTCCCCGAGTTGGGGATGATGGATGGTCCGGGCGATGCCCAGATGCTGCGTCTGCGGTTCGGCGAAGGTCGCCGCGATGTCGTTGATCGGCCCGCAGGGGACGCCCGCCCGGTTGATGACCGCCAGCCAATGCGCGCTGGGTTTCGTCTGCGTGATCCGGCCGATGGCCTCATTGACCTGCTTGCGGTTTTTGGAGCGCAAGCCGCCGGTGGCATAGTCGGGGTTGGTCAGCGCCGTGTCCCATCCGATGGCTTTGCAGAACCGCTCCCACAGGCCTTGCCCCGAAGCGGCGATATTAATATGGCCATCGGCGGTGGGGAACACGCCGGTGGGAATGCCGGTCGGATGGTCGTTGCCGGCCTGGCCGGGAACCTCATGCGCCATCAGCCAGCGCGACGCCTGGAAATCCAGCATGAAGATCTGCGCTTCCAGCAGGGACGTGTGCACCCACTGCCCTTTGCCCGTCTGCGCCCGCTGCATCAATGCCAGCAGGATGGCCTGAGACAGGAAAAGGCCCGCCGTCAGATCGGCGATCGGAATGCCGACACGGACAGGGCCTTGGCCAGCGAGGCCGGTGATGGACATCAGGCCGCCCATCCCCTGCGCGATCTGATCCACGCCCGGACGAGTCGCGTCGGGGCCGCTCTGCCCGAACCCGGAGATGCTGCCGTAGACAATGCGCGGGTTGACCGCGGCGATGGTGTCGTAATCAACCTTCAGACGGAACTTCACGTCGGAACGGTAATTCTCCACCACCACATCGGCGGTTTCCGCCAGCTGCATGAAGATCGCATGCGCTTCCGGCGTCTTCAGGTTGAGGGTCATGCCGCGCTTGTTGCGGTGCAGGTTCTGGACATCGAAGCCGTGCCGGTTACCCCCAACGACATCGCCCTTGGCCTCCCCCGGCGGTTCGATCTTGATGACATCCGCCCCCCAATCGGCCAATTGCCGCACGGCGGTCGGACCCGCGCGATGAGCAGTGAGGTCGAGGACCTTGAGGCCGGCTAACGGCAGGACAGCCATGATGCGTTCCTTGGACGGGGATGACGGTTGCCGCATCATCGGGCAGTCGCGCGCAATTGCAAAGGCACGCGGCTCCATCGACAGCCCGCTCCGCGGCTTGCATGATCATGCCAACCGTCCAAGCAGGAGTTTGCCCCGATGTGGCCCATCCGTTCGATGCTTTACCTCCCGGCCCATCGCCGGGACTGGGTGACCAAGGCGATCCGGGTCAAGCCTGGCGCCGTCATCCTCGATATCGAAGATTCGGTCCCGCCGCAGTTCAAGCCTCAGGCGATGACTCTGCTCAAGGATGAGATCGCCGAACTCCAGGCGGCCGGCATGGGTGCGATCGTGCGGGTGCAGCCGATGCATGACGGCACGGCGGCAGAGGTCGCGGCCGCGGTCACCGGCGGGCTGACCGCCATCATCATGCCGAAAGTCCTGTCACCGGCTGACGTCGGGCGTATGGCCGATATGCTGAGCTACGCCGAAGGCCGGGCTGGAGTCGCGCATGGGAGCGTCGGCATCCTGCCGCTGCCCGAGACGCCCGAGGCGATGTACGCGGCGCATGACATCGCGAAAGCCAGTCCCCGCGTGCGTGGCATCCATGGCGCGCTGAGCGGCCCTGTGTCTGGCGATCTCGCCCGGGCCTTTGGCTTCCGCGCGACGACAGAAGGGTTGGAGCAGATGTACCTGGCCTCCAAACTGGTGCTCGACAGCCGCGCCGGTGGCGCCCTGTTTCCGATCGCCGCCGTGTTCGGCACCCCCGCATCGGACCTGGACGCTGTGGAGCGCCTCGTCCGCCGCGCCCGGGACTTTGGGTATACCGGTGTCGCGGTGATGCATCCGACGCATGTACCAGTCGCGAACGCCGTCTATCGGCCCACGGCGGAGGAGGTGGCGTATTTCACGGGCTTGCTGGCGGCGTTTGAAGCGGCGGAGAAAGCGGGCCTCGGCGCCGTCAGTTATCAAGGTGCGATGGTGGATTATGCCATGTTGCCTTTGGCACGAGAGGTTCTGGCCGATGCGGAGCGGGGGTAGCGCGCCTCAGTCAGGCCAGCGCGTCAGCGACATCGGCCTCACATCGGCGGGCCATGTCGTCGCCGCGGCGCCAGGCCGCATACCAAGCGGCCGTCGACTCGATCATCTGCTGATGATCCAGCCGGGGACGCCAGCGAAGCGTCTCCATCGCCAACCGTGGATCCAGGGCCAGCGTCGCGGCCTCAGGCGGCGGGTCCACCGCCTGGGTCCAGGGTAACCTGGACTGAAACGCCTGTTCGAAGGCGGCGATCACATCGCGAACCCTGATATCGGCCGGCGCATCCGGGGCGAAATTCATGGCCGGGATGCTGCCCCGGGTCGCAGCGGTCTGTTCGGCGAGCAAGAGGTACCCCACCAGCACATCCAGGACATGCTGCCAGGGCCGGGTCGCATCGGGGTACCGCAAAACCAGCGACTCCCCTTGTACCAACGCGCGGACAATATCAGGAACCAGCCGTGTCGGCGCGAAATCGCCGCCACCGATCACATTGCCGGCGCGGGCGGTGGCCATCGGCGGCATCTGGGCGCCAAACGACTCGCGCCAACATGCGACCGCAACCTCTGCCGCGGCTTTAGACGCGCTGTACGGGTCCTTGCCGCCAAGCCGATCGGCCTCACGGAAGCGCAGGCCGGTGTTATCGTTATGGTAGACCTTATCCGTGGTTACTAGCACCGCCGCTTCGATGTTGGAACATCCGCGCATGGCCTCCATGATATGAATGGAGCCGTCGACATTGGTGGCGAAGGTGCCCGCGGGATCATCGTAACCGGCGGGCACCAGGGCCTGCGCCGCGAGATGGAACACCACCGAAGGCCTGGCTGACCGGATCACCGCACGAACCCGTTCGGCGTCGCGTATGTCCCCGAGGTGGTGGTCGACCTGCTTGTCAGGCAGCAGCATGGTGAACAAGGCCGGTTCCGTCGAGGGGGGCAGGGATAGGCCCACGACGCGAGAACCCAGCTGCCGCAACATGCGCGCCAGCCAGGCCCCCTTAAAGCCGGTGTGGCCGGTCAGCAGAACGGTGCGCCCGGACCAGAACGCTGTGTCCGGGCGGCGCGCGGTCACCATACCTTCCACGGCGCATTGCCCGATGCCCAGAGCTGATCGAGCAGGTTGCGTTCACGCAGCGTATCCATGGGTTGCCAGAATCCCAGATGATCGAAGGCCATCAGTTGCCCGTCACGCGCCAGGCTTTCAAGGGGTTCATGCTCCCACGGCATCGCGTCCCCGGCGATGCGGTCGAGAACCGAGGGGGAGAGGACGAAAAACCCGCCATTGATGGTGCCGACCCCGTCGCCAACTGGCTTTTCGGCGAAGGAGACAACGGCATTGTCGACGCGGTCCAATGTGCCGAAGCGGCCTGGGGGGCGGACGGCTGTGAACGTCGCCTCTTTGCCATGGGCCAGGTGGAAGGCGCACAGGGCGGTGATATCGACATCGCCGAGGCCATCGCCATAGGTCATGCAGAAGGCCGGCTCATCCGCGACGTATTCCGCGATCCGTTTGATCCGGCCGCCTGTCTGGGTGGTATCGCCGGTATCGACGAGGGTGACGCGCCAGGGTTCTGCGTGCGAGCGGTGAAAGCTGAGTGTGCCGCTGGCCACATCGACGGTGACGTCGGCGTCATGGAGCCGATAATTGACGAAGTATTCTTTGATTTGAAAGCCTTTGTAGCCGAGGCAAATGATGAAATCATTGATGCCGTGGGCTGCGTAGATCTTCATGATATGCCATAGGATCGGGCGCCCGCCGATATCCACCATGGGCTTGGGGCGGAGGGCTGTTTCCTCACTGAGCCGTGTGCCCAGCCCGCCGGCGAGAATGACCGCTTTCATACTATGCCCCAGAACCAGACGTTTGTGCTGGCGGGGATCATAGTGGTGTTGGTGGAGATCGTCTTGG
>CAIXEA010000231.1 GCA_903918315.1 uncultured Acetobacteraceae bacterium | reverse complement strand
GCAGATGACCGGACACGTCACGAGCTACAAACACCGGACAGATCACGAGCTAGCCACATGTGACCGCCCCTGGTTGACGCCCCTCCTCGCGTGCGCAAGGCTCCTGGATAATGGGCCAAACCCACGGCCAGAGGAGGAAACAACAATGACTCCCTACCAGCATCGCATCGACGTGCCCGCCGCCTGGACGTCCAACAGTATCGGCGGCAAAGCCGGCCTGACCTATCACCTGACCCCGGCCCAGATCGCCGCCTTCGACGCGACTGTCGCGCGGACCCGGCATCTCAGGCCGCAGGAAGCCACGCGGCACGATTTTGACCATCCCGAAATCACCGCGCTGACGGCCTGGCTCGACCAGACCATCCGCCATGGCCGCGGCGCGGTGCTGCTGTCAGGCCTGAGCCGCGGCACCCATTCCGAAGAGGATATGGAGCGGATCTATTGGGGAATCGGCACCAATCTCGGCACCCCCGCCGAACAGTCCATGCTCGGTGATCGGCTTGGCCATGTCCGCCATGTCAAGGATGACCCGGTCGCGCGCGGCTATCGCAGCAATGAGGAACTGACCCCACACACCGATTCATACCGCATGGTGGGCCTGATGTGCCTGCAACGATCGGCAACCGGCGGGCTCAGCCGAATCGTCAGCAGCCTGGCGATCCACAACGAAATCCTGGCCACGAGGCCGGATCTTCTGGCACCGCTGTATGAGGGTTATTATTACGCGATCGCCGAAGCCCGGTTTTCCGCCAATCCGGTCACGGATTTCAAGATCCCACTGTTTTGCTGCATCGATGGCATCGTCAGCTGCGGCTATTCGCGCAGCTTCATCGACCAGGCCGCGAAGCTGCGCGGGGAGGCATTGCCCGCGCGCCTGCGGGAAGCGCTGGACTATTTCGACGCCGTGTCCGAACGCGACGACATGCGTATCGAATTCCTGCTGGAGCCCGGCCAGATGCTGCTCTGGCATAATTTCCAGATGCTGCATGCCCGCGGCGGCTATCAGGACTCGCCGGAGCATACGCGGCATCTGCTGCGCCTGTGGCTCCGGATTGAGAACGATCGCCCGATCTGCGACGAAATCCTGCAACGCGCGAAGATCTACGAACGCATCTACCAGGAGAAAGCGGGCCGCGTGCCGGAAAGCGCGCTGGCCTGATCACGCCTCCCGCTTGAAGGTGACCACCAGCACGTCGCGGTAGCTGGCCTCGGCCGGATCGACCGGTTCCACCGGGGTCACGCCGTGCATCACCCGCGTATCGTCCACCAGCGCGGCGTCGAACGGGGCGGTCAGGGTGAAGGTCCCCAGCATGCGCCCGGTCAGGTCATGCACGGACGTCACGCCGCTGCGCACATTGTGCCGCCGGATCAGCAGCACCAGCACATGATCGACGCCATCGCGATGCATGCCCTCCGGTGTCGGGCGTCCGGCCTCCCCGATGCGCGCCTCGATACGGAACTGGTGCATCTCCACGAACCAGGCGCGGGACGGGGTCAGGGCGCCAAACAAATCCGCGCAACACCGCAGGATGGCCGTCATCGAAGATCCGGCGGCAATCTCTGGCAGCACCGGCTGGAACCACCGTTCGATCCCGCCATTGAGCTGGTTGTAATCACGGCTCTGATAATGCGGCTGCGCCGGCAGGCGTTCGGCGCCGTCATCGGTCACCCGGAACGCGGCATGGCGGCGCTTCCGGTAGCGCCCGCCATCGGCCATGTAGGTGTCGCGACCGAGATCGTCCCAACTGGCGGCGAACGCATCCCAATCCGTCAGGCGGCCGGCGTGGTTCAGGATCGCGCGCATCGCATCGCCGTGGACGAAGGCAAACCCCTCGGTCCGGATCGTCTCAGTCAGGTCGTTCAATGGTTCCATCCTAAACAGCGGCCGGAGGCCGGACCTGGTTGAAGAACAGGATTCCCTGCTCTTCAAAGCGCAGTCTGATGCGCCGGTTGATCTCGCGTTGCACGGTCCAACGGCCGCTATCGGTGCAGGCCACTTGCCCGGTGATGGTCACGCCATTGAGGTCAATGCGATCGACGCCGAACAACTGGAAGTCTTTCATGATCTTATCGGCATAAGCCGGTTCAGCCCGCATCTCCGTCACGATCGCGCGCAACACATCCGCGACCCGGTCGGTGTCGGCCTCATAGTCGACCATGACCCGGACCTCCGCGTTGCCAAGGCCGCGATTATGATTGGTGACGCTGGTGACGGCACTGAAGGGGATAATGTGAATGGCGCCATCGAGCGCCCGCAGGGTGATGGTGCGGACCGACAAGCCCTCCACCGTACCGGTGAGGCCGGAGACATTGACGAGGTCGCCGATCTGAAGGGCATTTTCCAGCAAGAGGAAGAGGCCGGTGATCAGGTCCTGCACCAGCTTTTGGGAGCCGAAGCCGATCGCCACGCCCAGAATGCCGGCGCCTGCCAGCAGGGGCCCGATATTGACCCCCAGTTCGCTCAGAATCATCAGGCTGGACACGATGCTGATGGTGACCAGCAGGGCGGTGCGCAGAACGGGCAGCAAGGTGCGCAGACGCGACGATTGGGCCAGCCTGGCATCCTTCACCAGTTCAGCCAGATGCCGTTGGATCGCGGCATTCGCCAGTTCCCAGACCAGGACCGCCGCCAGGACCGTCACCGCGAGCGTGAGCAGGCTCGACAGGACCCGTTGCCCGGCGGAGGTGGACAACAGCCAGGTCAGGGTGCCGGCCCCATAGACCTGCATCAGCAGGATCACCGCCAGGCCATGCACCACCGCGCGCCAGCCGGCGCGCATGATCGGATGGTAGCTCCGCAGCCGCCCACCGATCCCCTGGACCTGCTCACCGGCCGGCGCCTCCCGCGGTAGCAGGCGGTCGGTGAACCCCAACAACACCATCAGGGCCAGCCGATCGGCTGCCAGGACAAGGACTGTCAGCATCGCGAGGCGCCCGAGCGCGGCAGCACTCATGATCGAATCGGCGGCCCAGATCAGCCAGAGCCCGGCCAGCCCGGCCAATGCGATCCAGTGCCACACCGGCGCAAGGCCATTGCGTATGGCAGCCGTGACGCCCCGCGCGGTCTCCGGCACCCGCAACACCGCACCCACCGGCCGCCGCTGCCGGATAATGAGCACAGCGAGCCATCCGGTGACGAACAATCCAGCCATCCGCAACAGCGCGCTGTGGGCAAGCTCCGACAGGCCCAGCAGCAGCCCGACTTCGGCGAAGGCATAACAGCATACACTCACGACGATCAGCCGCCCCGCGGACTGAGTCAGCTGGCCGGCGGGTGCGTCTTCCAACGGCACCAGCCGCAGACGGGGGCAGTCCGGCTCCAGGATGACGCTGACGGCCTGCTTCAGGGCCTGGACCAATGTCATGGCCCAAAGCACCGCCGCGATCACCAGCGGCGCGTCCGCCGGTCCACCGCGTGCGATCGCGGCGACGATGTGACCGACCACCCACAACCCGAGAAGCGGCACCAGGGTGATGCCATACCGCGCCAGGGTCAGCCAAAACTGCTGCAATGCGGCCAGAATCCCGCCCTCGGTGACATCAGCGCCTTCGATGTCGCCGCGCTCCGCCCGGTCCTCCGCTGTCATGGGCGGCGCGGTCAAGGCCAGCGCTCTGGCCCGCAGCCGCGCGCGCGTGCCGCGCAGCAGCCACGTCACCGTTACCGCCGCGCCCAGGCCGCACAGGACCGCCAGGGCCAGACGCCACCCGACCCCCAGCAGCACTTCCTGGCCGACCGGATTATTCACCATGGCATAGAGCCAACCCCAGAGCAGCGGCACACTTTGGACGGCCGCCAACGCCTCCAGCAGACGATCGCTGGCCCGGCTGAGGAAGCTCGTGCCTTTCACGAGGACCTGCGCGCCCAAACTATCGGGCTCCAGCGGACCGGCCGCGACGACGGAAACCGGTGTGGGCGGAACTGGCGCGCTCTGGCCTTGCGCGATCACCTTCAGCGTCGCGGCGAAGGCCGCCCGTTTTTGCGGGTCATTCAGAACCTCCAGCGCGGCCCGGGCCTGCTCTGGCGTGATCGCCGGAACAGCAGGCGCAATCGACGCCGAAGCGGGCGACGCGGAAGCGGGCGCTGGTTCGGCCGAGGCGGCCGGCCGCGCCACCAACAGCAACAAGCCAAGGATCAGAGCAAAAAAGCGAACCATCAGCGGGATCCGGAAGGCGGAAAGGGGATGCGCGGGCGATCGAATATACCTATCTATCGCGGATGCACATGTTCCTGAACATTCTCGTCGGCCTCACCCTTCTGGCCGTGCTCGGGGTCCTCGCCGCAGGCATGATCGGCGTCGCGCGCGGGATCGACCCCGCGAAGTCCAATGCGCTGATGCGCTGGCGCGTCACGATCCAAGGTGGCGCGCTGCTGCTCCTGGTCGTGCTCATGAGCCTGCTGCGCGGCTGATCCCCCGGCCCGATCGTCGCGGACCATACGGCCGGGCGATGAACGCGCGGCAGATGTGCGCGAGAGCGCGGGGGTCCGCCGCCTTCACCGGTTTGACATGATGCGGCGCGCTGTGCATATCGTCCGCCCGCTCTGTTGCAGATGCGAAGAAGCGAGTCCGGAACCGACCAAAACCCTAGCTCGCCGGCGTGTTGCCCCATCCCTTTCTCATCCAGGAAACGGTACGGATTCCCATGAAAATCCTCGTCCCCGTCAAGCGGGTCGTTGACTACAACGTCAAGGTCCGCGTGAAAACCGACGGCACCGGCATCGAAACCGCCGGCGTCAAAATGTCCATGAACCCGTTCGACGAGATCGCGGTCGAAGAAGCGGTGCGCCTGAAAGAAAAAGGCATCGCGACCGAGATCGTGGCGATCTCCATGGGTGTGGCGCAATGCGCGGAAACCATCCGCACCGCCCTCGCGATGGGCGCGGATCGCGGCATCCTGGTGGAAACCGATGTCGAGCTGCAGCCGCTGGCCGTGGCCAAGCTGCTCAAGGCGATCGTCGAGCAGGAACAGCCCGGCCTGGTCATCCTTGGCAAGCAGGCCATCGATGATGACATGAGCGCCACGGGCCAGATGCTGGCAGCCCTGCTCGGCTGGTCGCAGGGCACCTTCGCCAGCAAGCTCGAAATCGCCGACGACACGCTGACCGTCACCCGCGAAGTCGATGGCGGGCTTGAGACTGTCGCGCTGACGCTGCCGTCGATCGTGACGACCGATCTGCGTCTGAACGAGCCGCGCTATGCGTCGCTGCCGAACATCATGAAGGCGCGCAAAAAGCCGATCGATAATAAGAAGCCGGCGGATTATGGGGTCGATCCGACGCCGCGTTTGACCACGATCAAGGTGGAAGAACCCGCGAAGCGCAAGGCTGGCCAGAAGGTTGGCTCGATCGCTGAACTCGTGAGCAAACTCAAGACTGAAGCGAAGGTGATCTGACGATGACCGCTCTCGTTCTCCTCGAATTCGACGCCACCGGGATCAAGCAGCCGTCGCGTAGCGCGGTTGCGGCTGCCGTGGCCCTCGGCGATGTGCATGCGCTGGTCGCCGGCGTCGATCTCGCCGCCGCCGCTGCTGCTGCCGCGAAGCTGCCGGGCGTGTCCAAGGTGCTGGTGGCGGAAGCCGCTGGTCTGGACCACCAGATGGCCGAACAGACCTCGGCGCTGCTGGTTTCGCTCGCCCCGGCCTATACGCATCTGCTCGCGGCCACCACGGCCGTTGGCAAAAACATCATGCCGCGCGTTGCCGCCCTGCTTGATGTGCAGCCCATCAGCGACATCGCCGCGGTGGTGGATGCCGACACGTTCGTGCGCCCGATCTATGCCGGCAATGGCATGGCGACGGTGAAATCGTCCGATGCCAAGAAGGTGATCACCGTCCGCGCTGCCAGCTTCGACCCGGTCGCGGCCGAGGGTGGTTCGGCCGCCGTCGAATCCATCAGCGCCGGCGATCTGCCCAGCATTTCCCGCTTCGTCTCGGCCGAACTGTCCAAGAGTGAGCGGCCGGAACTGACCGCTGCCCGGATCGTGATTTCCGGTGGCCGTGGCATGCAGAATGGTGATAACTTCAAGCTGCTCGACCCGATCGCTGACAAGCTCGGGGCTGCCGTTGGTGCGTCGCGCGCCGCGGTCGATGCCGGCTTCGTGCCCAATGAATTCCAGGTCGGTCAGACCGGTAAGATTGTCGCGCCTGAGCTTTACATCGCTGTCGGTATTTCGGGGGCCATCCAGCACCTCGCCGGCATGAAGGACAGCAAGGTCATCGTGGCGATCAACAAGGACGAGGAAGCGCCGATTTTCCAGGTCGCCGATTATGGCCTGGTGGCTGATCTGTTCACCGCGCTGCCGGAACTGGCAGCGGAACTGGAGCGCTCCTGAATGAACGTTGACGTCAATCCCGGTTTCGGTTCCTCCCCGATGGCAGCGGTCCCGCCGGATATCCAGCAGATCGGCATCATCGGGGCAGGTCAGATGGGCAGCGGCATCGCGCATGTCTGCGCGCTGGCGGGCCTTTCGGTCACCGTGGTTGACGTCAAGCCGGACGCCCTCAGCAAGGCCCTCGCAACCATCTCCCGCAATATGGATCGCCAGGTCAATCGCTCGGTCATTTCGTCGGACGCCCGCGACGCGGCGCTGATGCAGATCCACACGGCGACCGAATTCTCAGCTTTGGGAACCGCGGACCTGGTAATCGAAGCAGCGACGGAGAAGGAAGACGTCAAGCGGTCCATCTACAAGGCCCTGACGCCGAGCCTGAAGCCGGAATGCCTGATCGCATCCAACACGTCGTCGATCTCCATCACCCGGCTGGGTGCGTCCACCGATCGCGCGGAAAAATTCATCGGCATGCACTTCATGAACCCGGTTCCGGTCATGAAGCTGGTGGAGGTCATTCGCGGCATCGCCACCGATGAACCCACCTTCCAGGCCGTGCAAACCCTGGCGCACAAACTGGGCAAGATCACCGCCGTCTCGGAAGACTTCCCGGCTTTCATCGTCAACCGCATCCTGGTGCCGATGATCAATGAGGCCGTCTACGCCCTCTATGAAGGTGTCGGCTCCGTCACCGCCATCGACACGTCGATGAAGCTGGGCGCCAACCACCCGATGGGACCGCTGGAACTCGGCGATTTCATTGGCCTGGATACGTGCCTGTCGATCATGCAGGTGCTGTACGAGGGCCTATCCGACAGCAAATACCGGCCCTGCCCGCTGCTCGTGAAATATGTCGAAGCCGGCTGGCTTGGGCGGAAATCCGGGCGCGGCTTCTACGACTACACGCACAGTCCGCCGCGCCCTACTCGGTGATCACCGACCCATCGAAAAAGGGGGCCTCTGGCCCCCTTTTTATTGTCGCACGCCCCATCCGGCCGCGCCGCTCAGTCGCCCGCGATCGCGGCTTCTGTTTCACTCCGCGCCGACACACGGGCCGAACCCGCGCAGAACAGGCTGGCCAGCAGCAGCACGGCCACCAGCACCAGAACCAGCTCCGGGTGACCCTTGTCGATCAGGTAACCAAACGGCACCGGCGTGATCGCTCCACCCAGCGGTAGGCCGGCGCTGACGAACCCGAAGACCTTGCCGACCTGACCGGGCGGTGCGGCATCCTTGAGCATCACGTCGCGGGGCGTGCGGCTCGCCCCCAGGGCCAGGCCGGAGGCGAATGTAAAGGCCCAGACCCCCACGCCCAGCGGCGGCAGCCAGTTCACGGCCAACATCACCAGGGCTGAGGTCGTGGTCAGCGTGGCCGCGAAGGTCAGCACATGCGACTTGTGCTTATCGGCGAACCAACCCCCGACCAGCACCCCGGCCGTGCCACCGGCCATATAGGTGGTGAGCGCGGTGGAGGCGACCTGCAGGTCCATCCCCTTGACCGTGTGCAACACGGTCACCAGCCAGGATTGCACCCCCCCGCCAGCCATGGAACCCAGCATGAAGAACGCGAAGAACAGCAGCATGGTGCGGCTGGTGAACAGATCCATGGCCGAGAGCGAAACACCCCCGGTATTGGCCTTCACCCGCACCTGATCCTTGAGGATGCCGCTCTGCAAAAGGATCGACAGCACCACCGGCACGCCCAGCAGGCCCACCAGCAACAGCGCATGCCGCCACCCGATCGAAATCGTCAACATCGCAATGATCGGCGGCGCCAGCGACCCGCCGAGATTGCCGCTGAACGTGTGCAGGGCAAACGACCGCCCCATCTTGTCCTTATCCACCGAGCCGGACAGAATCGCGTAATCAGCGGGATGGACCACCGAGTTGCCCATCCCCGAGAACACCGCCAGCAGCGGGATCTGCCAGAATGCCGTCGCCTGGCTCATCGCCGCGATGGACAGCGACATCAGCAGCGTGCCGCAAACCAAAAACGGCCTGGCTCCGAACCGATCGACCATGAAGCCGACCGGCGTCTGCAACAGCGCCGTGGTCCCGGACATCAAAGCAACGGTCAGCCCCAGCTGCGCGAAGCTGACCTGAAACGTGTCCTGCCAGGCCAGAAACATCGGCGGCAGACAGATCACGTAGAAATGGGACAGGAAATGCCCGTTGCCAATGAGGATGTTGACACGAGTGGAGCGGCTCAGCGCCATGGTATGGGCGTCCTTGGATGCGCGACGCGGCAAAATGCGGTGCTCCGTCCACCGCGTCAACCGGCGGCCCTTTACCGCGGGTCAGCGAAGTCCGCGATAAGCGCGCCGTGACGTTCATCAAACGCGGGCTCGTAAACGCCACCATGCCCCAGGGGCAATGGCGGCTGAAAAATGGACATCAGGCGGATCCTGGTGCGAGCGACAGCTGCGTTGACCACATCCAGGCGCCATTGGGGATCGGGATCGTACGGATCCTCGGCCAACTGCACCAGCACCACCCGTGTCGGTGCGGGGCGGGCCGAGGCCCATAGCGCCTGCCAGTCGGCCCGTGCCTGGATTTGACGCTCCGGCCTGGTGCCATGCGCCGCGGTCGACACCGCGATGATCGCATGCGCCCGATTGGGATGCGCCAAGGCCGTCAAGGCGATCCAGGCTCCACGGGAGTGGCCGGCGACGATGATCCGCCGGTAGCCGGCCAATCGCAGGGCTTTCAGGCCGCGCATCAGAATCCGCGCACCGCGATCCAGCGGATCGTCGTCGCGCTTGCGCAGGAACTGGACCACATCCAGCCCGCGGCCAGCGAGGCGGCCCACGATGTCCGGGGGATCGGGCGGGCCGGGCGCATCCTTGCCGTAGGTGCCGGGCACCCAGACCAAAACCCCGGCCGCGACGGCGGGCCCGGCCTGGGGGAATAATCGGCTCGGGGTGAAGGGTGGCTCCGCCCCGAACGCCGGGGCGGACAGCATCAGCAGCAGCGCGATCAGCCGAAGCACGAAGCCAGAACTTGCGCGAAGGCCCGGGCGCGGTGGCTGATCGCGTGCTTCTCGTCCGGGTCCATCTCGCCGAAGGTGATACCGCGGCCGTCCGGCACGAACATCGGATCGTAGCCGAAGCCGCGTGTGCCGCGCGGCGGCCAGACCACGGTGCCATCGATGCGGCCGAGGAAGGTCTCGGTATGCCCATCCGGCCAGGCCAGGCAGAGTGCGGCCACGAACCAGGCGCGGGTATCGGCCGTATCGCCCATGCGATCATGCACCAGCGCCATGGCGGCGGCGAAGTCCTTCGAGTCCCCCGCCCAGCGGGCCGACAGCACGCCGGGATCGCCATTCAGGGCCGAAACGCAGAAGCCGCTATCGTCGGACAGCGCCGGCAGCCCGGTCGCGATGGCCGCCGCCAGGGCCTTGATGCGCGCATTGCCGGCAAAGTCCGGCGCGTCCTCCACCGGCTCGGGCAGGCCCATATCCCCGGCGGAGACGACATCGACCCCGTGCGGGCGCAGCAGCGCCTCGATCTCCCGCAATTTGCCCTTGTTGTGGCTTGCCAGAACCAGCCGGCTGCCTTGGGGGAGTTGCCGCGCCATTCAGTCCCCCAGGGCCGCGCGCTGGGCGGCGAACAAGGCGTCCGTGCCGGTGCGGGCCAGCGACAGCAGCTGGTTGAACTGCGCTTCCGAGAAGCTGGTCTTTTCCGCCGTCGCCTGGATTTCCACCAGGCCGCCGGTGCCGGTCAGCACGAAATTGGCGTCGGCTTCAGCGGAGGAATCCTCGGCATAATCCAGATCGAGCACCGCGGTGCCTTCGTAGATGCCGCAGGATACGGCGGCGACCTGACCGATCAGGGGGACGGTGGACAGGACGTTCATCTTGACCAGATGCCGGAACGCCATCGACAACGCCACCCAGGCGCCGGTGATGGACGCGCAGCGCGTGCCGCCATCGGCGTTCAGCACGTCGCAATCGACCGTGATCGACATTTCCCCCATCGCCTTGCGGTCCACCACCGCGCGCAACGAGCGGCCAATAAGGCGCTGGATTTCCTGGGTGCGGCCGGATTGCTTGCCACGCGCGGCCTCCCGATCGCCACGGGTATGGGTAGCGCGCGGCAACATGCCGTATTCGGCCGTGACCCAGCCGAGGCCGGAATTACGCAGGAACGGCGGGATCCGGCTTTCGACGCTGGCAACGCACAGAACCTCGGTATCGCCCATGCGAATCAGGCAGGAGCCTTCGGCATGGCGGGCGAAGCCGGTGGTCATGGAGACGCTGCGCAGAGCGTCGACGGCACGGCCGGATGGGCGCATGGGGATGGTTCCTTAGGGGGCTGATGGTTTGCGGCCGGGGGGATAGCACGCCCCCGGCCAGGGCGCGACCGCCCGTTGGACCGTGATCCAGCGATTCAGACCAAACGCGTTAACCTTTGACCAATCACATCTTGCACCAATCGTCATGGCCCGGTTTGTCCCTACTGGATTCACACATCGTGGAAACGAAAATTCGCAAGCTAAACAAAGGGACTTCTAACACGTCATGGCCCGGCTTGTCCGGGCTACCTAACGCGGCACAGTGCGGGCGGCGGTGGCCCGGACAAGCCGGGCCATGACGGTGTAGAGCAGCGCAAGCAAAAATCGTTCTCGCGATGTGTGAATCCAGTAAGTACAAACCGGGCCATGACGAATATGGCATGAGTCGATCGTCTCACCGTTTGGAATCAAATCCTCGGAACGTCCCGGGGATCTTCTGCACCGCCTCGATCACCCCGCGCCGCGTCGCCGCGCTGGTGCCGGGGGCGAAGTCGATCGACACCGTGTCCACGATACCGCCGTAACGCTTCGCGATCGCCTCCGGCAGACCCTCATAGGTCGCGCGGGCAACGAAGAGATCGAGCACCTCGTCGGAAATCTCGGCCGCCATCCTGTTCCAGGCCCCCTGCTTGGACATCTCCGTCAGCTTCACACCCAGATCGCTCAGCCCGTGCAGGTCGAACACCGGCCGATACGCGGGGGTGGAGCCATAGAAAGCCACACGGTAGCGCACCTTCTCCGCCTGTTCCTTGACCGTCGCCTCATCCGGGCCGGTGGCGATGAAGCCGCCGCCGGTGACCTCGAACCCATCCCAGGACTTGCCGGCGGCGGCGAGTTCGTCCGACAGCAGCGGGCGCACGACCTCTTCCAGGTATTTGCGGGTGGCGAAACTGTGCAGGCGCACGCTGTCGGACACCCGGGCAGCGGTTTTCAGCATCAGCGGGCCCACGGCGGCCATGGCGACGGGCGGTAGCGGCAAGCCCTGCGCGGGTGGCGAGAATTCCGGCGTCATCAGGGTGAAATTGTAGTACTTTCCTTTGTAGTTCAGCTTCTCCCCATGCTCCCAGCAGCGGAAAATCGCGCGCAGGGACTCGACATACTCGCCCAGCCGTGCCGCCGGGGCGATCCAGGGTGTGCTGAACCGGCGTTCGTTATGCGCCTTCACCTGACTGCCCAGTCCGATCACAAAGCGGCCCTTGGAATGCTTGTGCAGGTCCCAGCTCTGGTTCGCCACGATCATCGGGCTGCGCGGAAACGCGATGGCGACCGATGTCACCAGCTGCACCCGCTCGGTCGCCAGCGCCGCGAAGGCCAAGGGGGCGAAAGGGTCGTATTTCAGCTCGTTGCTCTGCACGGAGTCGAAACCGTCCGCCTCCGCCTCACGCGCGGCGGGGCCGCAGAGGGTCCAGTCATGGGACGGCAGGCTCATGGATACGCGCATGGAGTTTCCCCTTTTATCGATGCCCCAATTTGCCGCCGGCACCACGGTCCCGTAAAGCGGGAACAAAGCAGTCTCAGAAAGGGCAGTCCCATGGGTTCTCTCACCGGTCAGGTCATCATCGTCACCGGCGCCAGCAAGGGTATCGGCGCCGCCGCCGCTGTCGCGCTGGGCAAGGCGGGGGCAACCGTCATGCTGGCCGCCCGCAACGGCAAGCTGGCCGCGGACGTGGCGCAGACCATCGTCGCGGCTGGTGGCACCGCCGCCGCCCGTGCCTGCGACGTATCGAACTATGCCGAGGTGCAGGCGCTGGTCGCGGAAACCATCGGCCGGTTCGGCAAGCTCGATGTGCTGGTCAACAATGCCGGGGTGATCGAGCCGATCGCCTCGGTCGCCGAGAGCGACCCGGCGGCCTGGGCGCGCAATATCGATATCAACCTGACCGGCGCCTATTATGCGATCCGCGCGGTGCTGCCCGGCATGATCGCGGCCGGGGGCGGGACGATCGTCAACGTATCCTCCGGCGCCGCGATCCGCCCGTTGGAGGGATGGAGCGCCTATTGCACCGGCAAAGCCGGCCTGCACATGCTGACCCGCGCCGTGGCGCTGGAAAATGCCGACAAGGGCATCCGCATCTTCGGCTTCCAGCCCGGCACGACGGACACCGACATGCAGGTGCAGATCCGTGCCTCCGGCATCAACATGATCAGCAAGATCCCGCGGGAGAATCTGACCCCCGTCGCACATCCGGCCGCCGCCATCGTCTACCTCTGCACCGCCGCGGCGGACGATCTGAACGGGCAGGAGTTCAGCCTGCGCGATGAGCCGTTCCGGGCGCGCCTGAACCTGGACGCCGCGTGATGGCCGGCCCGCTGGATGGCGTTCGCGTCATTGAGATCGGGCAGGCGCTGGCCGGCCCGCTCGCCGGGGTGATCCTGTCGGACATGGGCGCCGACGTGATCAAGGTCGAAAAACCGGACGGCGGCGACGATGCCCGCCTCTGGGGGCCTCCGTTCATCGATGGCGATTCCCTCAGTTTCCATACCAACAACCGTGGCAAGCGCTCGGTCACGCTGGATATCAAGAATCCGGCCGATATCGAGAAGTTGAAAGCCCTGACCGCCCACGCCGACATCCTTATCCAGAACCTCCGGCCCGGCATCGTGGACGACTTCGGGATCGGCCCCGACGTCATGACGGCGATCAATCCCCGGCTGATCTACTGCTCCATCTGGGCGTTCGGCTTCACCGGGCCGCTGAAGATGGCGCCGGGCTTCGACCCGCTGCTGCAATGCTACGGCGCCGTCGTCTCCCTGACCGGCAGACCGGAGGACCCGCCGACATTCTGTGCCCCGGCGATCAATGACACCGCGACCGGCATGTGGTGCGTTATCGGCGCCCTGGCGGCGCTGAAGCAGCGCGACGCCACGGGCAAGGGATGCGTCGTCGATGCGTCGTTGTTCGAAAGCGCGGTGGCCTGGGTGCAGGGGCCCCTGAACGCCTACAACCACACCGGCACGCTCCCCAAGCGGCACGGCGCCGCCAGCGCCACTCTGGCCCCTTACCAAATCTTCGAAACCGCGGACCGTCCGCTGTGCATCGCGGCGGGGAATGATCGGCTGTTCGTGAAGCTGGCGCGCGGGATGGGACACCCGGAATGGTCCGCCGACCCGCTGTTCTCCGACGGCCGCCGCCGCGCCGCGAACCGGGAGGCGCTGGTGAGCGTGATGCAACCCGTGCTGCTGACCAAAACCCGCGTCGAATGGCTGGGCATCATCGGGGAGGCCGGAGTGCCGGTCGCGCCGGTCAACAACATCGCCGAACTGGCGGAAACCGAGCAGCTTCAGGCGATGGACATGATGCGGACCCTGCCTGGCAGCGAACTCAAGATCGTCGGCCTGCCCATCACCTTCGATCGACAGCGGCCGCACCCGGCGGGAGATTCGCCCAGGCTGGGTGAGCATAACGCGGAAATTTTTGGCGCTTAAACGATCTCAGTTCTGCCGCGCTGAGACAACCACCGAAAGATCCACCGATGCCAGACCCGATCCTCGACCGCGCCCGCCAACACCAGGCGGAACTCACCGAAATCCGGCGCGATATCCATGCCCACCCGGAACTCGGGATGGAGGAATATCGCACGTCCGAGATAGTCGCCCGCAAGCTGGCGGAATGGGGGATCGAGGTGCATCGCAATGTCGGCAAAACCGGCGTCGTGGGCGTGCTGCGCAATGGCAATGGCCGGGCGTCTGTCGGCCTGCGGGCCGATATGGATGCGCTGCCGATGCAGGAGGCCACGGGACTGCCGCATGCCAGCACGGTGCCCAACCGCATGCACGCCTGCGGCCATGACGGCCACACCGCCATGTTGCTGGGCGCGGCGAAAGTGCTGGCCGAAACCCGCAACTTCAACGGCACCGTCAATTTCATCTTCCAGCCGGCCGAAGAAGGCCTCGGCGGCGCCGAAGCCATGATCAAGGACGGGCTGTTCGCGCGCTTTCCCTGCGATGCCGTCTTCGGTATGCATAACAGCCCCGGCCTGCCGCTGGGCGAATTCACGGTCAGCCCGGGGGCGGCGATGGCCGGCTGCGCCTTTTTCGACATCGTCATCACCGGCAAGGGCGCACATGGTGCGCACCCGCAGCAGAGCATCGATCCCGTGGTGGTCGCCTGCCATGTCGGCACGGCGCTGCAATCCATCGTGTCCCGCAACGTATCGCCCAACGACACCGCCGTGCTCAGCGTCACCCGGGTGCATAGCGGGGACGCCTATAATGTGATCCCGCAGACCGCATCCCTCGGCGGCACCGTCCGGGCCATGAAGTCGGAGATCATGGACCTGGTAAAAACCAATATGCTGCGCGTCGCCACCCATGTGGCAGCCGGCTTCGGCGCCGAAGCCGGCGTCGATTTCCGCATCCTGTTTCCGCCGCTGGTCAATGACGCAAGCGAGCTGAAAATCGCCGCCGACGCCGCCGCGACCGTGGTGGGGGAGGATCGGATCGACCGCAACCGCGCCTCCGTCATGGCGTCGGAGGATTTCGCGTTCATGATGAACCTTGTACCCGGCGGGCATATCCGTATCGGCAATGGCGCCGACAGCGCGGCCGTGCACAACCAGCTCTATGATTTCAACGACGAAGCCATTCCCTATGGCGTCGCCGTTTATGCCAAGATCGCCGAAAGCAAACTACCCCGCGACACGGAGTCCTGATCGTGACCGACGAAACCCTCAACCGCGCCCGCACATATCAAGCCGAATTGGCGGCCATCCGCCAGGACATCCACGCCCACCCCGAATTGGGGCTGGAAGAGTTTCGCACAGCCGATTTGGTGGCGCGGAAGCTGGAGGAATGGGGGATTGAGGTGCACCGGGGTATCGGCATCACCGGCGTCGTCGGCGTGCTGCGCAACGGCAACGGCCATGGCGCCATCGGACTGCGCGCCGACATGGACGCGCTACCGGTGATCGAGGCCAACGACCTGCCTTATGCCAGCCAGAACCCCGGGCGCATGCACGCCTGCGGCCATGACGGCCACACCACCATGCTGCTGGGCGCCGCCAAATACCTGGCCGAAACCCGCAATTTCAATGGCACCGTCAACTTCATCTTCCAGCCCGCCGAGGAAGGGGTCGGCGGCGCGTTGGCGATGCTGAAGGACAAGCTGTTCGAACGCTTCCCCTGTGACACCATCTACGGCATGCATAACCGCCCCGGCCTGCCGCTGGGTCAGTTCGTCCTCGGCAAGGGCGCGCGCGCGGCCGGTGGCTCATTCTTCGACATCACCATCACCGGCAAAGGCGCGCATGGCGCCCGGCCGGAGCAGAGCATCGACCCGGTGCTGGTCGCCTGCCATATCGGCACGGCGCTGCAATCGATCGTGTCTCGCAATATATCCCCCAACGACACCGCCGTGCTCAGCATCACCCGCATCACCAGCGGTGACGCCTATAACGTGATCCCGCAGACCGCGGTCATGGCCGGCACCGTGCGCACCATGAAGCGGGACACAATGGCGACGATCGAAGCGAACATGCGCCGCATCGTGACCAACGTGGCCGAAGCCTTCGGCGCCACCGCCGAGATGGATTTCCGCCTGATCTTCGCGCCGATGGTGGCACAGGACGAGGAGGCATTGTTCCTCGGCGATGTCGCGGCGGAACTCGTCGGTGAGGCCAAGGTCAAGCGCGACGCGCCCCCCGGCATGGGATCGGAAGATTTCAGCTTCATGCTCGAACAGGTGCCCGGCGCGCATATCAACATCGGCAACGGACCGAGCGCGGCGTTACACAACCATCTTTATAATTTCAATGATGAGGCGATTCCGCTCGGCGTGGCCCTCTGGGCGCGGATCGCGGAAAAGAAACTGCCCAAAGACACCGAAGCCTAAACCGGCCGACCGGGCGCGTCATGGCGGGGGATGGGCCCTGCCATGATGACCTGGTTCAGGACAAGCCGGTTCAGGCCCCGGCCAGAATCGCGTCCGCGATCTTCTCGGCCGTCATCAATACCGGGAAGTTGGTGTTCGCCGACGGCACCACCGGAAAGACCGAGGCATCCACCACCCGCAGCCCATCGACGCCGCGTACCCGGCCCGCCGCGTTGGTCACCGCCATCGGATCATCATCCGCACCCATCCGGCAGGTGCAGGACGCGTGCCACACGCCCACCGAAGCCTTGCGCACGAACGCCTCCAACGCGTCGTCGTCGGTCAGCATGTCCTGGAGTGTCACGCCCTCCATCACCAGCGTCTTGATCAGATAGGTCCGCAGCGCCGCCGGGCCATCCAACAGGCGCCCCAGAATATCGGTAATGAATTTGTTCTTTTTGCTGTGCAATCCGACCTGGCGGACCTTGTCGCTGTAGCTGGCCGGGAACGGATCCGCCGTCACGGTCTGCATGATCGGTGTCAGATGCATGGCGGAGAAGCGGCGAATGCCATCCATCATGCGCACCAGATCGCGTTGATCCGAGAGCAGATTGAAATCGACCGATGGCTCATCGTCCGGGCTGGCGGAGCGCAGCTTCACCTCCCCGTTTTCGGAATAGGTCTTGTAGACCGTGACGATGAACGAGCCGATTTGTTCACCCACCCGATGCCAGGAGGTTTTGTTGGTCACGACGGTCATCATGTCGCCGGCGGGAATTCCTTCCATGCCTGACGAATACCGCAGCGCCGTATAAATATGCCGGCGCGAATAATCGTGGATGATGCGCGCATGCGGCTTCAGGAACGCCGCCACCGCCGCCGCCGGGTGATCCTGCAGCCGCTGCCCGACCCCCGGTAGCGCGACCCGCACATCGATGCCGAGTTCGCGCAGATGCCCGGCCGGCCCGATCCCCGCCCGCATCAGATGCGCCGGCGAATGGATCGCGCCCGACGACAGGATGACCTCCTTCGCCCGAAATTCCTGCGCCCGGCCGCTGACCTTGGCTTTCACGCCCACGCAGCTATGACCTTCGAAAATCAACCCGGTCGCCACCGTATCGGTGGAAATGGTCAGATTATCCCGCAGCCGCGTGCCGGGATCGAGGTAGCCGATGGCGGCGGAAACCCGCCGCTCGAACGCGTTGGAGATGGTGATGGGGAAATACCCGTCTTTCCATTCCGCGTTCTGATCCTGAATATAGTCCCAGCCAGCCTCCTTGAAGGCCTGCGCCACCGCTTTCGCGTGCTCCGGCCAAAGGTCCGGGAAGATACGCCTCACGGGGATGCGGCCTTCCTTGCCATGATAAGGACCTTCGAAGTCCATATCGCGCTCGACCTTTTTGAAATAGGGCAGCACATTGTCCCAGTTCCATCCGGTCGCGCCACGATCGGCCCATTCGTCGTAATCCGTGGGCGCGCCGCGATTGGCCAGCTGACCATTGATCGACGAACCACCGCCGAGGATGCGCGCCTGCTCATAGGTCCGCAGCGGCGGCGGCTTTTCCTCGGGGTTGTTGTGCGAAATGACCTCAGTCGTGACCTTCAGCTTGTTCCAGGTGTAATTTGGGTTGAGGTAGGCCGTGCCTGGGTAAGAATCGAGCACCGCCGCCGGGACCTTGCCGTGCGGCGTATCCTGCCCGGCTTCCAGCAGCAGCACCTTGTTGCTGCTCCGCGCGGACAGCCGGTTGGCCAGCACCGATCCGGCGGACCCGCCACCGACGATGATATAGTCGTAGATCATGACCCGCGTTCCCTCATGCATCCATACGCCGGCTTCGCGCGACCGGTCTGGTTTAACCGCCTTTATCCATCAGACGCCCAGCTGGGCCGCCAGATCCTCAATATCCTTCGCCACGATATCGAAATCATGTTCGGCCGTGTAATCGCGCTTCTGATGCGGCCCATATTCCAGCGGGCGCGGCCAGAAGGCAGTCATCAGCCCGACCGACTTCGCCGCCAGCAGATCGCCATTATGCGCGGCCGCCATCATGACCTGTCCCGGCGCGACGTCCATCAGCTTCGCCACCCCAAGATACGTCTCCGGGTCCGGCTTGAAATGCTGAAACAAGTCCGAGCCAAACACCATGTCCCAAGGGAGCCCCGCGAACTTGGCCATATTGGTCAGCAGCGACACGTTGCCATTCGACAGCGGCCCGATCACGAACCGCGACTTCAGCCGCGTCAGACCCGCCACCGCATCCGGCCACCCGCGCAACCGGTGCCAACCCAGATTGATATGCACCAGATCGGCTTCCGACAGGCCCTTGATGCCGAAATCCGCGACCAACCGGTCGAGTGACCCGCGATGCAGCGCGTCCAGTTTCGTCCACGGCAATTCGCCCTTGCGCACGCGGTCCATCGACGGGTGGTAGGCCGCACGCCAGGCATCAACCAGCGCCGGCCAATCCGCGCTGACCCCGATTGTGTCGCCATAAGCCGTCAGGTCGGCGATCAAACTGCTGCGCCAATCGACCACGCTGCCGAACGTATCAAACACGATTACGGCGGGTTGCTTGCCTGGCATCAGAACCTCCTGTTGAGCGGCAGGAGCCAACAGGGATTAGCCGGCCTGGTCAAGCACCAGCATGAGCGACGTTCAGAATCAGAACACGCGAAACACGCCGCGTAAGAACCCCGGTGTCAAAACACTCAACGGATTGACGAAAACGGCGGGATCCCCCGTAGGACCGCGCAGCGTGTAACGGGCCGCCAACAAGCCGCCGCCTTTCTCATCCCTGAACAGCCCGCCGACAAAGGGGATTTTACCCAGCAGCGAATTGAAGAAATACGCCGGCACCACGGTCCCTTCGAGGTCGATCGTCTCCGCGCTCAGATCGAGGCGCCCTTTGGCCGTCATACCCAGCGATGGGCTGAACGCGGTCGCATCATTCAGGGTCAGCAGATCGTCGCCGAGGACAAACGGGGCCGTCAGGCGCGCGAAACCCAGGCCCGCCCCGCGGATCACGTCGACCAGCCCATATAAGGTCATCGCCTGAAGCAGCTTGCCCAGCGCCGGCGCCCCACGAACGCGGAAGTCGGTTATCTCAGCGGTACCGTTCAGCGGATGGGTGGCGATGGCATCGTCGAACGTGCCGCTCACGATCAGCGTGCCGGACTCCATCGAATGCGTGACATCCACGCCGGCCAGGAACGCCCCGGCATCGGCCGCCCGCATATCCAGGCGCCGGCGCTCGCCGTCTTTGCGAATATTGAGGTTGAAGGGAGCGTTGGCCCCGGTCTCCCCGGTGATGGCCAAGGACTGAAAGACGCGTCCGTCGAAACCGGCATCGGCGCGGACATGGGAAGCCGTCTTGTCATGCGCCAAACCCACGCGCCCGAAGGACCCTGTCAGGGTCCAGGCCGAGCCGGGTGGCGGTTCGGGCTTGCTCCGATCGCGGGCCGGGGTCTTGGCCATAACCTTCGCCGCGACATCCAGACTTTGACCATTCAGCTCGACGCCGATCGGCCCGCGTGGTGGGAGATGGATCGTGCCGCTGAGTTCGTTGTGACCGAAGACCGCGCGATCGACATGCACGGTCGCGATCTCCCGCCCGGCCATATCCGCCGATGCGCGCAGCACCAGGCCGGCGCCGTCGACCACGATCGGACCAATGGAGGCGAGGCGATCCTTGGCGATAACCAGGCGCAACGACCCGCTGGCGCTCACCCCGGGCGGCTTGTGCCAGGCCAGCGGCGCCACGATCAGTTCGGTACCGGTCAAATCCGCGCTCACGACGATGTCCGCATCGCCGTCCACCCGTTTGCTCCACACCGCCTGGATCGGCAGGTCACCGGCCAGACCATCGCGCGCGTCCAGACCGGCGGTGGCCAGCTGCGCCACGCTGGGCTTTGCGGTCACCGTGATGCGCTGCTGCACATCCTTGGGCTTGCCGCCTTGAAAATCCATCAGGCCGTCGATTTTCGCGGCGATGCCACCCAGCTGACCCGTGCCCTTCAGGGTCAGGCTGCGGGTATCGGCCACGATTTCAAGGTCCGCCTGATCCAGATCACGGCCCGCCGCGATCCCCGTCAGATGCCCGCGCCGCAGCTGCGCCGTGACGCCAATCTCGACATCCTCGATCGCCAACTTGTTTTCGAGGGGCAGTTTCACCTTGACCGCCGCCGCCACGTCGCCAGCGGGCTCACGCAGGTCGATCGGATGCGCGCTCAACAGCTTCAGGCGCGGGTCTTTCAGCAACGTCACGGTATCGGCGAACCCGCCCGTCACCTGCACCGCGATCTCCGCGTCCTGATCCTTGACCGACAAGCCGGTGATCCGCATCATCCCGCCCGTCAATGCGAGCGGAAGCTGCCCCCCCACGCGCTGACGCCCGCCGAGGAATGTGATCTCGAGCGCATCCGGGCCCAGCAGGTGTAGATGGGCCCGCGCCTGCTCCACCGGGGGCACGGGGCGCAGCCAATGCACCGTCACCTCATCCCCCTCCAAGGTCGCGACGGCCTTGGTCGCGACCGCGCCGGTCAGATCGGGGTTGGCCTCGATCGCGATATCCGCGTGGCCGTCATGCAGGATGCCGGATGATATGTTGTCCAATACCCAGGCCCGCGCCCCCCGCGCCACCCCTTTCGGCCAGAACCGCGGCAAATCGGCCAGCGTCACCCGATCCAACCCCAGTGACACCGCCGCCGTCAGCCTCGGCCCCCGTTGCGCCGAGCCGGAGGCGGTAACCGTCGTATCCGGCCGTCCCTCCTCCCCCGGCAAAATGAGGCCGGCCGTTCCGGACAGCGCCTGATCAGCCGTACTGCGCAAATGCACCTCCGCGGCGCGGAGCACCGCCGTCCCTTCACCGGTATGCGCCGTGCCGGGGCCGATATTGAGGCTCAACGCCCCGTCCAAAGGCGCCAGAGACGACGAAACACTGATGTCCGCCTGGGCCGACAGCGGCGCGTCCAACGCCGCCAACGCGGCCAATCCCGGCGCTGCGCGGGCCAGGGCCGCGGGCACGAACGGGGCCACCGCGACATGCGCCACCAGATTGGCCTTGGATCGGGGGGCTGCCACCGACAGCGTCACATGCGCCGTCTGATCCCCAAGCGCCAGGTCCGCGCCCCCGGTTACGGCGATCTCGCCGGACTTCTGCCGAACCAGATCGACGTTCAGATGCGCGACCGTCCAGGTCGCCCCGAGCTGGGCATCCCGCACCACGATGCCGATATCATCCAAGCGGACATGCCGCAGCAGGCTCAGCCCTTGACCCTGGCCGGAGGTATCGTCGCTCAGCGGCCGCAGGAGTTCGGCCACCATTTCGCCGGGGGATTCACCGTCCGCCGGCGGCGCGTCCATGGCTTCCGACAGGCTGCCCATATCGACGCTCAGGCTGCCGTCAGGCCCGCGCAGCAGCGTCAGGCGCACGCCCTCCATTTCGATGACGCTCGGCAACAGACGCCCCAGCAGCAGGCCCCGGGGGGACAGGACGATCGCCGCTTTCGGCACCGTCAACCGTTTGCGGCCGGTTTCGTCGACCAGCTGAACATCGCGCAGCCGCAGATCGACCGGGCGGTCCAGACCGTCATGAAAGCCTTCCCAGGCCAAGGCGATGCCGCCGATGGAAATCCTGGTCGGGGATCCCGCGGAATTGAGCGCGGCTTCAATCCGCGTGGTGAGAAAATCAAGCGCCACCGGCCCCTGCGCCAGACGCCAGACCAGCCCGGTCAGAAGCAGCAGGCACAGCACGCCAAAGCCGAACATCACACTCAGAATGCGATGCGAGACGATGGCGGACAGAATCGTCGCTTGACCCAGGCGGCGCCTCACGACCAGCCTGCGCGATCATGGTCAAAGCCATCCATCATCCAAAGCCCCTCGCGCCACGCCCCCCCTGGCCCGCCCCGTTCGACGCGGAGGCAGCGGCGCGGCTGATCGAACGCTTCGCCGACCTTGGCCGGGCCGAACGGCGCCTGACCGTGCATCCCGGGGCGGGCGCGGCGCTCCGATGCCTGGGCGGCAACAGCCCGTATCTGGCTGATCTGGCGTTGAAGGAACCAGCGACGGTCCGCCGGGTCATGGACCATGGCCCCGATGTGACGACGCGCGAAGCCCTGACCGCTTTGGCGGCGCAACCGCCCCAGGCCAGGAGGGAGGTCATCGCCGCCGCGCTGCGAAAGGCCAAGCGGGTGATCGCGCTCGCGGTCGCGATGGCCGATATCGGCGGGTTGTGGCGTCTGGATAAGGTGACCGCCACACTCTCGGCCCTTGCTGAAGCCACCCTGTCGCTCGCTGTCGCGCATCTGCTCCGTTCGGCGCACGATGCCGGGGAGCTGCGCCTGCCAGACCCTTCCAAGCCCGCTTTGGACAGCGGGTTCACGGTGTTGGGCATGGGCAAGCTGGGTGCCCGTGAATTGAACTACTCGTCCGATGTCGACCTCGTGCTGCTCTACGATCCAGCAACAGGACCTTATACCGAGAGAACGGCGGGCGACGCCATGGGCCGCTTCATGGTCCGCCTGGCTCGCGACCTTGTGACCTTGATGGAAGCGCGCGACGCGGGCGGCTATGTTTTCCGCACCGATCTGCGGTTACGGCCCGACCCGGCTTCCACACCGCCGGCGATGTCGATCGAAGCGGCGATCACGTACTACGAAAGCCTGGGCCAGAACTGGGAACGGGCGGCGATGATCAAAGCCCGGCCGGTGGCCGGTGATCTCGGCGTCGGCCACCGCTTCCTGGAGGCAATCCGCCCCTTCATCTGGCGCCGCGGCCTGGATTTCGCGGCCGTCGCCGACATCCACGCCATGAAACGGCGCATCGACCAGCACAAGGGCACCGCACTCATCGGCACCCGCGACCCGGTGGCGCGTATAGCCGGCCATAACGTCAAACTCGGCGAGGGGGGCATCCGTGAGATCGAATTCATGGCCCAGACGCTCCAGCTCGTCTGGGGCGGGCGCGAGCCAGGCTTTCGCACGCAGCAGACGCTGACCGCGCTGCGCCTGCTGAGCCGGGCCGGTCTGATCCCCGCCCGCGCCGCCACCGAGCTCGCCGGCGCCTACCGCTTTCTCCGGCAGGTGGAACATCGGTTGCAGATGGTGGCCGACAGGCAAACCCACGATATCCCCAAGAACCCCGAGGATATCACGCGGATCGCCCTGTTCATGGGCTATCCGGACCGGACCGCATTCGCCAAGGCGCTGCTGCGCCAGCTGGGCCGGGTGCGGACGCATTACATCGATGTGTTCGAACAACTCCCCGATCTGCCGGGTGGGGTCGTGGCCAGTGTCGCGTTCGATTTCGCTGGGGATGGGGCCGCCCCGGACGACACGCTCGAAGCCTTGCAAAAGCTGGGATTCGCGCAACCGGCGAGGGTGGTCACGACCGTCCGTGGCTGGCTCGCCGGGCATGTCCGGGCCTTCCGCTCCCTCCGCGCCCGCGAGCTGATGGGCACCATGCTCCCCGCCATTCTGGCCAGCCTCGCCGCGCAGCCGCACCCCGATGAGACCTTCAATCGCTTCGACCGCTTCATCGCCGCGCAGCCGACCGGGGTGCAACTGCTGTCGCTGTTTCAACGCAATCCGCTGCTGCTGGACCGGGTGGCGGCGGTGCTGGGCGCCGCGCCGAAGCTCGCGGAACACCTGGCCCTGCACCCCGCGTCGCTCGAAGGCCTGCTCTGGCCCGACGAAGGCGAGGCCCCGCCGAAACAGCTCAAAGCCCGGCTGCGCGATGCCCGCCAGTTGGAAGATGCGATCGAGA
Source organism: uncultured Acetobacteraceae bacterium (assembly GCA_903918315.1). GTDB lineage: Bacteria > Pseudomonadota > Alphaproteobacteria > Acetobacterales > Acetobacteraceae > Rhodopila. The sequence continues at coordinate 60,852 of CAIXEA010000231.1, read as the reverse complement.
TCACCCGCCGCGCCGTCAAGGCCGAGGACTTCGCCGTCTCCGTCGCCCAGATGGAAGGGCGGATCGACGCCGACATGGCCGGGTCACGCAGATCGGACATGGCACAGGCGGCACTGGATGCACTGCTGGCACCCGTGCTGGCGGATTACGCGGCCCGCTACGGAACCGTGCGCGGTGGCGCCATGGTCGTGGTCGCATTGGGCAAGATGGGCGGGCGGGAGATGATGGCCGGCTCCGACCTCGACCTGATGTTGATCTACGACCATCCGGACGGCGTGACCGAAAGCCGGGGCGTCCGCAGCTTGCCAGTCAGCCAGTGGTTCGTCCGCGCCGCCCACGCCTTCGTCGGCGCGGTCACCGCGCCCGGGGTCGAGGGCCGTCTCTATGAAGTGGACATGCGGCTGCGCCCATCGGGGAACAAAGGCCCGGTGGCCGTCTCATTATCAAGCTTCCGCCGCTATCATGCCGAAGATGCCTGGACCTGGGAGCGTCTGGCGCTCAGCCGCGCACGCGTCGTCGCCGGGCCGGCCAAACTGAAAACCAAGGTCGAGGCCGCGATCATCGAGGCCATCCAATCAGCCGGCGACGCCGCGACGATCCGCGCCGATACCGCCGCGATGCGCGGACGCATGCTGCGCGACCTGCCGCCGGAAGGCCCCTGGGACGTCAAACTGCGCCCCGGCGGGCAAATCGAGGTGGAGTTTATCGGCCAGGCTTTGCAACTGATCCACGCCCGGACGCACCCGTCGGTCTGCCACCCAACCCTGCGCGTCGCGCTCGCCCGGCTGACCGATGCCGGCCTGCTCCCACCCGAAGATGCCGCTTTGCTGATCCACGCGGACCAGGTCTGGCGCACGGTGCAGGGCCTGTTGCGGATCCTGGTCGGGCGCGCCGTCGGACCGTCCTTGCCCGAAGCCTCCGCCCGGCCGTTGCTGGAAGCGGCCGCGGCTTTGGGCCTGACAGCGGTTGACGTGGAGGGCTTGCGCGCCAACCTTGATGACCTGGCACACCAGACGCGGGCCGCTTTCGTCCGCCATATCGGAGAGATGGGATCATGAGCGTAGCAGAGGGCGATCTGGCCCCGAATTTTGAGATGCCAGCCACGGGCGGGCGCACCGTCAGCCTCACCGGACTGAGCGGCAAGCCGTTCGTGCTGTATTTCTACCCCAAGGCCGATACACCCGGCTGCACCAAGGAGGCCTGCGCGTTCCAGGAAGCGCTGCCGCAGCTCGGCCATATCGGCCTGGACGTGATCGGGGTGTCACCCGACAAGATGAAGCCGATCGAGAAATTCGCGGAGAAATTCGCCCTGACCTTCCCGCTGGCATCCGATGAGGACAAGACCGTCGCCGAAGCCTATGGCACCTGGGTCGAAAAATCGATGTACGGCCGGAAATACATGGGTATGGAGCGATCCACTTTCCTCGTTGGCAAGGACGGGCGGATCGCGAAAATCTGGCGCAAGGTCAGCGTCCCGGGCCATGCCGCCGCTGTGCTGGCCGCCGCACAGGCGCTGGGGTGATAGGACGCGCCCCCTTCCCCACCCGGGACGGGGGCGCGGGTCTCAGTGCCTGATCCAATCGGACATGAAGCGGGCGTAGCAATCACGCTCCCCCGGCATCTTCGGCCAGCCGGCCAATTGCCGGACCGTTGCCAAAAGCAGCCGATCTTTCATGTGCGTGCTGTTGTGTTCGTATTCTTCGAAGGTGGAGTGGGTGATCTTCTGGTTGTGCGGATCGTCCTGGAACTTGCAGGCGGTGATCGCCACGGTGGTCAGATAATCCGTCCGATCCGCGCCCGAGCGCAGATACGCGTCCGCCGTTGCCGTCGTGCGGGCGATATCGAAGCTCATGATCGCATCGTCCAGATCGCGCAGCATCCGATCGGCGGTGCGATTGCCCGCGTTGAAGCCGGCGATTTCCTGCTCGATGACCGAGGTCTGGTAGCCATTGGCCCGCGCCGCGTCGTTCACGAAGTTGGCCATCAGATACAGGATGCGGTGCTGGTATGGACCCTGGCTGGTGCGGATCCAGTAATTGGCGGTGTTGCAGTAATCGAACCCGTGCTGCCCATCGGTGAATTTGCGCGGTACGGTGTTGCGCAAAATCAGCTCCGCCCCGCCGATTTGAATCGTGTCGCCAAGGCTGCGAATGGAAACACCGTCGCGCAGATGCGCGGTCAGCTCGGCCCAGACACTGTTGGTATCGCCGTTCATCAGCAGATCGACGAAGGCTTCGGACTGCCGCGGCGTCAGCATCTTCGTGTTGGTTTCGCGCAGGCTCTTGCCGCCATCGTCGAACGCCTCCGACAGCAGCACGCAGACCGCGTCGTAGGCGGAGAAGTACAGAGGCCCGACCGCCATGTCCGGCACGCCGGTGTAGAACACGCCATGCGCCTTGTCCCAGCCGACATAGTCAGCGAGGTCGCAGATCGCCCGGGCGCGCAGCGCCTTGTGGCCGGTGTTGCGCGCCTTGCGGCCGGCGATCGTCTCCTGCACATCGATCAGACCGAGGAACATCATCTGCTCCCGCAGGGCCGCGCGTGCATCCGGGTCCGCCGCCAGATCGAGGAACATGCCGTAGGATCGCGGCACATCGCCCGCCATCGCCGCCACCATATGATTATGCAGCCGCTCCTCCAGCGTGTTCCCCGCCCGGATCGGCTGCTGATCCTGGTTCCACACCACCGGGCCGTAATCCGGCGGCGGCACGTTCATGCCTTTCATGGTGGCATAACGGCCGGGATACTTGCCCAGGAGCTGGTTCCAGATATCCAGGCCCGCCGGCACGTACCAGACGCTCTGCAGCATCGGCAGCAGCCGGTAATCCTTCGGCAGATAAGGCATCAGGGCGGAGGAGGTCCGCAGTCCCAGGATGGTATGGTCATTGTTGACCAGCACGATCTGGCCATCTTTGACATTGATATGATTGGGCACCTGTACGAAGGGCGCCTCGGCCGACATCAGCACGCTGACCGCGTCCGGGACCGAACGTCCCTCCTTCGTCACCATATTGAAAAAGAGTTCGGCGGTGCGTGGCTGGTCGCGGTCCAGGATGGCAGAGGTCAAGGCGTCGAAAGCGGGATCCTGACGCGCGGCGGTTTGGGTTTGCAACATGACGCCCTCCCTTGGGGTTGTGGCGATGGACGGACACTCCAGCCGCGAGCGTAAGCCCGGGATGCGTTCGGCGTCCAGCGTTGGGCGGAGAAACCCGCTTGCATCCCCGGTCGAACCATGCTCAAAGCCCGCCCTTCCCTGCCGGGAGCGACGGCATCGCGTCCGGCTATGCCCACATCCCATCCCGGGATGCGGCCTGATCAGGCCGAGGGCGGAGACAAGCCAGAGGGGGATCACACATGCCGCTATATGAAACCGTGCTCATTGCGCGCAATGACGTCACGCAGCAACAGGTCGAGACGGTCGCCGACGAAATCGGTGTTGAACTCGAAGCCGAAGGCGGTTCGGTTAAAAAGCGCGAATATTGGGGCCTGCGCGGCCTCGCTTACCGCATCAAGAAGAACCGCAAGGGCCACTATATGCTGCTCGCGCTCGACGCGAAGCCGGCCTTCGTCAATGAGATGGAGCGTAAGCTCGGTCTGAACGAAGACATCCTGCGTTTCATGACCGTGCGCATCGAAGAAGTCGATGAAGCCCCGTCCGCCGTGCTGTCGCGCAAGTCCGATGAGCGTGAGCGTGGCTTCCGTGGGCCCAAGCCCGCCGGACGCTTTGAAAGCGGCCGCCGCCGTGGCTTCGACGATCGCGAAGAATTCCGCGCCCGCGACGACTTCGGTCGTGAAGACTTCCGTGGCGGCGTTGAGGAGTAAGAATCATGTCCGATACCGCTGAACCGAATCCCGCTGCCCGCCGCTCCGCCGTTGGCGCTCGCCGGCCGTTCTACCGCCGCCGCAAGTCCTGCCCCTTCTCCGGCCCGAATGCGCCGAAGATCGACTATAAGGACGTGCGCCTGCTGTCCCGCTTCCTGAGCGAGCGCGGCAAGATCGTCCCGAGCCGCATCACCGCGGTGTCCGCCAAGAAGCAGCGTGAGCTGGCGACCGCCATCAAGCGCGCCCGCTTTCTGGCTCTGCTTCCCTACATCGTCGCTTAAGGAGCCGCATCATGGCCGCCGTTGAACTGGTGCTGCTCCAGCGCGTCGAAAAGCTGGGGCAGATGGGTGACATCGTTAAGGTGAAGCCCGGTTACGCTCGTAATTTCCTGCTGCCGCAGAAGAAGGCTCTGCGCGCCAGCAAGGCCAACCTCGCCCGGTTTGAGGAACAGAAGGCGCAGCTCGTCGCCCTGAACCTCAAGCGCAAGGAAGAGGCCGAACGCCTCGCCGAACGCATGGGCAATATGTCGGTGATCATCATCCGTCAGGCGGGTGAGTCCGGCAGCCTCTATGGCTCCGTCTCACCGCGCGACATCTCTGATGCCGCCACCGCCGCCGGACTGACCATTGCCCGCCAGCAGGTGATCCAGGAAAACCCGATCAAGACCCTTGGCCTGTCCAAGGTCCGCGTCGCGTTGCACCCGGAAGTGTCGATCATGGTGACGGTGAACGTCGCCCGCAGCACCGAAGAAGCCGAGCGCCAGGCGCGCGGCGAAAGCGTCGGTGCGGCGGCGGAAGAGGAAGAGGCAGCGCTGGATGCGGCGCTTGCCCTCGAGAACCCGGAAGACGCAGACGCTTCCTGATGACGAAGCCGGCCCGGAGCATGCTCCGGGCCGCGTTGTCATAAATCTTTGACAAACCGTTAACACCAGCGTCATCGTTGCGCATCCTTCTGCTGTGGATGCGGGTTCGGTGCCATGCGCGTTGCCCTCGATACCATTCTCAGACGGTTTGTCCGAAACGGCCGGCTGACCGTTCGTTGGCCGGATGGCCGATATTCAAATTATTCCGGTGCTGCTGGTCCGGCAGCCGCCTTCGCCCTGACGGATTGGGCGACAGTGCGCCACCTGACGATCGATCCATCCCTCGCGCTGGGGGAAGCCTATATGAACGGCACCCTGGTGCCGGATGGCTGTGGCATTTTCGATGTTCTCGACGTCGGCGTCAGCAATATGGCAGGCAATCTGTCTGGCCATCCGTTGCTTTGGCTGTCTGACAGTCTCCACCTCCTCACGCGCCGCCTCGACCAATACAATCCGGCGCGGCGATCGCGTGCCAATGTCGCCCATCATTACGATCTGAATGGCCGGCTTTATTCGCTGTTTCTCGATCGCGACCGTCAATATTCCTGCGCATACTTTCCTCGTGGCGATGAGACGCTGGAAGAGGCCCAGGCTGCCAAGAAGCGCCACATCGCCGCGAAGCTTTGCCTCACCCGCCCTGGCCTGCATGTGCTGGATATCGGCTGCGGCTGGGGTGGCCTGGCACTCACGCTCGCGCGGGACCACGGCGCCCGTGCCGCCCAAGAAGGTCTCACGGACCGGGTCCGGTTCGAACTGGTGGATTACCGGTCTCTGAACCAAAAATTCGACCGCATCGTATCCGTCGGCATGTTCGAGCATGTCGGGGTCAACCACTTCCGCCGATTCTTCAGTCAGATCGCTCAGTGCCTGACGGCGGACGGGGTGCCGCTGCTGCATGCCATCGGCCGCGGCCATGGGGCCGGGAGCACGAACCCCTGGATCAGAAAATATATCTTCCCTGGCGGCTACTGCCCTGCCCTGTCGGAGGTCCTGCCACCATTGGAAAAAAGCGGATTGCTGGTGACCGACATCGAGATCCTGCGGCTGCACTACGCCGAGACGCTGCGTCATTGGCGCTGGCGCTTCGCCGCCAACCGCGACGCGATCGCGGCCCTCTATGATGAACGCTTCTGCCGGATGTTCGAATTCTACCTGGCGGGGTCCGAACTCAGTTTCCGGCGCGAGCATCAGATGGTGTTCCAGATCCAGATGGCACACGAACCCATGGCCGTGCCGCTCACCCGCGACTACATCACAGCCGCGAATCGCGCTGATCCGCATACGGTTGGATCGGCCATCATGGCGGAACAACGTTGGGTTCCGTGAAAGCACCCCCGTTGTCCCCGTTATCCACAGGGTAATCCCGCTATTATGTTGCCGCGCCAGGGAATAAACAGCGAAGACCGTGAACAGCATCGATTCTCCCCTCCTCGGCCTTTCGCAGCGCCTCCCCCCTTCCAACCTGCAGGCGGAGCAGGCGCTGCTCGGCGCCCTGCTGGCCAATAACCGTGCTTACGAGCGGGTTTCGGAATTTCTGGCGCCCGAGCATTTCGCCGATCCGATTCATGGGCGGATCTTTCAGTCGATCGCGCGACGGATTGAGGCGGGGCAACTCGCCGACGCCGTCACGCTGAAGGCCGAATACGAACATTCCGGGGTACTCGAAGAAGTCGGCGGCACCCGCTACCTCGCCCAGCTGCTCACCGCGATGGTCGGCATCATCAATGCCGGCGAATACGGCCGCGCGATCCATGACGCCTGGCTGCGCCGCCAGTTGATCGACGTGGGGGAGACGGTCGTCAACAACGCCTTCGGCGCGGATGCCGAACTCGATGGCGCCAAACAGATCGAGGCGGCGGAGCAATCTCTGTTCCAGCTCGCGACCGAGGGTGGCAACAACGGCGGCTTCATCAATTTCGAACGCGCGCTGACGGATGCGATCCAAGGGGCGGAACGGGCCTTCCGCCGTGCCGGGCATGTATCCGGCCTGACGACGGGCCTGCGCGACATGGACGCCAAGACTGGCGGCCTGCATCCGTCCGACCTGCTGATCCTGGCCGGCCGCCCCGGCATGGGCAAGACCGCGCTCGCGACCAAGATCGCCTTCGGCGGCGCCAAGGCCTTGCTGGCCGAAGCGCGGGCGAGCGACCCAAACGGCATCCCGAAAGCGCAGATCGCCGTGTTCTCCCTGGAAATGAGCTGCGAACAGCTCGCGACCCGTCTGTTGAGCGAAGAGGCCCGGGTTTCCGGCGACCGCATCCGCCGCGGCGATATCGGTCAGAAGGATTTCGACAAATTCGTGCAGGTGTCGCGCGAACTGGCCGCCCTGCCCATCCAGATCGACGATACGCCGGCGATTACGATGTCGGCTCTGCGCACGCGCTGCCGGCGGTTGAAACGCACCAAGGGCCTGGCGCTGGTGGTGGTCGATTACCTCCAGCTGATGCGCCCGGCGGCGGGCACGCGGCCGGAAAACCGGGTGCTGGAAATCAGCCAGATCACCCAGGGGCTGAAGGCCCTGGCGAAAGAACTGGCAGTGCCGGTGATCGCGCTGTCGCAGCTGTCGCGCGCGGTGGAAAGCCGGGAGGACAAGCGGCCGCAGCTCTCTGATTTGCGTGAATCCGGCACGATTGAGCAGGACGCCGACGCGGTGATGTTCATCTACCGCGACGAGTACTATCTGGCCCAGCGGGCGCCGAAGCAGATGTCCTTCGACTCGGAGGACAAGTTCCAGACCAGCCTGAGCAAATGGCAGCAGGACATGGAACAGGTGCACAACAAGGCCGAGCTGATCCTGGCCAAGAACCGCCACGGCCCCACCGGCACGGTGCCGCTGTATTTCGAAGGCGAATTCACCCGCTTCGGCGACCTCGACCAGGTGCATGAGGACTATGCCGGCTGACGCGGCAGGCGGCGTGCTGCACATCGATCTCGGCGCGATCGTCGCGAACTGGCGCCTGTTATGCGCCCGCCACCCATCCGGCCCGGTCGCGGGCGTGGTCAAGGGCGATGGCTACGGGCTGGGTGCGGGGCCGGTGGCCGCCGCGCTTTATGCCGCGGGATGCCGGCACTTCTTCGTGGCCGTGCTGGACGAAGCACTCGCGATCAGGGACCTGATCCCAGACGCGATGCTGGGGGTTCTGGGCGGGTTGATCCTGGGGAGCGAAGCCACCTATCGCGCCCACCGCCTGACGCCCGTGCTGGGTTCTCTGGCGGAAATCCACGCCTGGGGACAAGGCGGAGGGGCGGCCATTCTGCACATCGACACCGGCATGGCCCGGCTCGGCCTCGACGCGCGGGAGCTGGCGGTCCTGCAACAGGAGCATACCCGGCTCGCCGGCATCGATCTGCGCTTCATCATGACCCATCTGGTCTCCGCCGAGGCGGCCGATGATCCGATGAACCAGCACCAGCGGGCCCGCTTCGACGCCGCCTGTGCCACCCTCCCCGCCGCGCCGCGCAGCTTCGCCAATTCGTCCGGCATGTTCCTGGGGGCGGATTTCGGCTCCGACCTCGCCCGCCCCGGTGCGGCGCTGTACGGGATCAACCCCATCCCAGGCCAGCCGAACCCCATGCGCCCGGTCGTGCGCCTGATGGGCCGCGTGCTGGCGGTGCGCGAGATCCCGGTCGGCGCCACGGTTGGCTATAACGCCACTTGGCGCGCCACCCGCCCCAGCCGCATCGCCACGGTGGGCGTGGGCTACGCCGATGGCTGGCAGCGGGCTTTGTCCGGCCGGACGCAGGCTTTCTTTGACGGCGCCCCGGTCCCGCTGGTAGGGCGTGTGTCCATGGATCTCACCACCTTCGATGTCACCGGTCATCCCGCCATCGTGCCCGGCACGTGGCTGGAGTTGCTCGGCTCCAGCCAAACACCCGACGATGTCGCGGTGGCGGCGGGAACCAACGGGTATGAGGTCCTGACCTCTCTCGCTTTGCGGCTGCCACGGGTCTATCAGGCGGCGTGAACACCATGCTCGATTTCCTGGCCGCCATCGGGCGCGGCGTGCTTGGCGCGTGCCGCGGGGCTGGCGCGGTGGCCGTCTTCGGTATCGAGGGACTGTCGCACATCGTGCGTCCGCCGTTCTTCGGCCGCCTGTTCGGCCGGGCGCTGCTGGAAATCGGGTTCTTCAGCCTGCCGGTGGTGGCGATGACGGCGGTCTTCACCGGCATGGTGCTGGCCTTGCAGTCCTATACCGGCTTCTCCCGCTTTTCGGCACAGGGGGCGGTGGCCAATCTGGTGGTGCTGTCGGTGACCCGTGAACTCGGCCCGGTCCTCGCCGGTCTGATGGTCGCCGGCCGCGTCGGCGCGGCCATGGCGGCGGAGCTGGGCACCATGCGCGTGACCGACCAGATCGACGCGCTGTCCACGCTGTCGACGCACCCGATGAAGTATCTGGTGGCGCCGCGCCTGCTGGCCGGCATCGTGGCCTTGCCGTTGCTGGTGCTGATCGCCGACATCCTGGGGGTGATGGGCGGTTTCATCGTCTCCACCCTCAAATTGGGGTTCAACGTCAGCACCTACCTCACCAACACGGTCAATTTCGTGCAAACGGACGACGTCGTGTCCGGCCTCGTCAAAGCGGGGGTATTCGGGTTCCTGATCGCGCTGATGGGCTGTTACCAAGGCTACAACAGCAAAGGCGGCGCCCAGGGCGTTGGCGCCGCCACGACCAATGCGGTGGTCGTGGCGTCCATCCTGATCCTGGCCTTCGATTATGTGCTGACGGAGATGTTCTTCGCCCGCTGACCGATGACAGGCGCGGTTTACGGGAACAACTTCCCGGTTTCCCACCCATCGCCGACCTTGGTGAAGGTGGAGCGGTCATGCAGCCGGAACGGCATGTCCTGCCAGAACTCGAAATAATCGGGCAGCACGCGATAACCCGACCAATGCGGCGGGCGCGGAATGACATCACCGGGATAGCGTGCCTCCAGCGCCGCAAGCCGTTGTTCCAGTTCGGCGCGACTCGCCAACGGCCGCGACTGGTCCGATGCCAGCGCGCCCAGGCGGGACACGCGCGGTCTGCTGGCGTAATAGGCGTCCGCCTCGGCATCCGTCACATGCTCGACGGTGCCTTCGATGCGGATCTGGCGCCCCAGCGACTTCCAGTGAAACAGCAAAGCGATGTGGCTGTTCGCCGCCAGCTCACCGGCCTTACGGCTTTGCTTATTGGTATAGAAGACAAAACCGCGCGAATCGGTGCCCTTCAACAGTATGGTGCGGGCGGACGGCCTGCCATCCGGCGTCGCCGTCACGACGGTCATGGCATTGGGATCGCGGGGCTCGCTCACCTCCGCCTCGGCCATCCAGGCCTGAAACAACGCGAAAGGGTCGGTCAGATGGTCGATCATGATGAGGCAGGTTCCTGGGAGGCCGTACGGTTCGGCGCCACTGTGGCGATCCGCGGCCAGAAGGTGAAGCGCCCTCTTGCCGCAACGGGTGCCACTGTGTCACCACGCTGTCCAAATGACGTTACCACCGACTTCACAGCATTGAGGTAAATCATGGCCGAAAGCGCCCCAGGGCCTCTCCCGATTCAGGGCACGCTGATGAAGGGCAAGCGGGGCCTCATCATGGGGGTCGCGAACGATCGCTCCCTGGGATGGGGGATCGCCGCTGCCTGCGCCGCCCAAGGCGCCGAACTCGCCTTCACCTACCAGGGTGACGCATTGGAGCGGCGGGTGCGCCCGCTCGCGGAATCGGTGGGCTCCGACGTCGTCTTCCCCTGCGATGTTTCCAACGATGCCAGCATCGACGGGGCCTTCGAATCGCTCCGCGCACGCTGGGACGGGCTCGATTTCCTGGTCCATGCCATCGGTTACGCGGATAAGGCCTATCTGCGGGGCCGGTATCTGGACACGCCGCGGGCGGCCTTCCTGCAGGCGATGGATATCTCCTGCTATTCCTTTTCCGCCGTTTGCCAGCGCGCGGTGCCGATGATGCGCCCGGGCGGCAGCCTGCTGACACTGTCGTACCTCGGCGCCGAACGGGTGGTGCCGCACTACAACGTCATGGGCGTGGCAAAAGCGGCGCTGGAGGCGTCGGTCCGCTACCTCGCCGCCGATATGGGCGATAGCGGCATTCGGGTGAACGGCATCAGCGCGGGGCCGATCAAGACCCTGGCCGCGTCGGGGATTGGCGACTTCCGCTATATCCTGCGCTGGAACCAGCTGAACGCCCCCATGCGCCGCAATGTCACGATCGAGGAAGTGGGTGGCGCCGGGCTTTATCTGCTGTCCGACCTGTCCAGCGGCGTCACCGGTGAGATCCATCACGTCGATTGCGGCTACCACACCGTGGGCATGAAACACCCCGACGCCCCCGACATCGCGACCGTGGGACACGAATGAGCCACAACACCTTCGGGCACCTGTTCCGCGTCACCACCTGGGGTGAAAGCCATGGCCCGGCCATTGGCTGCGTGGTCGATGGCTGCCCGCCGCGGCTGGCGCTGACGGAGGCCGATATCCAGCCCTGGCTGGATCGCCGCCGCCCCGGCCAGTCGAAATTCACCACCCAGCGGCAGGAGCCGGATCAGGTCCGCATCCTGTCCGGCGTGTTTGAGGGTGTGACCACCGGCACCCCGATCGCACTGCATATCGACAACGTCGATCAGCGGTCCCGTGACTACTCGACCATCGCGGCGCAGTACCGGCCGGGCCACGCAGACCTGACCTATGATCTGAAATACGGGGTGCGGGACTATCGCGGCGGCGGGCGTTCGTCGGCGCGGGAAACCGCGATGCGCGTCGCCGCGGGGGGGGTCGCGCGGCAGATCCTCGGCGCCGGCATCCGCATTCGCGGCGCCCTGGTGCAGATCGGGCCGCATAAGATCGACCGCGCCCGCTGGGACTGGAACGCCCGGGACGACAACCCCTTCTTCTGCCCCGACCCCGTCATGGCGGCGGAGTGGGAGGTCTATCTGGCCGCGATCCGCAAAGCCGGCTCCTCCGTCGGCGCGGTGATCGAGGTTGTGGTCGACGGCGTGCCCCCCGGCCTGGGCGCGCCCATCTATGGCAAGCTCGACGCCGACATCGCGGGCGCGCTGATGTCCATCAACGCGGTCAAAGGCGTCGAAATCGGCGACGGTTTCGATGCCGCCTGCCTGACCGGGGAGGACAACGCAGACCAGATGCGGATGGACGACGGGCTGGTGGCCTTCGGGTCGAACCATGCCGGCGGCATTCTGGGCGGGATTTCGACCGGGCAACCGATTGTGGCGCGCTTCGCGGTCAAGCCGACGAGTTCGATCCTGACGCCGCGCCAGTCGGTGGATCGTGCCGGGCAGGAGATCGATGTGAGTACCAAGGGCCGCCACGACCCATGCGTCGGCATTCGCGCGGTGCCGGTCGGGGAGGCGATGCTGGCCTGCGTGCTGGCGGACCACCTGCTCCGGCACCGGGCCCAAAATCCGGATGCACCGGTGACGACGCGCCTGCCGCGCAACTGAATCCAGGCAAGCGCGTCGGACGGATTTAGAGCGGGATGACCGTAGGTGGAACCACCGAAGGTCTGAATCCCGCGATCAAGCTTTACCGGGTCATCATCACGGGGATGTTCGCATATTCGAGCACATGCCGTGTGACGCCGCCGAGAATGAGCTGGCGCAGACGGGAGTGCGAATAGGCCCCCATCGACAGCAGATCGCAGTTGAACTCCTTCGCGGCCGCCAGGAGCCCGGCGCCGACGGAGTTGCCCACGGATTTGAACGACACGATATCGGCCTGGATGCCGTGCAGCGCCAGATAGGCGGCCAGATCCGGTGCGGCCGGGCCACGGCGCTGGTAGCCTTCAGCGGACAGGATGCGCACCGCATCGGCCTGCTGCATCCAGGGCATCGCGGCCAGGGCGGAGGCGGCGGATTCCGCGGTGCCGTTCCAGGCCAGACAGACGCGGGTCCCGATCGATGTCGGCGCGATTTGCGGCGAGATCAGCACCGGCCGCCCGGAGTCGAACAGCACCGCATGCAGCGCGTCGGAGGACGACACATCCTCCCCGGCGTCGGGGTGCGGGACCACCGTCAGATCCGCCAGGCGCGCCTGTTGGGCGACGATATCTTCTTCCCGGCCCGTCACCGCGGCGAAGCTGGCCGTCGCCTGTTCCGCGCCGGGATGGGCCTCGGACACAACAACCTCCTGCCGGGCGACGAAGCGTTCGAACATCGAACGGACGGCATGCGCCCGATCGCCGCTTTCCTTTTCGGTCGCGGACATCATCTCTTCGATCATCGCACCCGAGAGGCCTTCGCCGGCCAAAGGCGCGACGTCGCGGCTGTCGACCCGCACATGCAGCGCGGTGACATGCGCGTTGAACCGGCGCGCGATCATAAGAGAGGTGGTCAGCGCGGCTTCTCCCGCGGCGGTGCCGGTCAGAGGCAGCAGTAGCTTCCGGATTGGCATTGTCGGCTCCTTTCTGGGACGGTCTTCTTATAGCGCGGGTCTGGAATGCATTTCTAGCACAACTCACGGGCAGCCGTGATCGCTTTTCGTATCTGCGCCGCCGCGCTGACAGTGTCAGTGGCATCGACCCGCGTCCAGTCTCCCGCGCCGGGATCGTTCCCGGCCGCCGCCCGCAGCACGGCGATATCGGCATCGGAGGCATCGCCCCGCCGCGCCGCCACGCGCTGTTCCAGCACGGACAGCGGCGCATCCAGCCAAAACCCGTGCCATACGACCCCGGCGCGCTTCGCCGCCTGCGCGATCATGCTTCGATGGGCGGCGCTCATGAAGGTCGCATCGGCGATCACGGCTTGCCCTGACGAGGCGGCGATGCGGACCGAATCGGCGAGGGTTTCGAACACCAGGCGGCTGGCTTCGGGCGTATAGGCAATCTTAGGCAGCCGTTCTTCCGGCGCGACGCCAAACTGGCGCTTGCGGATTTCATCACTGCGCAGGATCAGCGCCCCCGGCGTCCGGCCAATGTCAGGCGCCACGGCCCGTGCCACGGTGGACTTCCCCGAACCAGGTAAGCCACCGATGGCGACAATGACCGGAGCCTCAGGCCGAAGATAGGCCTGCGCCGCGTCAAGATAGGCCTGAGCCTCTGGCGCCTGCCCACTGCGCGCCGCGACATGGGCACGCACCATTGCCCGCAGCGACAGGAACACCGGCAGGCCCCGCACCAGGGCCGCATCGCCGGTGCGCGCGACATAGCGGTTCAGCACCCGGTTCGCGGCCGCGCGGCAGACCCGCTGGTCGAGATCCATCAGGAGAAAGGCCAGATCATAGCCGAGATCGATGGTCGCCAATGCCTCATCGAATTCGAGCGCGTCGAAGGGCACGGGTTTGTCCTGCCACAGGCAGAGATTGCCCAGATGCAGATCGCCATGCGCCCGCCGCATGAAGCCCTCATGGGCCCGCCGCGCCAGCCAGGAAGCGATACGGTCCAGACCATCCCGCATCGCCTCATCCCAGGCGAGCACGGCATCAGGTGGCAAGCCGGCGCTGAGCGCGGCCTGAACATTGCCCGCCAGCACGTTCCGCATGGCCGGGATCGCATCTGGCAAAGGCAGCAGCCTGGCGTGATAGGCCGCGACCGCGTCCGCCACCGCGTCCTGCAACGGGCCATCGATCTGACCCCGCGCGGCCCGTGCTTCCAGGAAGTCGCCCGCGGGCACCCGGGCCATGCGCAGCACCCAGTCCAGAACCGGAGCATCGTCCCTGGGGCCAAAGGCAAGGCGACCATCCGCCAGCCGGACGATGGGCACGACGTCCCGGTAAAGACCGGGCGCGGCGGGAGCATTCAGCGCCAACTCGCGCTCACAGAAATGCCGCCGCGCGTCGGGCGCCGAGAAATCCAGAAAGGACAGCCGGACCGCTTTTTTCAGCTTCCAGACCGTGTCCGTGCCAAGAAAAACCAGCGAGATATGCGTCTCGATCGGCGGCCCGCCAGCCAGCTCACGGAGGAACGCGATCGTCTCGGTCTGCTCGCGCGCTGGCATGGCCCCGCCTGTTCAGGCCCGGCCGTAGGTGTCTTCCAGCCGGACGATATCGTCTTCTCCAAGATAGGCGCCGGACTGAACCTCGATCAGGGTCAACGGAATTCTACCCGGATTTTCCAGCCGGTGCACGCAGCCGAGCGGCAGGTAGACGCTCTCATTCTCTCGCAGGATCATGACGTCTTTGTCGCGGGTCACGCGGGCGGTGCCGTTCACGACCACCCAATGTTCGGCCCGGTGGTAATGGCTTTGCAGCGACAGCTGGCGGCCGGGATGCACCACGATGCGCTTGACCTGGAAGCGGTCGCCCTGGATCAGGCTTTCATAGAAGCCCCAGGGGCGATGGCCGCGGTTATGCGCCGTGGCCTCCGGCCGTTTGGCGGCTTTCAGGCGATCGACGATCTTCTTCACGTCCTGCGCTTTGGATCGGTCCATTGCCAGCACCGCGTCCTCGGTCACCACCAGCACCAGGTCTTTCAGGCCCACCACGGCGGTCACCTTGCCATCGGTGCGGACGTAGCAGTTCTCGGCCTCTTCCAGCACGACATCGCCCTGGGTGACGTTGCCGGCCGCATCCTTGGCGCCGAGTTCCCACAGCGCGCTCCAGCTGCCGACATCGGACCAGCCGATGGCGGCCGGCACCACGGCGGCGCGCGACGTCCGTTCGGCGACCGCGTAGTCGAGGCTGATCGACGGCGTCGCCTTGAACGCGTCCACACCCAGGCGAATGAAATCCAGGTCGCCGCTGCGTTCCGCCACAGACTGGCGCACGCTCGGCAGCACGTCGGGGGCATGGGCATCCAGCTCTTCCAGCAGCGTGCGCGCCGTGAACACGAACATGCCGGAGTTCCAAAGATGCTTGCCGTCCGCGATCAGCCGCGCGGCGGTGACCGCATCGGGCTTCTCGACGAAACGAGCAACCGCGAACACGCCCGGCGCGTCCGCCAGTTCAGCGCCCTGTTCGATGTAGCCGTATCCCGTCTCCGGCCCCGTCGGCTGCATGCCGAAGGTGACGAAGCGCCCGGCGCGGGCGGCGGTGGCGGCATGGCCCAGCGCGGTCAGCAACGCCGGCACATCGGCGATGGAGGCATCCGCCGCCATCATCCAGAGCACCGCGTCGGGGTCGGTTTCCGCCACCAGCACGGCCGCGGCGGCGATGGCCGGGGCGCTGTTGCGGCCGGCGGGTTCGAGCATGATCTGCGCACCCTCGATCCCCGCCTGGCGCAGTTGCTCCGCGATCAGAAACCGATGCTCCTGATTGCACACCACGATCGGCGGCGCGAAATCCGGTCCGGCGGCGCGCAAGGCGGTTTCCTGGATCATGGTCCGGTCCGACACCAGCGGCCAGAGTTGCTTCGGAAAACTCTCCCGCGAGACCGGCCACAGCCGGGTGCCCGAGCCGCCAGAGAGGATCACGGGGACGATGCGCGATGCGGTCATGAGCCAGGATATCCCAGGAAGCAGATGGTACACCGTTCCTTGCCCAAGCCGGGCGCGGCTGCCAAGCTCTTTTCGATGACAAGCCTTCGTGAGGAGATCATGCGATGCGGATCGAAATCGAATATTGCGGCATGTGAGGCTATGAGCCGCGCGCCCGTGTGGCCCGCGACCAGCTGTTGGAAGCGCAACCAGCCGCCACCGTCAGCCTGCGGCAATCGGGCGGCGGGGTGTTTGAGATCACCGTGGATGGGCGGTTAGGGTACTCCAAGAAAGCCACCGGGCGCTTCCCGACCAAGGCGGAGGTGCCGGCCATGATCGCCAGTTGATCCGCGCAATTGTCCCGCATCTTGCCCCACCTGCCCCAGCTTCCCATGATGCGCCAAACGCATCAGGAACATCCCACCATGGACCCCGCCCGCAGCAACGACCCCGGCCCCATCATCCGCGGCCTCACCGAGCAGATCGAAGCCGGCCTCATCGAAATCCGCCGCGACATCCACGCACATCCGGAACTCGGGTTCGAGGAAGTGCGCACCGCCGGCATCGTCGCCGCCGAACTCACCCGGCTCGGCATTCCGCACCAGACCGGTATCGGCAAGACCGGCGTCGTCGGCCTGATCGAGGGCGGACGGCCCGGCCCGGTCCTCGCCATTCGTGCCGACATGGACGCGCTGCCGATTCTGGAGAAGACCGGGCTGGCCTTCGCGAGCGAGCATGAGGGGAAGATGCATGCCTGCGGGCATGACATCCACACCACAACCTTGCTCGGCGTCGCCGCGGTGCTGCGGCAACTCGCGCCGCAACTGGCGGGCACGGTGAAGCTGGTGTTCCAACCAGCGGAAGAAGGCCTCGGCGGAATGCAGGCCATGATCGATGCCGGGGTGATGGACAACCCAAGCATCGACATGGCGCTGACCCTGCACAACCAGCCGGAAATGCCGGCGGGCCAGTTCGGCTTCGTGCGCGGGCCGACGCTCGCGGCCTCCGACCGGTTCGACATCGTGGTGCGCGGCAAGTCGGGGCACGCGGCCTATCCGCATACCACGGTCGATCCGATCGTGGCGGCGGCGCATCTGGTGACGCAGCTGCAGATGGTGGTCTCGCGGGAGGTTTCGGCCATGCACCCCGTCGTCGTCACCGTCGGCGCCATCACCGGCGGCACGACGTACAACATCATCCCCGACACCTGCTCCATCAAAGGCACCGTCCGCACCCTGAACGCCCGCGCCCGCGACATCGCGGAGGCCGCGATCAAGCGTCTGGCCGCCGGCGTCGCGGAGGGCATGCGCGTGCAATGCGAGGTCGATTACCGCCGCGGCATGCCCATCCTGCGCAACGACGACAAGGTCGTCCTGCCCGCCGTGGCCGCGATCCGGGCGCAGTTCGGCGATGACGCGATCACCGAGGGCGAGGCCAATCTCGGCGGCGAGGATTTCGCGCTGATGGCCAACCTCGTGCCCGGCTTCCAGCTCCGCGTCGGCTCCTCCCAACCCGGGCGGCGTGATCGGCTGCACAACTCGGCCTATCAGCCGGATGAGCGCAGCATCGGCTTCGGCGTGCAGGCGCTGGCCCGGGCGGCGATGGAGATTTTGGGGTAAGGCCGCACCCATCCACACCGCTTGCGGGCACTGATCCAGGCTGATACGAGCCAACCATGCCGCGGCGCAGCAAAACACCATGAACCAGCACCCAACCAACACGGGCGAAACCAGCACGGGCGAACCCAACACCGGCGGATTGGGGCGCCTCACCCGCCTGCGCCGCCTCGCCGCTGCCTGGTTGAACGACCGCCGCCAGTTCCGCGCCGGCCGGCTGGATCGCACCTGCCCTATCTGCGGCTACCACGGCGTCTTCATCAGCGTCGGCCACCCCGGCCGCTGGGATGCCCGCTGCCTGAGCTGCGGGTCGCGGGAACGGCATCGCCTCCAACACCTCTGGGTCATCGAGGGTGGCGGCGACAAGCTCGCCGGCAAGCGCATCCTGCACTTCGCGCCCGAGAAGGTGATCATGCGCCGCATGGCGGGCAATCCGCTGTACGAAACCGCTGATCTGATGCAGGCCGGGGTGACGCATCCCGGCGTGGACATCACCCAGGTGCCGCTGCCCGACGCCAGCTACGATGTGGTGATGGCGAACCACGTCCTCGAACATATCCCCGACGACCGCAAAGCGATGCGGGAGCTGTTTCGCCTCCTGAAACCCGGCGGGATCGGCCTGTTCTCGGTCCCCATCAACGCCACCCGCCAGACCACCTACGAAAACCCAGCAATCACCAGCAAGGCCGAGCGCTGGGCGCATTTCTCCGCCCACGACCACCTCCGCTACTACGGGTTGGATTTCGCCGAACGCCTGACCGAGGCCGGGTTCGCGGTGGAAACCTTCCGCATGCCGCCAGACGATGAGGTCCGCTACGGCCTGCTGCGCGACGAGTGGGTCTATATCGCCCGCAAGCCGAGCTGATGTCGGCCACGCTGCCGACCCCGGACGGCGTGCCATTGCCACAGCGGTACTGGGCGATTTTGACCATCGCGCTGGGCCTGATCCTCGCGGTTCTCAATGGCGCCATCGCCAATGTGGCGCTGCCCACCATCGCCCGCGACGTGCACACCACCGCCGCCGGCTCCATCTGGGTGGTCAACGCGTTCCAACTCGCCGTGACGGTGTCGCTGCTGCCCTTGGCCTCCCTGGGAGAAATCCACGGCTATCGCAAGGTCTACCAAAGCGGGCTGGTGCTGTTCACCATCGCATCCTTGTTCTGCGCCCTGAGCTCATCCCTGCCCACCCTGATCGCCGCCCGCATCGTCCAGGGCGTCGGCGCGGCGGGGATCATGAGCGTCAACGGCGCTTTGGTCCGCTTCATCTATCCCCGCGCCTGGCTGGGCCGCGGGGTGGGGCTGAACGCGACCATCGGCTCGGTGGCTTCGGCGGTGGGGCCGTCGGTCGCCTCCGCCATTCTGTCGGTGGCACATTGGCCCTGGCTGTTCGCGGTCAACGTGCCGCTGGGCATCCTGGCCTGCATCATCTCGCTGAACCACCTGCCGGACACCCCCCGCTCCCGCGCCCGGTTCGATGTCAGCAGCGCGCTGTTGCAG
This sequence comes from uncultured Acetobacteraceae bacterium, assembly GCA_903918315.1. GTDB lineage: Bacteria > Pseudomonadota > Alphaproteobacteria > Acetobacterales > Acetobacteraceae > Rhodopila. The sequence continues at coordinate 41,698 of CAIXEA010000231.1, read as the reverse complement.
GCGGCGGCCTTCGGCCTGCTGCTGATTGGCATATCGGAGATGGGGCACGGCGACGCCCCCATCCTGGTGGGATTGGAGGTCATCAGCGGGCTGGGTATCGGCGCCTGGCTGGTGGCGCACCAGCTCAGCCGCACCGCGCCGCTGCTGCCGGTGGACCTGATGCGCCTGCCCATGTTCGCGCTGGCGGTGGCGACGTCGGTATGCTCGTTCATTTCGCAGGGCATGGCGGTGGTGGCATTGCCGTTCCTGTTCCAGCACACGCTGGGGCTGGAACAGGTGACGACCGGGCTCTTGATGACGCCCTGGCCCTTGAGCGTGGCGGTCATCGCGGTGCTGGCGGGGCGGCTGGCGGACAAATATCCGGCGGGGCTGCTGGGCGGCTGCGGCATGACTCTGATGGCGCTCGGCACGGGGCTGATGGGCTTCCTGCCCGACCATCCCACGCTCTTCGACATCGCCTGGCGCATGACCCTCTCCGGGATCGGCTTTGGCTTCTTCAACACCCCCAACAACCGGGCGATCATCGGGTCCGCGCCGCCATCCCGGGCGGGCGGGGCGAGCGGGATGCAAGCCACCGCGCGCCTGTTCGGCCAAACCACCGGGGCGGCGCTGGTGGCGCTGATCTTCGCGATGGCGCCGGAGACGGGGCCGATCGTGGCGCTGACGATCGCGGCGGGCGCGGCGGCGGTGGCGGGGGTGGTCAGCTTCAGCCGACTTGCGGCGGGGTGACACGGCGCGCCGGCGGCCTGTACTGTCCGTGCCATGAAATTCATCCACGCCGCTGACATCCACCTCGACAGCCCCTTGGCAGGCTTGCAATCCCGCGCCGATGTGCCCGCCGAAATCATCCGCCACTGCACCCGCCGCGCTTTCTCCGCCCTGATCGATGCCGCGCTGGCGGAGGATGTGGCCTTCGTCATCATCGCCGGCGACCTGTATGACGGTGACTGGAAGGATTTCTCGACCGGCCTGTTCTTCGCGGCCGAAATGCGCCGCCTCGCCCGGCCCTGTTACCTGCTGCGCGGCAATCACGACGCGATATCGGTTATCACCCGCGGCCTGACCCTGCCGGACACGGTGCATGAGTTCTCGTCCCGCACCTGCCAGACATTCCGCCTGGAGGCGCATGGCGTGGCTTTGCACGGGCATTCGTTTCCCAATAGGGCCGTGCCGGAGGACCTTTCCCGCGACTATCCCGCCCCCGAACCGGGGATGCTGAATATCGGCGTCCTGCATACCTCCGGCGACGCACCGGGGGAGCATGAGGTTTACGCCCCCTGCCGGGTCGAGGACCTCATGCTCAAAGGCTACGACTACTGGGCGCTGGGCCATATCCACGCCCGGCGCGTGCTGGCGGAGCAACCCTGGATCGTCTTCCCCGGCAATTTGCAAGGCCGCCACGCCAAGGAAACCGGCACCAAGGGTTTTACCCTGGTGACCGTTGAAGACCGCCAGATCACCGCCGTCGAGCACCGCCCCGTCGATGTGCTGCGCTGGGCCGCGCTGGACGTGGATGCGACCGGTCTCAGCGTCCCCGCCCTGACCGGTGCCATCGCGACCGCCGTACAGGACGCCGTGGCGGGGGCCGAGGGCCGCCCGCTGCTGGCCCGCCTGACCCTGACCGGAACGACGGCCTTGCACGCGGCCCTGGCGGATGACACCGAGAAACTGGCCGCCGAGTGCCGCGATGCCGGCAACGCGGCCGGCGGCGAACTCTGGATCGAATCGGTGCGAGTACGCACCCGCCCGCCGGCGATGGTGGATGAAGACCTGCTGACCCCGCTGCGCGACGCCTTCCTCGCGGGTCTGGACGATCAACCCCTGATGGAGGCGTTGCTGCGGGAGATCGCCGCGTTGCGCCGGAAAGTGCCGTCACCGGCCCAGGGCGACCTGGACCTGCCCGCTGATGCCGCGGCCTTGCGGTCCCTCGCGGCCGATACCTGGCAGATCGCCGCCGCCGCGCTGGCCAAGGCCGGGCCGCAATGAAGCTCCGCCAGCTCCAGCTGCTGCGCTACGGGCATCTGTCGGATGTCACGCTCGATTTCCCCGACGATGCCGCGCTGCATATTGTGCATGGCGCCAATGAGGCCGGGAAATCAACGGCGCTGGCGGCGATCGCCGACGGGTTGTTCGGGTTCAGCCACAAGACCGACTTCGACTTCCTGCACGGCGCGCCACAGTTGCGGATCGGCATGACGCTCACCGCGCAGGACGGTGCCAGCGGCCATTTCTTCCGCCGCAAAGGCCGCGGCGAAACACTCAGCGACGCCGAACAGCAGGCGTTGCCGGAGGAAGCGATCCGCCGCTTTCTCGGCGGCGCGGACCGGACGCTGTTCGAGGGCAGCTTCGGCCTGAATGGCACCCGCCTGCGCAAAGGCGGCCAGGACCTGTTGCGCAGCGGCGGGGAGGCCGGGGCAAGCCTGCTCGCCGGCGCCGGCCTTCTCAATCTCCGCGCCGCGCTGGAACGTCTGGACGAGGAGGCCAAATCCCTGTCCGGCGACGGCCGCGGCAAACGCCGCCTGGCCGAAGCCACCAGCGCCTGGAAGGCGGCTCAGAGTCAGGTCCACCTGCGCACGGTGCCGCCGCGTGCGTGGCATGACGCGATGGACGCGCGTGATCAGGCGGTGGCGGAGCTGGAAGCGATCCAGGCCGAAACCACGGCCCTGGCCGCCGAAGCAGACCGCCTGCAGCGCGGGCGGCGGGTGATGCCGCTGCTCAACCGGCTCGACGACACCCGCGCGGCGCTGGCCACCTTGGCGGATGTGCCCGCTTTACCGCCGGACGCACCCGCCCGGTTCGCGCGTGCCCTTTCAATCCACCATGACGCCGCCCGAGACGCGGCGCGGGAGTCGGCGGCCGTCGCGGCCGCCGCCGCGACCTTGGCGGGCTTGCAGCGCGATCCCGCGGTGCTGGCGATGCGCGATGCCATCGACGCCCTGGCCAGCCGGATGCAGGTGGTGGCGCACGCCGAACAGGATCTGCCAGCCGTGCGCCAGGCCGTCGCCGCGCACCAGGCGAGCGTCATGGCGGCGCTGACAGACCTCGGCAGCGCGCTGGGGCCGGAGGCAGCGCGCGATGCCGTGCCACCGGATCAGGCGCGCCAGGCGGTGCAACGCCTGATCACGCAACGCGCGACTCTGGCCGAACGGGCGGCTTCGGCGGATGAAGGATACGCCGTGGCGCAGCGCCAGCATGATCAGGCGGCGGCCGCGCTGGCCGCGCGCATCGAACCGGCCTCCCCCGGTTTGCTGCGCCGGACCATCGAGGACGTGCGGGGGGAGGGTCAGCTCGACACCGCCCTGGCACGGGCGCGCCGGGCCCTGAGCCAGGCAGAAGCTGAAACCGCCATCGCGCTGGCGGCCTTGCCGCTATGGGGGCAGGGGCTGGCGGCGCTGGCGGCCTGTCCGGTTCCCCTCCTGCCGGCGATCGAGGCTGCGGCCGCGCGGCTGCTGGCCGCTGAAACAAGCCTGCGCGCCGCCCGGACCGCGGTGGCCGAGTCCACGGCGGCGATGGCGGTCACGGCGGACGACCTGCGCCGTCTGTCGCAGGGGCAGACGGTGCCGACACGGGATGCGGTGACGCAGGCGCGCGCCAGCCGCGATGCGGTCTGGACCATGATACGCGCGGCGACCGAGGCCGAGGCCGCCGCTTTGCATGCCCGCTACGAACCCCTCAGCGCCGCCGCGGATGGCCTGGCGGACGCGCGGGCTGACGATGCGCAGCGGGTGGCGGATTTTGAGAGCGCACGCGGGCGCCAGGACATGCTGCTCCGCCAGCGTCAGACGGATGACGCGACCCTGGCCGCCGCCGAATCGAACCACGCTACGGCGCTGGACGCGTGGCACGCTTTATGGGCGCCGGCAGGCCTGGTGCCCGACACGCCCGCGTCCATGGCCGATTGGCGCCGCCAGCGTGACGCGATCCTGACGCTCGCGGCGCGGGAGAAAGCGGCGCGGCAGGACGAAGAGGACGTGTCCGAACGGCACGCCCGGGCCAGCGCGGCCATCCGCGCCCTGCTGGATCCCGTGCCCGAACCTGACGACACCCTCGCCACCCTCGTGCGCCGCGCCGACACCGCCTGCGCCGCCGCCGAGGCGGCAGAGGCCGCCTATCGCACCTGCGCCGAAACGCTCGACCGCTGCGCCGCGCAACGCAAGGCAGCGCGGGACACAGCGCGCATCGCCGCCGATGCCCTCGCCGCATGGGACCAGCCATGGGCGGCGGCGATCAGCGGCATCGGCGCACCGGCCAGCATGACCACCGAGGCCGCCGCCATCGCCTTGCAGGCCTGGGCCCGCATCGCCGCGACCGCACCGGCCTGGCGCTCGGACGACCACCGGATCGCCGATATGGTGGCAACCAGCGAACGCTTCGCCGCCGACACCCAGGCCATTCTGACCCGGTTGGAGGAGGCCGATGGCGGCGAACCCGCCCTCGTGACGGCCGCACGCATGGCACGGCGGTTACGGACGGCCCTGGCCATTGAGCAGGAGGCCGAGGCGGCGCGCAAAAGCATCGCCACGCATCAGGCCGCCTTGGCCGAAGCAACCCGGCTCGGCGCGGAGGCCGAAACAGAGCTGGCGGCCCTGCGCGCGTCGGCCGGGGCGGCGGATGACGCCGCGCTGCGGCGCGCGCTCGACCAGGCCGCGCAACGCGATACCGCGACCGTCCAGGCCGCGGAGAGCGCGCAGCACCTGCACGACCAGGGGGATGGCCTGACGGAAGCCGCGCTCAGGGCAGAGGTGGCCGGCACCGATCCAACCGCCGCAGCCGATCGGCTGAAGGCGATCGAAGGGCGGCGGGCGGAATGCGAGAGCCGGCGGGAGGCGGTGATCGACGCGCGCGGCAAGGCGGAGAGTCTGCTCGCCAGCCTCAGTGACGGCCGCGATGCGGCCTCCGCCGCGCAGGACGCCGAAACCGCGCTGGCGGAGGCCAAAGCGGCGGCCGAGCGCTATGCCAGGGTCCATATCGCCCGGACCCTGCTGAAAGCAGGCATCGACCGCTTCCGGGTGGAGCAGCAAGGCCCGCTGCTGCGCGCCGCCGGGGCCTGCTTCCAGCAACTGACCGAGGGGCGCTATGTGCGCCTCATCCTGGCTGAAGACGACGATGGCCATGCGGCGCTTCGTGCGGTGCCGCGAGAGGGCGGCGACTGCCCGGTCGAAGGGCTCAGCGAAGGGGCCCGCGACCAGCTCTATCTGGCCCTGCGGGTCGCCTCGATCCAGGCGCATATCGAGCGGGCCGAACCCCTGCCCTTCATCGCTGACGATCTCCTGGTCCATTTTGATGATCTGCGGGCCGCCGCGGCGCTGCGGCTGCTGGTGGCGCTCGGCCACGGGACGCAGGTGATTCTGTTCACCCATCACGACCACATCGTCTCCCTCGCGGCCGGGATGGCGGGGGTGCGGACGCAGTGCCTGCCAGGACGGTAAACGGGTGTTACCGCACCTCCACCAGCTCCAAAGCCTCTTTGCTCGGCCCCTCGATCATGATCGCCCTTGTGTCGCCGAGGCGGTAAACATCCTCCAGGAACGTCACCCCCTCACCGCGGAGCTTGGTGATCCAGGCATCCAGATCGGGGACCGCGAAGGCGATATGGTCCTGTAGCTGACCGCGGGACGGGACCAGCGGCTGCTCCCACTGGTTGGCGTACCAGGTCAGGACGATGTCGCCGAACACCACCCCGGCGCGGGGGGCCCGGAACATGCCTTCCCGCGTCAAGGACGGCCAGGACCGTTCGGCACCGCGGCCAGCCGCGCGTTCGGCCTCGGTGGGCATGGTGAAGCCCGGACGGACCGGGGCGTTCAGATGCGTCTGGTACCAGTCCAGGGCGGCGAAGGGATCCTCCTGCCAGAGATGCACGTGGTCGAACCGCTCCGCGGGGTAATCGCCGACATATTCGACCAACGCGCCCTCCGGCCCGTCCATATAGGCGAAGCCGCCACCACCGGCGGGCTGGCGGTTCTCAGCGATGGCCTGGGCGATCTGGGCGCGGGTAAGGCCCGGCGCGGCGCCTTTCGGGGCGGGCCAGCCATCGCTGTTGATCAGCACCGAGCCCCCGGCTGCGGTGGTGTAGAGCGGCCGCAGCGTCACCTCCGGCGTGGCCTGGAAGCGGGCGATGGCGCCGCGCACATCGGTCACATGCCAGCCGAAATGCCAGATCGCGCTGGGCGGGGACATCGCCGGCGGGGTATCGACCTGGTTGAACAGGATCATGACGCTGTTCGGCGACAGCAGCGCCTTGTGCCCGCCCCAGCGCCCGGCCTGGGTGCTGGGGAACTGCCGGGTATAGAAACCGATGGCCGCGTCGGGATCGACCGCGTTCAGATGCAGATGATGGAAGGCGGGGGTGGGGAGCATGACCGTTGCCTCGCGTTTGATGGAGCCCGGGAGTCTCGGGCCAAAGCGGCACGCCTGGCAATATCCGCCGGCGCCCGCCCCGACCGACATTCCGGTTGGCGCGGGGCGGTCATTGCCTTAGCTGCCAGCCATGCGCACCAGCAACCAACCCCATCCCAACCGCCCCTCCCCCGCACCCCGGTCGGCCATGGCGGGCTGCCCACGTTTCCGCGCCACAAGAACCCCATACACCGTGAGCGAGCGGGCGATCGGGTCCGGCGCATGGTTTGGATGCGGCCCCGGGCGTCGACCGAGGGTCGCGGCTGCGAGTCGACCGAGGGTCGCGGGTGCGCATCCAGATCAGGCCCGTCCGCCGACGCAAGAACCCCATGCAACGTGAGACCGCCGTCCAAGACGGCCAGTGCGGCCGCGCATGGGAACCCGGCACGCCCCACCTTGCCCAACGGGCTCCGCCCGATCAGGATGCGCGCCATGAGTGAGACCTTGTTGGACGTCAAAGGAATGGCCTGCCCCTTGCCGGTGCTGCGGGCCAATCGCAGCCTCCGGTCGATGGCACCGGGTGAGCGCCTGCGCGTGCTGGCCACCGATCGCGCCGCCGTGGCGGATTTTCAGGCATATTGCCGGGAAACAGGCCATGACCTGCTGGCCTGTAGTGAGGAAGCCGGCGTATTCAGCTTCGTCATTCGATGTCGCGCGCAAGCGCGCGGAGAGCAGGGCGCCCAAGCGCGCGGAGAAAGAAGTGCGAAAGCGCGCGATGAGACGAACGCGTAAGCGCGATCCGAAGGACTGAGCCAGTGACCACTGCCCTCATCACCCATACCGCGTGCCTCGATCACGACATGGGGCCTTATCACCCGGAATGCCCGGATCGCCTGCGCGTCGTGCTGAGCGCGCTGGAGGCGGAGGAATTCGCCCCACTGCTGCGCGAACAGGCGCCGGAGGCGACGATCGAGCAACTCACCCGGGTGCATCCGCTGCACTACGTCGAAGGCATCATCGCCATCCGCCCGAATATCGGTGAGCTGGTGCCGCTGGATGGGGATACCTCGATGGGCGAAGGCAGCGCCGAGGCGGCCTTACGCGCTGCCGGCGGGGCGGTCATGGCCGTCGACGCGGTGATGGAGGGGTGGGCGCGCACCGCCTTCGCCGCCGTGCGCCCGCCCGGACACCATGCCGAACCGGAACGCCCGATGGGGTTCTGCTTCTTCAGCAACGCCGCCGTTGCCGCCATGCATGCCCGCATCCGCTGGGGTCTGCAACGCGTGGCGGTGGTGGATTTCGACGTGCATCACGGCAACGGCACCCAGGCGGTGTTCGAGTCCGATCCGGGGCTGTTCTACGCCTCATCGCACCAGCACCCCTGCTACCCCGGCACCGGCAGCGCCTCGGAACACGGGGTCGCCCATAACATCGTCAACACCCCGCTGCGCGCTGGCGACGGCAGCGCCGCCTTCCGCGCCGCCTGGGGGGATATCATCATCCCCGCTTTGGACGCGTTCGCGCCGGAACTGCTGATCATCTCCGCCGGTTTCGATGCCCATCGCGATGATCCCCTGGCCCAGCTGCGGGTCGAAACCGAAGACTACGCCTGGCTCACCGATCGCCTCGTGGCCGTCGCGGATCGTCACTGTGGTGGCCGGGTGGCGTCGCTGCTGGAAGGCGGCTACGACCTGAACGCGCTCGCGGCCTCCGCCGCCGCGCATGTGCGCAGCCTGATGCGGGCCTGAGGATACACCATGTCAGATACCAAACGGGACGTAAGCAGCCTGTCGTTCGAGGAGGCCCTGGCCGAACTCGAACAGATTGTACGCGGCCTGGAGACCGGCCAGCAGAAGCTCGAGGACGCCATCAACGCCTATGAGCGCGGCGCCGCCCTGCGCCGGCATTGCGAGACCAAGCTGACGGAAGCCGAGACCCGCGTTGCGGCCATCGTGCAGAATGCCGACGGCTCCCTGTCGACCCGGCCGCTGGAATAGCACCCGCCGCAGGCCATGACGAAACCTAACGCGCCGCAGGCCGTGACGAAACCCAACGCGCCGCGGGCACGATGAAACAACGCGTCGACAAGCTCCTGGTGGATCGCGGCCTGGTGGAATCCCTGGCCCGCGCCCAAGCCCTCATCATCGCCGGTAAAATCTACTCCGGTGATCGGCGGGTCGAGAAACCCGGCACCCCGATGGCCGAGGACGTGCCACTGACGGTCAAAGGCCAGGACCATCCCTGGGTCAGCCGCGGCGGTTTGAAACTGGACCACGGTCTCCGGCATTTTGGCTTTTCAGCCCAGGGGCGGGTGTGCCTGGATATCGGCGCCTCGACCGGTGGATTTACCGACGTGCTGCTGAGCCATGGTGCGACGAAGGTTCACGCCGTGGACGTCGGGCACGGCCAGATCGCCTGGAAGCTGCGCACCGATCCCCGGGTGGTGGTCTATGAGAAGACCAATGCGCGCCATCTGACCCCCGCGCTCATCGCGGATCCGATCGAGGCGCTGGTCTGCGATGCCAGCTTCATCGGCCTGGCGACCGTGCTGCCGGCACCACTCGCGCTGTGCCGGCCCGGCGCCTGGGCCATCACCCTGATCAAACCGCAGTTCGAAGCGTCCCCGGCCGATGTCGGCGCCAAAGGCGTGGTACGCGACCCGGCCATTCATGCCGCGGTTTGCGCGCGGATCCAGGACTGGTGGTCCGGGCTCCCCGGCTGGCAGGTCCGCGGCATCAAGGAAAGCCCGATCACCGGCCCGGAGGGCAATAAGGAATTCCTCATCGGCGCGGAGCGGGCCTGATCATCCAAACCAACCGGCGCCACGCGTGGCGACCGTGGGTGCGCCGCGAGCGGGCTCCCCCATAGCGGACATGCCACCCCGGTCCGCGATTTCATCCATCAACGCCCAGATGCGAGACGGCTGCATAGGCACCGCGGGGTCGTTCAGCAGGCGGTCGAGTTCGTCGAGTTTCCGATTGTATTCGGTGTCGGTCATGGTCGTATCCCGCGGTGTTGGACGCAGACAGGATATGCCCCCATCTGTGGCGGCCATGCGGCAAGACTATGGTCTGCATGATTAACAAACAGTTAAGCAGATCAGGGGAATCGATCACGTCAGCGCGAGGTTCGCGCTACGCCACCAGATGCAACAGCGCCTCATGCGCCATGATCCGGCGGGCATTCTCCGCCGCGATCGCGAAGCTGCGGTCGAAGGTGCCGGTCGTGAGCCAGGCGATATGCGGCGCCAGCACCACATGGGGCAATTGAAACAGCGGGTCGTTGAAATCCGGCGGTTCGGCCGCAAACACATCAAGGCCGGCCCCACCCAGATGACCGGACCGCAAAGCCTGGGCAAGCGCATCCTGATCCACGAGACCGCCCCGCGCGGTGTTGATCAGGATCGCGCCGGGCTTCATGCGGCCGAGCGCGGTGGCGTCGATCAGGCGTGTGGTCTGCTCGGTCTGCGGGATATGCAGACTGACGACGTCGGACTCGGTCAGCAGCTGCTCCAGCGAGCGGTATTCACCCAGGGCATCAGCGACCGGATGACGCGCATGATAAAGGATATGGCATCCCATCGCCGCCAGGACCGGTGCGAGCAAACGCGGAATGGCGCCATAGCCGACGAGTCCGACCGTGCGTCCCCCCAGTTCGCCAATGCCATCCTGCAAAACGGGGTCGCTCCAGATGCCATGCCGCATCCCGGCGTCGAAGCGGGGCAGGCGGCGCATGACCGCCAGCATCATCGATAGCGCCAGTTCCGCCACGGCCCGCGCATTGGTGCCGGGCAGATTGCAGACCGGGATCGCATGCGCCCGCGCGGCGGCCAGGTCGATGGTGTTGACGCCGACGCCGATCTTCTGGATCAGCTTGAGGCGGGGCGCGGCGGCGATCATGGCGGCGGTGCAGGGTTTGAGCACATGCCAGAGCACATCGCAGTCCGGCAAAAGGCGCATCAGTCGGGCGTCGTCGTCTTCCGGGCAAACCGTGATCGTCAGGCCGGGAACGCCCTTCAGCCTTGCCTCGAGGTCTGGCCCCGCGGCATAATGGAATACGACACGGGTCATCGGCTGCGCCCCAGAACAGCACCGCCGGCGTAGCGGGCGCGTCCGCCCAGCGCCTCTTCAACCCGCAAGGTTTCGTTCCACTTCGCCATGCGCTCACTGCGTGTGAAACTTCCGACTTTCAACTGCCCGGCGCCCCAGCCGACGGCCAGGTGGACGATGGTTGTATCCTCCGTCTCCCCCGATCGGGCTGAGACGATCGCCGCGTAGCCGCAGTCCTTGGCGGCGTTCCAGGCGTCGAGGGTTTCAGTGATGGTGCCGCGCTGGTTGGGCTTCAGCAGCACGCAATTGGCACTGCCGACGGCGGACGCCTGGCGGACCCGGGCGGCGTCGCTGACCAGGAAATCGTCACCGACGATCTGGACCCGGTCGCCGACGGCGGCGGTGAAGGCGCGGAATCCTTTGGCATCGTCTTCCGCCAGGGGGTCCTCGATCGAGAGGATCGGGTAGCGCGCGATCCAACCGGTGAGCAGTTTGATCATGGCTTCGGTGTCGAGTTCTCGATCCTCCAGCGCCAGCTTGTAGCGGCCGTTCTGACCGAATTCGGAGGACGCGATGTCGAGCGCGATGCCCACTTGCTCCCCGGGGCGGAAGCCGGCGCGTTCGATGGCGCGGACGAGGGTGTCGAGGGCCTGTTCATTGGTGGCGAAGGCCGGCCACCAGCCGCCCTCATCGGCGACGCCTTGCAAGGTGCCGGCTTCCTTCATCAGCAGGCCGGCATGGCGGTAGACTTCGGCGGTCCAGTCCAGGGCTTCGGCGAAATTGGCGGCGGCCGGGCACATGACCATGAAATCCTGGATGTCCACCCGGCGCCCGGCATGGGCGCCCCCGCCGAAAATCTGGATTTGCGGCAGAGGGATCAAGGTGGCGTCATCGCCGCCGAGATAGCGGTACAGCGGCTGGCGCGCCGCCGCCGCGGCCGCGTGCAACGCCGCCATCGAGACCGACAGCACCGCATTGGCGCCGAGCCGGGATTTGTTCGGCGTGCCGTCGAGGTCGATCAGCACCCGGTCCAGCGCCGCCTGGTCGGTGGCATCGAGGCCGATGACGGCGCGAGCGATCTCACTGTTCACGTTGGCGACGGCATCGGTGACGTCATAGCCGCCGAAAGCCGCCCCCCCGTCGCGAAGATCCACCGCCTCCCCCGAGCCGGTGGAGGCACCGGCGGGGGCGATGGCACGGCCGACAGCGCCGCTTTCAAGCATGACATCGGCCTCCACCGTCGGGCGGCCACGGCTATCCCAGACGCGGCGCCCGTGCACGAAGGCGATGGTGGTATCGGTCATGGGCGTAGCTCCTGGGTCCAGGCCTGACGGATGGCGTCAAGCCTGTCGGGTGGGGTGGAGAGAAGGGCCGTGGCCACGCGGCGCACCCGGTCCTTGTCGGCGGGATCGGTGATGTACTCGGCAGGGGATTTTCCATCCACCCTGGCCAGGAACAGGCCTGGCAGCAGATGCGCGGCCCGGCGTTCGGTGTCTGCCGGCGCCTCCCAGGTAATTTGGCTTCGGTAAGCTTCGGCCATGGCGTCGAAACAAGCGAAGAAGCCATCCGTCGCGGCGGGGGTCCACAGGCATTTGAGCAGCAGGTGATTGAGGCAAAAGGCGAGATCGAAGGCCGGATCCCCCCACCAGGCGCATTCGGCGTCCAGAAACACCGGACCGACGGGCCCTCGCAGGATGTTCTTGGGGCTGACATCGCCATGCACCAGGGCCCGCTTGTTGGCCTGCGTGGTGGCCACCAGCGTGTGCAGCCGCGGGGCCAGCGCCGGATGGGCGCGGGCGGTTGCGAGCAAATAGGGCTCCAGCCTGATGTCGAAGAAAATGGCATCGGTGGGAAAATCGGCTGCTACCGACGGGGCGCAGGCGGTAGCGGCATGGATGCGCACCAGCGTGGTGGCGACAGCAGCGGCGAAATCCGGGTCCGCCTGGCCGTCCCGCAACTGCGCCTTCCACAGCGGATGGTCGTCGGGTGGCAGAAAGGCCATCGCCAATGCACCGGACTGGCTGTCCTGGCCGAGCAAGGTCGGTGCGGCGCCCGGCACGGCAGCGGCGGCCCGTTGCATCCACCGCGCCTCATACACGTTGCGCTCCACCGGCGCTCGCCAGTCGGCCGCTACCTTCAGCTTCGCCAAGGCGCGTTTGATACACACCGACCCGGCGGGCAGATCGATGCGCCAGATGTCGGACGATACGCCGCCCGTCAGACGCTCACCGCGGGCGGACGCGCCGGTCAGCAGGTGCATCCGGCGCAGCGCCGCGAGGATCTCGGGTGGTGGGATTTCGATGGTCATGCCGCTTCCGCTGCCGCGCCCCTTGAGGTTGGCGCATCCGCCGCGCAGACTACAGCCAAGAGCAAAGCGGGGGAAGAAACACCATGGCCGAGACCTTGGAAGCCGATTTCGTCGTCGTCGGCGCAGGATCAGCGGGCTGCGTGATGGCCGCGCGCCTGACCGAGGACCCAACCACCACCGTCGCGCTGCTGGAAGCGGGTGGCAACGACAACCACTTCTGGATCCATGTCCCGCTGGGCTTCGGCAAGACCTTCGCGGACCCCAAAGTGAATTGGATGTTCAATACCGAACCGGACAGCACCGGTCGCCAAATGTATTGGCCGCGCGGCAAGGTCCTGGGCGGATCGTCGTCGATCAACGGCATGATCTACATCCGCCGCCAGCATGAGGATTTCGATCACTGGCGGCAACTTGGGAACCCCGGCTGGTCGTCCACCGACGTGCTGCCCTATTTCCGGCGATCGGAAAGCCAGGAACGCGGCAGCGACGATTGGCATGGGTCCGATGGGCCGCTGGCGGTCTCGGATGTGCGCTATACGCATCCCATCTGCGACGCGTTTGTTGAGGCGGCGGTGCAGCTCGGCTATCCCCGCAACAACGATTTCAACGGCAAAGACCAGGAAGGGGTTGGCTACCAGCAAACCACGACCAAAAACGGCAAGCGATGGTCCACCGCTGTCGGCTATCTGAAGCCGGCGATGAAGCGCCCCAACCTGCGGGTCATCACGCGCGCCTTGACGGAGCGAGTGGTCTTCGAAGGCAAGCGCGCCGTCGGGGTCGCGTTCGAAGAGAACGGCCAGAAGAAGGTTATCCGGGCCCGGCGGGAGGTGATCCTGTGCGGCGGCGCCATCGGCTCTCCCCATATCCTGCTGCTGTCGGGCGTCGGTCCGGCCGAACATCTGCGGGAGCATGGAATTCCGGTGGTGCATGCCCTGCCCGGCGTGGGGCAAAGCCTTCAGGACCACTATTCGGGTGCGGTAAAATTGCGCTGCAACCAGGCGATCACGTTGAACGATACGATGTTAAATCCATTGCGCAAGCTCGCTGTTGGGATGGACTACATCTTCCGCCGGCGAGGCCCCCTGACCATGGGGGTTGGCCCGGTTGCGCTGTTCGCCCGCACCCGGCCGGAATACGCGACGCCGGACGTGAAATTTACCCTCTCTCCCTTCAGTGCCGACAATCCCGCCAAAGGGCTCCACGATTTTTCCGGCTTCACGCTTATCGGCTACCAACTGCGCCCGGATAGCCGGGGGGAATTAAAGCTGCGCAGCGCGGATCCTCGGGATACGCCGGCGATGTTTCCCAATTACCTGTCGGCGGACAATGACCAGCGCACGATCATCGACAGCCTACGTCTGTGCCGGACATTCCTGGAGACAGATCATCTGCGCCGCTTCATCGAATCTGAGTATTTGCCTGGACCGCAGGTGCAATCGGACGACGAACTGCTGGATTATGCCCGCCGCACGGGTGGTACAACCTTCCACCAGACCAGCACCTGCAAGATGGGGCCGGACGCGATGGCGGTGGTGGATGCGGAACTCCGGGTCCACGGCCTGGACGGTATTCGGGTGGTTGATGCCTCCATCATGCCGACGGTCGCATCTGGGAACACCAATGCGCCAACGATCATGATCGCGGAAAAGGCCTCCGACATGATCCGGGGGCGGGCGCCTCTGGCCAACGCCGCATAAACCTGGGGAGGACACGACCGTGGCAATGGAAATCATTCCGACCGGTGCCGTTTTGGGCGCGGAGATCCGTGGGGTCGATTTGGCGTCCCCCATGGACGATACGACCTTCGCGGCGATTGACGATGCGTATAATCAGCACGGTGTCATCTTCTTCCGCGATCAACAGATCACCCCGCCTCAGCAGGTTGCCTTCACCCGCCGGTTTGGCGAAATCGAATACAATATTTTCAGCGAACGCTGGAGCGTGACCGGCAGCCCCGAAATCGTTGTCGTATCGAATATCACAGAAAATGGCGCACCGATCGGCATCAAACGAGCGGGCGAGAACTGGCACAGCGACATGTGCTACACCGCCCGCCCGCCTCGGGGCACGATGCTGTACGCGCTTGAGGTGCCAGATCTTTCAGGATTAAGCCTTGGTGATACCGAATTTGCCAGTGCCGCCGCGGCCTGGGATGCCTTGCCAGAGAGCCTTCGGTCGCACATCGAAAATCGAACAGCGGTGTTCGACTTCAAGGGTCGCAAACGGGCATTTCCACCGAAACAGTCAGAAATCGATCGCAATCCCCCCGTACGGCATCCGATTGTCCGAACCCACCCGCACACGGGACGAAAATGCCTCTATGTGATGCGCGATGATTGCACATCCATCGAAGGACTGGAGCCGGCGGAAGCCGATATTCTGATCGCCGCCCTGTCAGATCATATCGTGAAGCCAGCCTTTATTTACCGGCATCAATGGCGGGTCGGTGATGTATTGATGTGGGACAACTGCATGGTCCAACATCGTGCGATCCAGGACTATGACATGCCTTTACGGCGACTGATGCACCGTACGACCATGGGCGGCTCGGTTCCGATATGACCGCGGTCAGCCACCCCGCGCCAAATGGCAGGTCGCCTTGATGGTATGCAGTTTTTCGCAGAATGACCGCACCGCCTGCTGATCAGGAAACCCATCGGTGAGAAGACGCCAGGCGGCTTTCCCATCCTGCTCCGTTTGTGAGATCCGGAAATTGTGACCGGAAAGCGCATCCGGAAGCTTCTTCAGCAGTGATTTCCATTTCGTTTGAGCAGCATCACTCGACAGAAAAACGCCCAGTTCAACAGAATTTTTGCCAGCTCCCCCAGTTGCGGCATGGGGCGCTGCCTCTGACGCGGCAGGCAGTGCGACGGGGGTCATTTGAGCCGGCGGTTCCGAGGCAGGACGTTCGACACGAGGAAGAGCGGGCTCAGCGACCACTGGACCCATCGCCTGTGAGGCACTCGGAAATCCACCTTGCCTTTGATCGCGATAGGCTTGCATCGCGACACGCACCTCCTCCGACGACAAATCCCGGCGAAGCACCTCCTCAGCCTGGGACTCTTTACCACCCATTGCCAGGATCGCAGCGTAATCGTGCCGAATTTTTGGGGTCGCATCAGCGTCGTTGACGTAGGGTTCGATGAGCCGCAGCGCCTCACCCGATTGCCCCGTCATCGCGAGCGACAACGCGAGATTGATGCGTGCGGCAACCATATCGGGCTTTATTACCCCAATTTTTCGGTAAACGGCCTGAGCTTCCTGGTGTTGTCCCAGCAGGTCGTTCGCGATGCCCAAATTGTTCATCACGACGACATTTTGGGGTTCAACCCGCAGCACGTCCTCAAACAGTCCGATTGCCTCGGTCGGATTACTGATAAGCCGTATCCGCCCCAAACCGGTCTTGCCATGCACCGAGCCCGGTTGGAGTTTCAGCGCCTTCTGGTAGGAGGTGCTCGCTTCCTCCAACAGGCCCAGGGATGTTTGTGCGTCGCCCTGGGTCAGGAGAGCATCTACATTATTCGGCTCATGCGTTAAGACCCCTTGCGCGACCTGCAATGCAATCTGCGCGGAGCCACCCCGTAATGCTTCTTCAGCAACCTTGATGCTGGGGTAATTCCGGGCGCGGTTGGCCCCCCCATCGGAACACCCAGCCATGGCAAGCAGCAACAATACGGCATACCGCGCAAGAGACCCTGGCATTTCCGTACCCCTTATGTTGAATGCAGATCAGACGGCAGTTGGCGCTGAGTCTAGCCAGGATCGCCGGCTTCGGTGAGCCGGGCCTGTCTGAGCCCAGTGCGCCCCACCTTCAATGCCCTGATGCGAACGAGCGCGAAACCTGAATCATGGCCGGTCCACCGGCGATGATGAACACGCAAGGCAAGATGAAGACGATCATTGGCATGGTTAGCATCACCGGTAGCCGGGCCGCCCTTTCTTCAAATTTAACGAGCATTTCCGCGCGCAATTCGATGGAGAGTACGCGGAACGCATCGGTGACAGGCGTTCCATATTGAATGGTCTGCACCATCGTCCCGGCAAATCGCTTAAAGCTTTCCAGGCCTGATCGCATGCCCAGGTTGATCAATGCGCCCCTGCTGTCGGTCGAGATCTGCAGCTCATTGGCCGTCAAGGCAAACTCCAACGCGAGTTCGCGATAGGAGTGACGCAGTTCGTCCGCGACGCGCACGACCGAAGGCCCGAGACCCAAGCCGGACTGGGTGCAAATCACCATCATGTCCAGCGCATCGGGTAAGCCTTCTTCCAGCCGGACAAGATATTTCTTGCGCCGACTGCCAATAATCCAATCAGGAAAAATAAGCCCGATCACACCCATAATCGGCAATGTCACGATATTCAGGCCTGACAGCATGTCGACCCGTGAGGCTATGACCCATCCAAGCAGAACGAAACAGACCGGCGAAAGGATTTTGCTCCCTAAAAAGACATTCAGGCCCTGTGGCCCCCGCAGGCCAGCCGTTGCCAACATGACTTCCAACTCGGCCTTGGTTGCAACCGGGATCAAACCACTGCGCAAAAGGCTGGTGCCGATGCCAGAGACGACACGGGTCGCCATACTCCGCACCATTTCACCTTGATTTCGTACCGAGTCGTCCGCAGGCGCCTCACCATGGATCACCCGGATGCGGGCGGCCAAAATATCGGCCTTCTTGACGTCCTGCAGCAACAAGGCACCGGACAACATCAGCATGAGCAGGAGGAAGCCGGCCATTGCCAGCAGAAAACCGGTCATGGAAGAACACTCTTGATGATTTTGCGGATCATAAGCATGCCAAAACCCAGCATGAGGAAGGCCAGTCCTAACAACTGCTTACCTGATGGGTCTGTGAACAATATTCCGATATATTCGGGATTGATGAACCACAGGGCAAGCGCGGTCACGAAGGGAAGGCATGCCAGGATACCCGAAGACGCGCGTGCTTCCGAGGTCATAGCCTTACCCTTGGACTTCAGTGCCGCGCGCCTGCGGATAACATCCGCTAGCCCTTCAAGCGTATCGCTCAATGTGCCGCCGGTTTGGGCCTGTAAGATCAGAGTCGTTGAGAAGAATCGATACTCCGCGAGGCCAGTCCGCCGCGCCATCTCATTGAGGGCTTCCTCCCAGGTCATCCCAACGGAAATCTGCTCAGTGAGCCGTAAAAATTCTGCTGCTGTGGCTGGCGGCGCTTCACGGGAGACCGCGCGCATTGCTTCCGCCACCGGAATGCCAACGCGGATAGCGCGCACGATCATCTCGAGGGCATCCGGGAACTCACCCAAGAGTTGCTGTTG
The DNA here is from genome assembly GCA_903918315.1 of uncultured Acetobacteraceae bacterium. Lineage (GTDB taxonomy): Bacteria > Pseudomonadota > Alphaproteobacteria > Acetobacterales > Acetobacteraceae > Rhodopila. Next base: position 23,710 of record CAIXEA010000231.1, on the reverse strand, counting down.
GCGCCGGTTTTCGAAATACCCAAAAAAATTGCGGCTCAACAGCGCCCACGCGAACGGCATGGCGATCAGGCCATAGATATCCAAAAAATCAGCTGTAATGATCTGTCCGATCTTCGTGACCCCGAGTGTCCCGATCAGGATGATCCACCATTTGGTGGGATAGAGCTCGGTCTTATTCAAATTGAGGCCGAACACCCACCCCAGGAACCCCAGAAACGACTGATCACGTGGGTCGCGCGCGATGGTAAACGCCGACACTTCGACCTGCGCGCGCCGAAAATGCGGTGCGATGATGGACGCCACGCGTGCCTGGCGCTTTTCTTCCATTTTCTGCGAATGGGTGACCAAAAGACCACTCGCGATCAGACCAAGCAAACAGAGTCCGGCGCCAACCAGCAGAAGATACTGAAGATGGGCGTGCGCCATTACCCGTTCTCCGCCTCATCCAGGGCCGCCCGCCAAGCGCGGTCAACACCGAAATACGCCAACCGACGCTGAAAACTGGGGGCAACCCGGCTCACTTTATATTTACCGAACAACCTGCCGTCTGGGCCTTCACCCAACACTTCAAATTGGAAAATGTCGTTCATGGCGATGATATCGCCTTCCATCCCACAGACTTCTGTCACCTGCGTCACCCGGCGCCCGCCGTCACGATGGCGTTCGACCTGAATAATCAGATCAACAGACCCGACGATCTGGGTCCGTATGGCACGAGAGGGCAAACCCATGTTGCCCATTTGCACCATATTCTCGATACGCGTCAAAGCATCGCGGGTGGTATTGGCATGGATCGTCGACATACTGCCATCATGGCCCGTATTCATGGCCTGGAGCATATCAAAGGCCTCGGCACCACGGACCTCACCGATTATGATCCGGTCCGGACGCATACGCAACGCGTTGCGAACCAGATCACGCTGATTGATTTCACCACGCCCTTCCAGACTGGCCGGGCGAGTTTCCAGCCGGACGACATGAGGCTGTTGAAATTGAAGTTCCGCGGCGTCCTCGACGGTCACGACCCGTTCTGTCACCTCAATCATGCGTGACAGCGCGTTCATCATGGTGGTTTTACCGGACCCGGTGCCGCCCGAAATAATCACATTAAGCCGCGCACGAGATGCGAGTTCCAGGATTCGCGCAACCGGCACGGTCAAGGCTTTGAATTCTATGAGTTTCGCGAAGTCGATTGATTTCTTGCTGAATTTTCGGATGGACATATAAGGCCCATCCAAAGCCAACGGCGGAAACACTATGTTAACGCGTGAACCGTCTTTGAGTCGCGCATCCACCATCGGACTTGACTCGTCGATGCGCCGACCGACGGATGATGCGATACGCTGGCATATCGTGGACAAATGCGTGACGTCGCGGAATTTTATTCCCGACAGTACCACCTTTCCGCCTTTTTCGACGAAGGTTTTTTCGGGCCCGTTGACCATAATGTCATTGATGCCGTCGTCTTCAAGCAGAGGCTCCAGGGGACCAAGCCCGAGAATATCATGAACCAGTTCGGCGGCGAGCGCGCGCTGTTCCCTCGCGTTGATCTGAATTCGGCGCTCTGTTGCCGTTTCCGATATCAGTCGCTCAAGATCCTGTGAAAGGCGCTCAGACGACATGAACGCGACCGCGTTGGGATCCAGGCGCGACATACAGGCGTTACGTAAATCCGTTATCGATGACTCCGGCAGTGCCGCGAGCAATGGGGACTGCCCCATGGTCGGCTCAGGGGCGATCGATTGAGAGGGCGCGCCATTCACCAGTGGTTGTGAACGCCGCCCGAAGGTTGGCGGGGGCAACATTGTCAGGCGGCCGAACGACGAAGACGGATACGCTGCCGTTTCCCGGTCGCCGCGGCACGATCCTTAGGATCAGACCCAGCTTCGATCATTTGGACGCCAGCCACCAAGGCGGTGAGCTCACGGATGCCCGATCGGAATGCGACACTTTTGCCCATAGCAGGTTCACCCATCGTGGCCGCCTGACCAACCTGACGTGGCAGATCGGGAATCGCGACATCGACTTTCATCTTCAGCGCATCTTCAACCTGCCGACGAGCCAGGCCACCGGGAAGCCCTACGCGGTTCAGGACAACAATCGGACGCTGATCCTGCGCTGCCCCTTTCGGCAACGCAAGGAGTCGAACCGTATCACGAACCGCCGCCAAGGTTGGCTCCATGACCAACACGCGTTGATCGACCAAATCCAGCAGATCATGATAAAGTGCCACGGGTGCGAACGGGACATCGGCTACGATGAAGTTATACCGCCGCCTCAGAGCCTCTGCCAGACTCGCGGCAGCACCTTGAGCATGGTTGGCTGCGACAGACATCTTTTCTTCACTGGCCAGAACGTGCAACCGCTCCGCGGCTGGTTGCGCGGCACGTTCGGCCAAGAGTGCGTCGATACGATCCGGCGCCTCCAGCGCCATCCTCAAACCGACACTGGGTTGAATATTCAGGAGAAACGCGGCGGCACCGAGATGGATATCCGGGTCAAGGAGCACGGTATGCCGGCGCATCCAGACGCCAAAATTCCAGGCGAGGTTAACCGCGATCGTCGTTGCGCCGACACCACCACGGACGCCGGTGATTGAGACCGCCCGGCCGCCTTTCGGCGCACCGGGGGTCGCACGGCCGGCCCCTCCCATAAAATGGCCAAAATGGCGGGCGACTGAATCACGCGTAAGCGGTTTCGCCAGATACTCCGAAGCGCCCATATTGCGGGTGACTTCGCGGTAGAAGTCCACGTGATCGATATCACCAACCACGAGTACGCAGACATCAGGTTCCACAACATTGGCCAAATCGCCAAGGGCCGACAACGGTTGCTCTTCGCCGCTGACGTCGACAATCATGACCTTCGGAGTCGCCTGCTTTTGCATCGCAGCGATCGCCGCCCGGATGCCGCCGCGTCGAATGTCAACCTGATCCGAGGTCAGGTCGATAAGACCATCCTGGATCACCTCCTCAGATTTCGCGTCTACGACGAACCCAATCAGGGCTGGCCGATCATGGCGCCTCCCCGGGCCGCCATTCTCATTCTTCGACCCTACCGGCGATGTGGTTGCGTCAGGCATGTTACGTCACTTCCTCAAAGTCCGCTTGTCGTAGAGTGACCTGCCGGCGGTTTGCGAGGATTATCGGTCTTGATGCGTTCCACAGCCAGGACGTGGGCGGCACCCGACTGCTTCGGATCGCCATGGCCAGTGACCAGATCATTCGGGTTCACCGCCATCGCCGCCAGGTTGGCCGCATTGGCATTCGTCGGATACCAGACGTCGTCACGGGCATAGGGGTCCCGACTGCCGCAGCCGGCAAGCAAGGCCAAACAACCCATCAAGCCCAAGCCGCCTCGGATTATTTGGATCATTTGATACCTCATTGCACTACGAACCCTGCATTGCCAGGAACCTGAACCGGCACCGGTCGCTTATTCTGTGACACTTGGCGCATCAACAGCAACCGTTCAATATCCGGCGCCGGCGTATAACCGTCAGTCGGAAGCCGGAGGGCGCCGGGCCGCGCGACGGGACGCACGACATAAGGGGTCGTGACGATCACCAGTTCCAGATCTGTGCGGGCGAAGGTCGAGTCATTAAACAAGGTACCCAGGACCGGTGTGTCGCGAAGACCGGGGATGCCTGACCCTCCATCCGATATATTTTGCTGGAGGAGTCCGGCGATCGCGAAGCTTTCCCCACTCCCCAGCTCCACCGTCGTTTCGGCACGCCTGACGGTCAGAGATGGGATCACGAGACTGGTCCCCGACCCGGTGCCGATATTGACCGAATTCTGAGAGCTGAGTTCACTCACCTCGGGCTTGACATGCAGGTTAATCCGGCCATCGGTCAACACTGTCGGCACGAAGGATAACATCACGCCGTAGTTCTTGTACCCGATGGAAATCGACCCATTGACCGCTGCCAAGGGGATCGCGAACTCACCGCCGACCTGGAAGCTCGCAGCTTGACCGCTGAGTACGGTCAGGTTGGGCTGTGCGAGGACCTGAGCGAGGTTATCGTTCGCCAGCGCATCAATGACTCCCAGGAATCCCGCCCCCGCCACCGCACTGACAGACGAAGAGTTAAATTGCAGGGTGAGCGCCCGTAGCCCACCGATATTGCCTGTCTGCGCCAAGGCAGACCAATTAACACCCATGTTCCGCGTAACCTGACGGGACATCTGCGCGATCCGGACGCTCAGATTGACCTGCAGCGGTGCCTCGATCGTGATTTCATTATCGATCGTGCCACCATCGCCCAAATACCCCTTGGCCACGGCCTCAGCCTGGGCTGCGTCGGCCGGGTTCTTAACGACCCCCGTCAGCATCAGACCCTTGCCTTGGGCTTGAACGCGGACGCGATTGCCACCCAACACACGATTGATCGATGCTTCGGCTTCATGCGCGTTGAAGGCGGAAGGCTGCACCGTTACCTGATACTGTGCCAGCAAATGACCGTTAGTATCCAGCGCGGCTACCGTCGTATGCCCCTGAGATACGCCAAACACGAAAAGGCTGGTGGGACTCGCTGGCCTTACTTCTGCGATCTTGGGATCGGCGACAAAGATATTCGCGGTTTCGCCGGCGACTGATAGCACACGCCCTGCGCCCGCTTCGAGAAACAGCGAGATAGCAGGCGGATCGACACGCTTTTGCGGCGGCGTCGGGGTCGGCACTGCGTCTTGCGGCGGCGGCGCGGCGGACAGCGATGTCGAGCCGATGGTCAGCGCGATCAGACTAACCGCCCACAACGCCCTTTGAGTGTTGTATTTCAATACTTATACTCCTTACCCTCGCCTGCCCCATTAAAGATATGGATGCTCTTGGTCGGTGCCGGGGGTGGTTCGGCGCCGAGGGCAGATGAGACATCTCTTGCATAAACAGATCCGGTCGATCCGGACGCCTCGCCATGCGGGCCGGCATCCGAAGAACGAACCGACAATGACAAGCGCCCCAACCGCATGGCAACGGAAACGCGCTGCGCCTGAGTCGGCGTCACTTCAAGCGTCACGGTGCTGGCTGTCGCCTCGCCCGGTCCGCCGCCGGGCCCCGAAGCCGGGGAGCTGCCCTGGATCAGTTGCTGATCGATCGCGATGACGCGGGTATTTGTCAAAATCGTATCCGCCGCGACCCTGTTTCCGATCGGCAGCGCCGGATCGGTCAGCGTTTGGGTCAAAATAAGATCCACCCGATCGCCGGGCCAAACCAGTCCAGCCGCGCCGCTGGCAGCGTCGACCCCGATCGTTACAGCGCGCATTCCAGGCTGCAATGCGGCGGCCATAAACCCGTGATCACCGGGCTTCATGACGTCCTCAGCGTGGACGGGCTGGCCGGCAGCCATTGCGCGACGAACCATTGAACCGACTAAAAACCGCATGGCATCCGGGGTGTCAGCGGCGATCGCATCTTTTGCTTCACTGAAAGGAACCGGCTTGGCGTCGATATCATCGGGTTTCAACAACGTCCCGGTCGCCAACGAGCGCGCTGCGACAACGACTTTTGGCAGTACGGGCGGTGCCGGCGGCGGCGTCGGTTCCGGTGCCGGCGCAACCACTGCCGGCGCTGCTGCCGGTGCGGCAACCATGACGGGTTGAGGGGCCTGATACGTCATCCATGCGACCGTGGCGAAGGCCACCAGTCCTAACGCCATGAGGACGAAAAATGCAACGCGCAGGAACATTGGCATGCCTAGGCTAAATGGTGACTATCACGAACCCAACTGCAATAGCACAAGCGTACGGCAGCGGTCCACCCCGTCGCATTCGTCGGAGTTCAACCCGGTAGACGCGATTCAAGAAATTGCTTGGCCTTCCAGACACATGCCGACCATTCTTCGCCGCCGCCCGCGCCGCTGACCGCGCGAAAAACCCGGCGATCAGATATATTAAAGCGAGGACCGCTCCAGAAATTGACATAGCAGTGAGAAAAGAAAACACCGCCATCGGTGAAATCATTATTGCCGTTCCACCCAATAGTTTGACATCACCACCGCCAAGCCAACCTCGACGCCAGCAGAAAGCAGCGCATGCGAAAACGGCAAGACCAACCGCGAAACCGATGAAAAAATTGTGATCGATTATACGAAGGCATGACCCAATCAGGGCCAATGCAATGGAAACCCAATTGGGTACGGTCCGCGCGACCACGTCATGCAAGGCGGCACCAATCAGGAGCACAGCGCCAGCGAGGGTCAGCAGAAGCATCACGGACGATGACCAGCCGTGCATCATGCCGGTTCTTAGGCCGCACCGGCAGTCATAGTACCACAACAATAAACACGGCGGCAGAGACCTGCCGCCGTGTTGTACTGCAGCCCTGTCCGGATGGACAGGCCAGCACTCAGAGGCTGTTGCCGATGTTGCTGAACTTGTTGGACAGGTTGGTGCCGAGCACGCCGAAGCCGAGCGCGATAACGGCCACGATGATGCCAGCGATCAGGCCATATTCCAGAGCCGTCACAGCGCGGCGGTCGGTCTTCAACGAAGCCCAGGTCTTGATGTATTCGTACATGATGATGTCCCCTTTGGTCAGTTGAACAAATCGAAAGCCTGTCCCGGCTAACGACAGTTTGTTTGACGGCGTCCTAACGCACCGATCCAATTGCGTCACCGTCAGATCGATGTCCCCACCGACAGCGAAAATGACCTAGAGGCCAATTCCGATATTGCCGATACTCGTAAACTCGTTCGAAAGCGACGTCCCCAGAAACCTGAAACCAACGAAAACCACACCAGCCAGAAGCGCTGCGACGAAACCGTATTCTGTGGCTGTCATAGCGCGCACATCATGAATGAGCGCCATGAAACTCTCAGAATACGACGCCATCGAGCGGCTTTGTCCGGTACGACCCAGTCGGTCAAATGCCACGAACGAAAACCTCGCGATCTGTCTCTTTTTCGAGCCAGCATGAGAATTATTCATGCTCACTCGAACTCATGGTCGACAGGTATACGAGTGGTATCTCGGAAACAAGCACCCTCACGGAAATGTGAGACGCTACACCCTCATAACCTGAAATACCATCCAGAGAAGAAGGAACACGGATGAATGATTGACTTAAAAGCGCAAATTCGGGACGGAACCTGGTGGACCGTGACACGTGTCGCAATTTTTACACGCAGCTTGTTCACATTCGAGTGCGCGATGTTCCTGTTCTTCGCAGCCGGGGCGCATGGTTTAATCGTCCCACTGGCTGGCCCGACCTCGACCGATTTCGTGAGTTTTTATGCGGCGGGCACTCTGGTTGATGCCGGACACGCAGCCAGCGCCTATGATCAGGTCGCACACCGGGTCGCGGAAGAACACGCCACCCAACCGGGCATCGCCTATAACTTCTTCTATTATCCCCCAACCTTCCTCCTGCTGTGCGGACTATTGGGGGCGTTTCCCTATCTCGTGGCCTTTTACGCGTTTCAGGTCATCACTTTGGTGCCGTGCCTGATCGCAGCCAAAACCATCCTGCCCCGGGCGGGAATACTCGGCCTCATGGCATTTCCGGCTGTCTTCTGGACGATGGGTACGGGCCAGAACGCTTTTCTGACCGCTGGCCTGATGGCTGGTGCGACCTTGCTCCTCGATCGGTCGCCATTTCTGGCCGGGGCTCTGTTTGGGGCCCTTTGTTACAAGCCCCACTTCGGGTTGCTGATCCCGGTCGCACTGATCGCCGGCTCGCATTGGCGCGCGATTTGGGGTGCGGCGACCAGCGTTCTTGGGCTCGTGGCCGCGTCACTGGTGCTCTTTGGATGCAGCACGTGGCAGGCTTTCTTGAACGCCGCCGCGCAATCCCAGCCGGTTTATGCATCGCATATGATCGATATGGCCGGTTTGACGACCCCCTTTGGCGCCATCATGACTTTAGGCGGCGATCCAATGCTGGCTTTCTCCGTTCAAGCAGCCGCCTCGTTGATCGTCGCTGGCATTGTTGCCTACGTGTGGCGGCATGGTGCCAGTCTGCCGGTCCGAGCCGCGGTGCTGATCGCAGGAACCGCGGTCGCGGTGCCCATTGTGATGTTTTATGACCTTATGCTCGACGGAATTGCGATCGCCTGGCTCCTGCGGGCCGGGCAGACCGCTGACATGCCGCCCTGGCATCGATCAGCGATCGCGGTGCTGTTTCTTCTACCCATGCTCTCCGGCAATCTTGGAGAGGGTTCCAACCTGTTATTGCCACCCATCACGGCTTTGGGTTGTTTTGTATTAGCCGTGTCGCAATTTTGCCATGAAGGCGGCCTGGGGACGATCAAACTGAGGCAAACCTGAGGCCCAGCGGTCAGTCCATGGCGCCAGCCGTCGCGAAAGTGGCGATATCGGTTTGGCTGTACCCGAGTTCTTCCAGGATGGAATGCGTGTGCTCGCCCAACGCCGGGCCTCCGCGCCGGATCGCTGTTGGTGTGGCGGAAAACCGCGCCGCTGCGCGGGCTCCGCGAATACGGCCCGCCTGGCTGTGCTGCGTCTCAACGACGATGCCGAGCGCCTCGACTTGCGGGTCCACCAACATTTCTCCGCGGGTCAGAACCGGCGCGCAGGGCACCCCTTCCTGCGTCAAACGCTCCAGCCATTCGGCTGCCGGGCGCGTGCGCAGCACCGCCTGCGTCATAGTCAAGCGATCATTGATATGGCGCTGCCGCAAAGCGGGGGTTTTGAAGCGTGGATCGTCCAGCCAGTCAGGCCGTTCCAGCGCCCGGGTCAAAGCCAGCCATTCCTTGTTCGACTGCACCGCAGCACTGATGTAGGTGGTCGCGGTTTCATAAATCAGATCGATGAAGCTCGCGGCGTCCTGTTGGGGGAATTCATCCCCGACGAACGTCTGGCTACCCATGTCCGAGGCGAACAGAAAGGCGATCACCGCTTCCAGCATCGATAGTCGGACATGCTGTCCCTGGCCAGTTCGCTCCCGCGCCAGCAAGGCAGCCGTGATCGCCTGTGCCGCCGAGATCGCTGTCAATTTGTCCGGCACGATTGTCCGCACCAGCCTGGGCCGCTCCTGATCCGAACCCGCCTGTATGGTGGCGAGCCCCGACATCGCCTGCACCAAAGGGTCATAGACCGGCTTGCCCGCGAACGGGCCCACTTCCCCAAATCCGCTGATCGACACGTAAATCAGATCGGGCTTCACCGCCCGCAGCGCATCCTCCCCCAACCCCATGCGATCCGCGACGCCGGGCCGGAAGTTCTGAACGAAGACATCGGCCGTGGCCACCAGCCGCACCAACGCCTCTTTCGCCGCCGGCTGTTTCAGATCCAGCGCCAGTGACCGCTTGTTGCGGTTGTTGTTGAGGAAAGAAGCCGAGAACCCATTACGGCGGTTGTTCGCCGCGCGGGTGTGGTCGCCGCCATCAGGGTTTTCCACCTTGATCACGTCGGCGCCCTGATCCGCCAGAATCATCGTGGCCAGCGGGCCGGAGATCATCGATGTCAGATCAACGATACGATAGCCGTGCAAGGGTCCCGGCATGGAGGCTCCTGGTGTTTGGGGACCCCGATCATACGGGGTTCTGGGCGGGGCTGCCATCCGGGCCGCTCCGCGCCGCCGCGGCCGGCAGGACCAGATGCGCGACCAATCCGCCGGCAGGTCCCTGCCCCTCGAACTCCAGCCGACCACCATACAGCGCGACAAGCTCGGCCGTGATCGCCAGGCCCAGGCCGGTTCCGGGCACCGTCTCGTCGAGCCGGACGCCACGGCCGCGCACGATCGCGAGGTCCGCGGCTGCCAATCCGCTGCCGTCGTCCGAGACCGTCATAACGACGGAAGGTCCGAGCCGTACGATCCCGACGGTGATCCGGCTGCGCGCCCATTTGCACGCATTCTCCATCAAATTCCCCAACATCTCCGCCAGATCGGCGCGATCGCAGCGGGCCCGCAACGCGACATCACCCTGGATATCGATCTCGATTTGTCTTTCCGCGAACAACAACCCCAGAGCATGACGCAACTCCCCGGCCAGGCCTACCACCGTCACATCCGAAGCGGCGGTGCCTGCCAGAGACCCAGCCCGGGCCCTCGCCAGATGGTGTTGGACCAGGCGCTCGGCCGCCGCCAGTTCCTGTTCGGCCAAATCGCGATCGCCGCTGGTCATGGCGTTGCGCATCACCGATAGCCGGGTACGAAGCGCATGGGCGAGGTTGCCGACATGGCCGCGCGCGCGTTCCACCGTCTCCCGGTTTTGGCGAACGAGGGCATCGATTTCAGCGACCAGGGGCTGCACCTCAGTGGGAACCGGAATGTCGACGCCGAAGCGCAATCCCGCGCGTAGGTCCGCGATCGCGCCGTGCAGGCGCCGCAGCCCCCGCAGGCCGATGGAAACCTGAAGCACGACCGCCCCGGCCAACCCGGCGCCGAGCAATGCGAACCCCGCCCCCAGCATCTGTTTCGTATGGGCGATCGCAGCGAGGGTTTCATCGCGCGCAACCGCGACAAGCACATGCACCAGGCCGGGATTGCCGGGAAAGCGGATGTCACGCTCCATCACCCGCAATTGCTGCCCACGCGGGCCCGGCATGTCGAACGACAACACCGTGTCATGCCCAAACGCGCCCTCCGGCAGGCGCTGATCCCAGAGCGAACGTGACATCGTGAGCGATTTGTCCGGCCCCTCAATCTGATAATAAACCCCGGACAGCGGTTGATCGAAGCGCGGCTCGGACACCGGGCGGATCAGATAGGGCTGGTCGCCCTTCAGCGCGGTCGCCACGACCAGCCCGTCGAGCAAGCTGGACAGACGGGCATCGAACACCCGTTCCATCCCGTCCGCCACAATCGCCACGGTCCAAAGCCAGACAAGGGCAAGCCCCGCCGCCACCCAGGCGCTGGTCAGCAGGCCAAGGCGCAGTGTCAACGACGACTGCGGCAAGGTGATCCGGTCGCTGATCAAGGGGGGGCCAGCCGATAGCCCTGACCGCGCAGAGTTTCGATCAGCCCATCCCCGAGCTTACGCCGCAGGCGAGAGACGATGACCTCCAGCGTGTTGGAATCACGGTCGAAATCCTGATGATACAAATGTTCGGTCAAATGCGTTTTGGAGACGGGTTGACCAAGATGGTGGGCCAGAACCGATAGCAGCTCGAACTCCAACGCCGTCAGCCGCACCGGAGTGGCATGGACGAAGACGGACTGTTCGGCCACGTCGATGCGCAACGGGCCACAGACGATCTGCGGTTTCGCGTGCCCGTGTGCCCGGCGGATCAAGGCTTGTAGCCGGGCCACCAGCTCCGCCATCTCGAACGGTTTGGCGAGGTAGTCGTCCGCCCCGGCGTTCAGCCCATCCACCTTTTCCGCCCAACTGCCTCGCGCCGTCAGGATCAGCACCGGCATCGTCCGCGCAGCCTCCCGCCAGCGGCGCAGCACCGTCATCCCGTCGATGCGCGGCAGGCCCAGGTCCAGGATCGCGGCATCATAAGGCTCGGTCTCACCCAGATGCAGGCCCTGTTCCCCATCCAAGGCAACATCGACCGCATGCCCGGCCGCGGTCAGGGTGTCGCGGAGTTGTTTCGCGAGCGCGATCGTATCCTCAATGACCAGAATGCGCATCAGCGCTTCACCTGCACCGGCCCTTTGCTGCGCAGTACAGCGCCGGTCCTGGCATCGAGTTCCAGTTCGTAAATCGCGCCATTCATGGGCAGCAATTCGAATTCGTAGCTCCAGACCCCGGCGGATTCATGCAACTCCGCTTCGATGATACGCCCGACATAGTGGCGTTCGACCGAGCGAAACAGCGTTTCCAACGGCAGGATCAAACCGGCCTCCAATGCGGCACGCGCGCGGTCGGACGAAACCGGGGAGGGATCGGCGCGAGTCACCGTGGCCGAACCCAGGCTTACCATGACCAAACAGGCGAACAGGAGGGACTTTCGCAGTCTCATGGCCGGGAACCCCGTCAACAAAAATTGATAGAGGGAATTTTTTCGGTTCTTCCGGACTCTGTTCAGGTTCAATTCAGTTTCGGTGGTGCATAGCGACGTTGATACAAGTCTCAACGGAGCACGGCAATGACGGCGATCCACTGGAAAAGCGGCACCACGGGCGACTGGTCCGGTGCAGTCAATTGGGACACCGGGGTTGCCCCCGCGGCAGCCGATAGCGTCACCATCGACGCCGCCGGGGTTTACACCGTTGCGATCTCCGGCGCGGACGCAGCACGGTCGCTGACCGTGAACGCCGCCGGCGCGACGGTTGTCGATACCGGTAGCCTGACTCTGGCAGGCGGGTTGACCATGACCGCGGGCCAGTTCGACCTGAACGCCGGTGGCAGCGTCTCTGGCGGGACGCTCAGCGCGACCGGCGGCAGCTTCGCCTGGAACGGCGGCACCTTGTTCGGCGATACCTATCAGGGACCATTGAGCCTGACGGCGGCCGGTGCCAGCCTGAACATCGCCAACGGCCTGACATTGACCGGCGCGGGCGGGACGGGCCCCGGCACGCTCGACCTGAGTGGCAGCGCGACATCGATCAATTTCCTCGGCACCCAGACGCTCGATAACGTCGTGGTCACCGATGGCAATGCGGGGACGGGCGGTGGCGGCACGGCGATCGATTTCGGCGCGCTGACCCTGGGCAGCAATACGGTGCTGACCATGGTCAACGGCAACGCCCTGGTCAGCGCCTGGGCGATCGATGTCGGCACCAGTCTGACCAACAACGGTACGATCCAGACCAGCCAGTGGAATGCGGGCGCGGACATCGTCGTCGGCACGCTGCTCAACAATGGTCTGATCTCCACCACCAATGGCGGTGCCGGGTTCAGCCTGCAGGCCACTGACTTCACCAACAACGGAACCTTGCAGACGCTCGGCGGCGGCATTGGTATCAGTGCTTACAACACCTTCACCAATAACGGCCTGATCGTGGACAATGGCGGCGTCGCCACGCAAGTGACCGGCTTCACCAACAACGGCATCATCGATCTCGGCGGCTACAACACCTACCTGGCGATCATCGGCGCCTATACCGGGCCGACGGCGGTGGGCCTGAATGGCACCGGCACGATCAACATGACCGGCTCGCTCAACCAGTTGCGGTTGCTTTATTCGCAATCCCTGCAGAGCGGGACGATCAATCTCTCCGGTACCGGGGAGACGATCGAAGCCGGCCCGCTGGTCACTGGCGGCACCAATGAGCTGATCCTCGGGGCGCAAACGGTGATCAACCACACCGCCGGCACGACGCAGCTGGGCGGCTGGACCGACACCCTCAACGGCACGATCAACGCCTCCGGCGCCGGCGGGCTGCTCACCATCGATCCGTCGACCCTGATCGCCAACGGCTCGATCAATGTGTCCGGCGGCGACCGGGTGCTGATCACCAGCGCGGTGACCGGGACGGGCTCGATCACGCTTGCCAGCGGCGGCATCGCGGAATTCAGCGGTTCCAGCGCCAGCACCGAGAGCGCTGTATTCACCGATACATCCAACGCGACCCTGCGACTGGATCTGGGCGCCGCGAGCAGCTTCAAGAGCGTCATCCAGGGCTTCAACAGCGGGAACGTGATCGACCTGGCGGGCATCACCGCGACCAGTGCGACCTGGGCCAACGGCGTGCTGACCATCAACGGGTCGGGCTGGGGGATGACGGGGCCGATCACCCTGGCGATGGCGGGTAATTATGCGGGGGCGACGTTCCATATCGCGGGCGATGGTATTCTGGCGACCCCGCCGGGCTTCGGGTTCGGCATCTATCCCGGCAGCAACATCACTGTCTCCAACGTTCCGGTGGCGGCTGCACCGCGCGTTTATGGCGGCACCGGCGCCACGATCTCCGCTGCTGAGGGTTCGGCCCCGAGCGGCCCGGTCGCGACCTTCACCGACAGCAATCTCACCGACACCGTCAGCCAACTCAGCGCCACGATCAACTGGGGCGATGGCACGACCAGCGCCGGAACCGTGCCCGGTGGCAACGGGGCGTTCAGCATTGCCGGCACGTCCGGCCATGTCTATGCGGCCGAGGGCAGCTACGCCACCACCATAGCCGTCACCAACACGACTGATGGCGTGACGACCACGCTCAGCGGTGGAGTGACCGCCACCGAGGCCGACGTCTTCACGCCGGGCGCTGCTACCACGCTCGCAGCGACCGCCGGCCAGGCGTTCACGGGCGCGGTCGCGACCTTCACCGACGGCTTCATCGCCAATACCGCGAGCGACCTCACGGCGACGATCACCTGGGGCGATGGCACCACCAGCGCCGGAACCATCACCGATGTGAACGGGGCGATCTCGGTCGCGGGTTCACATAACTATGCCTCCGCCGGAACCGACGCGGTCTCGGTCACACTGGCCGACGCTGATGGCACCGCCAGCGCGACCGCTACGGCAACGGCGCATGTCGTCTCCCCCTTCAGTGGCGCGGGCGCTTCGGTCAGCGTGGCGGAGGGCAGCCAGCTGACCGCGCCCATCGCGACCTTCACTTCCGCCAACGCCGGCGACACGGCGGCGAGCTTCACCGCCACCATCGTCTGGGGCGACGGCACGACCTCCGCCGGCATGGTGACCGGCGGCAACGGCGGCTTCGCGGTCAACGGGGGTAGCGGCCACGCTTACGCGGCGGAGGGCACAGACACGATCAGCACCACCATCACCCGCACAGCCGATGGCAGCAGCGCGACGATCGCCAGCATCGCGACGGTCACCGAAGCCGATGTCTTCACCGCCGGTGCGGCGCTGGCTCTTTCGGCCACAGCCGGAAAAGCCTTTTCCGGCACGGTCGCGACGTTCTCCGACAGCTATCTCGGCAACACGGCGGCCGATCTGACGGCGACGATCACCTGGGGCGACGGCACGACCAGCGTTGGCACGGTCACCGATGTGAACGGAGCGATCTCGGTCGCCGGCGCGCATAGCTACGCCGCGGCCGGCAGCGACACGCTATCGGTGGTGCTGAAGGATGCCGATGGCACTGCCACGGCAACCGCCTCCGCGATCGCCACCGTGTCGGCGGCGGTGATCACCCCCGGCAACCCCTATGCGCTGACAACCCATCAGGACCAGATCATCGGCGGCGCCGGCAACGACACCATCGTCGCGGCCACCAACACGCTGACCAACGGCGACGTGATCGATGGTGGCGCCGGGGTGAACACACTCGCCTTAACGGGCGGCGGTACGTTCAATCTGGCGGTGGTCGACACGTTGAAGAACATCCAGATCGTCACTGCCCAGGACGGTGCCGGGACCGCGGCGCAAACCGTGACTCTACGCGAAAACACGGCGCTGACGGTCAATGTCGCGGCGGACCCCAGCCATAATCCGGCCGCCGGCATCACCATCTTCGGGGCGCAGAACACCGACACCATCAACCTCGGTTCGGGCAACGCGGTGGTGACACTCGGCGTCGGGGAAACGATCACCAGCACGGGCGGAACCAACACGTTCAAGGTGTCGTCCGACAGTATCAGCGATGCCATCAAGGCAACGGGCGGCAGCAACACGCTGGAGATCACGAGCGGCGGTGACATGGCGATGGGTGCCAACATCACCGGGATCGCCACCGTGAAACTGGATGCGGCGGCACATCTGCAACTCAACGGCCTCAGCTTCCTAAGTGCGTTCGGCAGCGCCGGAGCCGATAGTATCCTGGCCGGGGGACAGTATCAAACGCTGACCGGTGGCGCGGGCATCGACAGCCTGACCGGGTTCAGCGGCGGCTACGACACCTTCCGCGACACCGCGGCAGGGCTGAATGGTGACACGCTCCGCGGCTTCGTCGCCTCGGATCGCATCGACCTGACCGACATGGCGTTTGGCGGGGCGACGCTGTCCGCGGTCACCAAAAGCGGCAGCACGACGGTTACCGTGGCGTCGGGTGCGGCCAAATCAGTCTTTACCATGGCGGGTTCGTTCAACACCGCGGGCTTCCATGTGGCCTCCGATGGCGCCAGCGGCCTGTTGTTAACCCATAGCTGAAGCGGTCCCCAACGCTTCAGCGTGAGAGGACGGCGGCGTTCCCAGTCCCCAATCGGGGCGCCGCCGTCCGGATTGCCGGACGCACACCATCGAACGAAATCGCTGCGCCGGTCAGCCGGTAATCCTCTCCGGGCACATCCTGCAAAATCCCCAGCGCCAGTGCCTGCGGTTCAGCCAGGGCTTCAGGGAGGGTATTGATCGGTGCGGCTGGCACGCCGACGGCTTCCAGCCGCTCGATCCACTCGGCGCGCGGTACCAGGCGCAGGATCTCCGTCATCAGGACCGTCAGCGTGGTCTTGTTGGTCAGCCGGGCGCGGTTGGTGGCGAAGCGTGGGTCCTCGGCCCAGTCCGGCTTGCCAAGCGCGGCGGCCAGCTTGGCGAACAGCCGATCATTGCCGCAGCAGATGATGAAGGGGCCGTCGGCGGCATCGAAGGCTTCGTAGGGTACCAGGGCCGGATGGCCGGAGCGGTGTTTCGGCGGCATCGCCCCCTGGTTGATCCACATATCGCCGCGCTGCGCCGCCCAGACCAGGGCCGTTTCCAACAGCGAGGCGGTAACGATGCAGCCTTTCCCCGTGGTATGGCGCCGCTGCAGCGCGGCCAGGGCGCCGATAACGACCCACATGCCAGTGCCCTGATCGCAGACCGCGACCCCCAGGCGCATTGGCGGATCGTCCGGCCCCCCATTGCAGCTCGACAGCCCGCTATAGGCCTGGATCAACGGCTCATAGCCCGGCCGATCGGCCATCGGCCCGATATGCCCGAAGGCGGATATCGCGCAGTATATAAGGTGAGGATGCCGCGCGGTCAGCGCCGGCCCGTCGATGCCCAGCGCCTCCGGCACGCCCGGCCGCAGATTGTGGATCACGATGTCGGCGCTGGCGGCCAGGGTTTCGAACGCGGCCAGGCCCTCGGCGCTTTTCAGATCCAGCGCGATGGACTGCTTGTTGCGGTTGAACATGTGGAAGGTCAGGGCGTCACCATGGCGGAAATCGGGGCCCATGCGGCGGGCATCGTCGCCGCCTTCCACCCGTTCGATCTTCAGTACCTCCGCGCCGAGATCACCCATGATGGCGCCGGCGAAGGGCGCGGACAGCACCTGCCCCAGTTCGAGAACGCGGATTCCTTGCAGCATCGTCGATGTCTCGTTCATGGCTCTGGCGGTGAGATCAGGCGGCCTTCACCGCCGCGGCGCGAATATCCCGAACCGCGAAAATCGCGATCGTTGCCACCAGGCAGATTGCGCCGATGGCGAAGAAGGCCGGCAAATAGGTGGCCCAGGCATCACGCGCGAGGCCGCTGGTATAGGCCGACAGCGCGCCGCCCAATTGATGGCAGGCGAACACCCAGCCCACCACGATCGGCGCCTTGGCCGCACCGAAGTGCTGGGCGGCCAGCTTGACCGTCGGGGGAACCGTGGCGACGAAATCCAGGCCAAAGAAGATCGCGAACAGCGACAGGGAGACGACATCGAAATTGCTGAACGGCAGCCACATCAGCGACAGACCGCGCAGCCCATAATACCAGGCCAGCAGCACCCGGTTGTCGAACCGGTCTGACAGCCAGCCGGAGCAGATGGTGCCAAGGAAATTAAACACCCCCATCATCGCCAGATAGGACGCGGCGATCACCGCCGTCACCCCGTTATCGCCACAGAAGGGGATGAAATGGGTGTTGACGATCCCCGAAGTGGACAGGCCGCAAATGAAGAACGTGCCGGCGAGGACCCAGAAGACCCGGGTTTTTACCGCATCCCGCAGGACCTCGAAACTGAGGCTGACCGCGCTGCTGGCGGAGGCGGACATCGGCCGCTGAATCTCGGTTTGGCCATAGGGCGCCAGACCGATATCGGCCGGCCAGTCCCGGGCGAACAGGACATTCAACACCGCGCAGACCGCCGCGCCGATGATCGCGGGCAGGACCGCCATCCGCCAACCATACGTGGCTGCCAGCCAGGCCGCCGTCGGCATGAAAGATAATTGTCCGGCCGCGAAAGACGCGGTCAGAATGCCCATCGCCAGCCCGCGCCGTTGAACGAACCAGCGATTGGCGATCGTCGCGTTCAGCGCCATCGCGCCAAGGCCGGCGGCAATCCCGAGGATCACCCCAAGGCTGATCAACACATGCCAACGCGCGCTGGCCTGGGTTGTGATGAGCAGCGCCACCATCACCATCGTCGCCGCGACGACGACCATGCGTCGCTGCCCATATTTGAGGATCAACGCGCCGGCGAAGGGCGCGGTGCAGGCGAACATGACGAACAGCATTCCCATCGCGCCGGAGACATCGCCCTTGGTCCAGCCGAATTCCTGCGTCATTGGCACGAGCAGGACGCCGATCAGGCTCACGGCCGCCGAAGAGCAGATGGTGGTCAGGAAGGTCAGCGCCACCATCACCCATCCATAATGAATGCCGCGGCGGGTCAGCCAGGGAGCCAGAGATGATGCGAGCATGAATGTTTCCGATCCGTGGAGAGAATGGCGATGAGCACGGGCCAATTAGCTATAAGAATTAGGCATTCCGTCTGCTCTTGCAATCTTGAAGTCACATTTCGTAGGTCATTGCGGCGGGGGAATGCCTGGTCGCCGGCGCGTAGGCATTCCCCCGCCGGGTGATCCAGGGCAAACTCCGGTCAAAAGACCCACGGAGAGCGCATCCATGACCGACCTGCCCCAACGCATCACCATCCACGAAGAAGGCCCCCGTGAGGGCTTCCAAATCGAAGCCGGCCCCATCAGCACCGCCGACAAAGTCAGCTTCTGCGAGGCCCTCGCCGAAACCGGGCTGCATGAGGTCCAGTGCGTGTCCTTCGTCGATGCCCGCCGCGTCCCCGGCATGGCCGATGCCATGGAGGTCGCCGCCGCCATCCGCCAGCGCCCCGATGTCCACTACACCGGCATCGCCCTGAACCTGCGTGGCTATGAACGCGCGGTGACGACGCCGCTCCATATCACCGGCGGCCTGCAAATGAGCGCGTCGAACACCTTCTCCCAGCACAACACCAACAAGAACAACGAGGAAACCCTGCGTGAGCAGCGGCGCCAGATGCAGTTCTTCAAGGACAGCGGCATCCGCGTGGACTCCGCCATCGTCATGACTGCATTCGGCTGCAATTTCGAGGGCGCCATCGCCCCGGAAACCGTCCGCGACTGCGTCGGCTCCCTGCTCAAAATCGCCGATGAGTTCGAGGTGACGCTCGATCGCGTCCGTCTGGCTGATACCGTTGGCTGGGCCTCCCCCCTGCAAGTCCAGCGGGTGCTGGGCGTGGTGCGGGAGCAATGGCCCGATCTGCATCTGTCGCTGCATCTGCATGACACCCGCGGCACCGGACTCGCCAACGCGCTGATGGCGTTGCAGATGGGGATCGACGACTTCGACAGCTCCTGCGCCGGTCTCGGAGGCTGCCCCTTCGCCGGCCACAAGGGTGCGGCCGGCAATATCTGCACCGAGGACCTGGTGTTCATGGCGCAGGAGATGGGCATCGAAACCGGCATCGACCTGGACGCTCTGATCGAATGCGCCCGCATGGCCGAGACCATTGTCGGCCACGCCTTGCCGGGCAAGATCATGCACGGCGGCAGCCTGTCCAAATACCGCCAGGGAGCGCACGGATGAACCAGGTTCTGCACGAAAACCGCAACGGTGTGATGTGGATCAGCATCAACCGGCCCGAGCGGCGCAATGCGATGAACGACGCCGTGATCGACGGCATCTCCGCCGGTTTCACCCTGGCCGCCGGCGATCCCAGCGTGCGCGCGGTCGTACTGACAGGGGTCGGCGACCGGGCCTTCTGCGCGGGAGCCGATCTGGCGGCGGGTTCGGGGTCGTTCAAATATGACTACTCCAAGGTGGGGCTGAATTTCGTGCGGCTGATGAAGCAGGCGCGGGACCTGACCCTGCCGCTGATCGCCCGGGTCAACGGCCACGCCATGGCCGGCGGGATGGGCATGCTCGGCATGTGCGACATGGCCATCGCCGCTTCCGAGGCCCGCTTCGGCATGCCCGAAGTCAAGATCGGCATTTTTCCCATGCAGATCATGGCCGTGTTGCAACGGCTGATCCCGTCTCGGAAGCTGTATGAAATGGCCCTGACCGGCGAACCCATCACCGCCGCGGAGGCGCTGGAAATCGGCCTGCTGAACTACGCCGTTCCCTATGCCGAATTGGATGCGAAGCTGGATTGGCTGCTATCGCGCCTGCTGGACAAAAGCCCGACCGCCATCCGGCGCGGCAAATATGCGATGCGGACCACGGAACAACTGACCTTCGACCAGTCGGCGGTGTTCATGGAAGCCCAGATCGGGACCCTGGCTTTGACCGAGGATGCCGCCGAGGGCCGCCAGGCCTTCATCGAGAAACGCGCCCCGGTCTGGACGGGGCGCTAGCAGCCTGTCCGGTGCACAATGGTGCACCGGACAGGCTCTAAACGATTGTTTAATCACGTGATTCACGGCTCTGGTGATTCCACCTCCGCCGATCACGCTCTAACCTGTGTCGGGCGGGTGAGCATCAGTTCACCCGCTTCTCCCGCCCGTCCCAGTACGGTTTGCGCAGCTCGGTCTTCAGGATTTTGCCCGCGCCCGACAGGGGCAAGGGTTCCTCCCGGATCGTGACGCTGCGCGGACATTTATAGCCCGCTATCTGGGCGTGGCACGTGGCGATCAGCGCCGCCTCGGTTGCCGCCATGCCGGCCTTGAGCCGAACGACGGCATGCACGCGCTCGCCCCATTTGTCATCGGGGACGCCGATGACGGCGCATTCCGCGACGGCGGGATGGTCGTACAAAGCCGCCTCGACCTCGGCGGAATACACATTCTCCCCCCCGCTGACGATCATGTCCTTGACCCGGTCAACGATGTAGACAAAGCCTTCGTCGTCCATCGTCCCGCCATCGCCGGTATGCAGCCATCCGTTGCGCATCGTATGCGCGGTCAGGTCCGGCTGTTTCCAGTAGCCGACGGTCACGAGATCGCCGCGGCCACAGATCTCCCCAACCGTGCCGCGCGGGACCTCATTGTCGTTCTCATCCATGATCCTGATTTCGCAGCCCAGCACCGCGCGGCCGGCCGACTTCATGCGGCCGGACAGCGGGCCTTCGAAGCAGTGATACTCGGGCGGCATGAGGGTCATGACCGGGGAGGCCTCGGTCTGCCCATAGGCCTGGGTGAACCGCACCTGCGGCATCACCTCCAAAGCCCGCCGGATCACGGCTTCGGGCATGGGGGAGGCGCCGTAGACCACGCCGCTGAGGCTTGAAAGATCGCGCGTGGTCACCTCCGGATGATGCACCACCATGTTCACCATCGTCGGCACGATCAGGGTGGTGGTGACGCGGTGCTCCTCCACGATGCGCAGGAACGCCACTGGGTCGAACCGTGGCAGGAACACATGGGTGCCGCCAAATCCGGTGACCAGGAAGGTCAGCGCGCCATCCGCCACATGAAACATCGGCGCCGCATGCACATACACCGTGTCCCGGCCGATCGGCGTCGCGGGCAGCGTGTTCTGGGCATTGGCCACGATGTTGCGATGACTGAGCATCACCCCCTTGGAGCGGCCCGTGGTGCCCCCCGTGTAGAAGATGCCGGCGACATCGTTGCCCCGGCAACCGGCATCGGTCGCCGGTTGGGCGCCATCGATCAGCGCTTCGTAGGACAGTTGCCCGGCGGGTGTTGCGGCGTCGCCGATATGCACGATGGTACGGAGATCCGGCGTATGCGGCAGGACCTGCGCCAGCACGGGGGTGAAGGTGTCGTCGACCAGCAGGGCGGAGCACCCGGAATCCGCCAGCCAGAACACCATTTCGGGCGGGGCCAGGCGGGTGTTGATGGGCACGAAGATGAACCCGCCCCAGGACAGGCCGAAGAAGCTTTCCAGATAACGGTCGGAGTTCAACGCCAGGATACCAATCCGGTCACCGGGCTTGCAGCCGAGGCCGGCCAAGGCGCCCGCCAGGCGCGCCGCGCGGTCCTGAAAGCTGGCCCAATCCTGCCGCCGATCGGCGAAGATCGTGGCGGTTCCGCGCGCGTTGACCTGAACCGCCCGGCGCAGGAATTGTGTAACCTGTGGCATCATCCCCCCTTGAACCCATCCATTGCCGAGCCCGCATTGGCGCCTGGAGCGTGATCGGCGGAGGTGGAATCACCGGAGCCGTGAATCACGCGATTAAACAATCGTCTAGCAGCCTGTCCGGTGCACCTTTGTGCACCGGACAGGATCTAGTACAAAGCCTTTCCGGGCCTTGTGCAACCGCTATTCGCCGCCTCAGCCGGGGGGCAGAGCGTCTTAGCGGGCTATTTGGGGGTGTAGGTGTAATCCTCCCGCACGCTGCCGGGGGCGCGCAGGCCCGGGGGCAGCGGGGCGCGGGTGGCGTTGACCCCGGCATGCACATCGAGCGCGGCCTGATCGGTCCAGCGTTCGAGCAGCACCAGCCGATCGGGATTGAGCGCGCTTTGGAAGATCTCGAATTGCTCGCAGCCGGGCTCCTGCGCCACGTCGGCGCAGCGGTCGCGGTAGACGGCGGCGAGCTCCGATCCCTTGCCAGGTTCGGCGGTGATGCTGACGACGAGTCGGACGGCCATGGCGTTTGCTCCATTCTTAAGAATCGCGGGACGGTGTCATATCGGGAGCGCGGCAGGAAGCCCGTGCCAGGCAGCGCCGTCACGGCTACGATGATCCACCGGATCGGGATGCCCGGCCAGATCGCTGGCCGAGGCGCCGCTTGCGGCCGGAGGCTGCTGTCATGAACGCGGAACTCGATCGCCTGTTTGCCCAGATTCATGCTCTTGAGGATGAGATCGAGCAGCGGCTCGCGGCGCACCGCGCGCCCTTCCAATACGAAGTGGCCAAGGGCAAGGCCGTGTTCGACGCCGGGGCGCGGGCCGCCCAGCGCGCGCTTCGGGTGGGGCTGGCGCGCTACCTCCGCCAGTCCCAGTTGAAGCACATCCTCCTGGCGCCGGTAATCTATGCGATGGTCCTGCCGATCGGCTTGCTGGATCTGAGCATGACGGCCTACCAGTGGACCTGCTTCACAGCCTGGGGCATCGGCCGGGTGCGGCGGCGGGACTATGTCGTGCTCGATCGCCACCGGCTCAGCTACCTCAATCTGATTGAGAAGCTGAACTGCGTCTATTGCGGCTATGGCAACGGCGTGATCGCCTATACGCGGGAGATTGTGGGCCGGACGGAGCAATACTGGTGCCCGATCCGGCACGCGACCCAGATCCGCGGGGCGCATGCCCGCTATAAGGACTTCGTGGACTACGGTGACGCCGCCGGCTACCGGGCGCGGCTGGCGGAACTGCGGGCGAAGCTGCGATAAGGCCGCGGATGCCACCACCGCCGCATGGCGGTGGGTGTTCCCGGAGCGCTGTGCCAAGCGTGCCGCGAGGGGTAGCCCGGACAAGCCGGGCTATGACGCATGGGGCCTGAGGCGACGGTTGCGTCGGTTGGTGGCGCGGCTCACGGTGTATGGGGTTCCTGCCGCACGACCGGACCCACATCGGGAAGCGGCACTCACACCCTGCTCCAACCGTCATGGCCCGGCTCGTCCGGGCCAACGCTGCCCGCACCGTGCCGCGAGGGGCGGACCGGACAAGCCGGGCCATCACGCATCGGGCCTGAGGCAGTGGTTTCGTCGGTTGGTGCCGCGCCCGTGGGCGGTGCGGCT
Organism: uncultured Acetobacteraceae bacterium; assembly: GCA_903918315.1. Taxonomy (GTDB): domain Bacteria; phylum Pseudomonadota; class Alphaproteobacteria; order Acetobacterales; family Acetobacteraceae; genus Rhodopila. Next base: position 141 of record CAIXEA010000231.1, on the reverse strand, counting down.
CACGGTGTATGGGGTTCCTGCCGCACGACCGGACCCCCATCGGGAAGCGGCACTCACACCCTGCTCCAACCGTCATGGCCCGGCTCGTCCGGGCCAACGCTGCCCGCATCGTGCCGCGAGGGGTAGCCCGGACAAGCCGGG
>CAIXEA010000230.1 GCA_903918315.1 uncultured Acetobacteraceae bacterium | reverse complement strand
CCACCGGCGGTCGTCGCGCGCTACCCTGACCCAAACCGTCCCCGGCGCCAAACGCGCCCTCAGGCCGCGAGGCGCTTGGCGCTGGCCCGGCGGCGCAGGCGGGCCAAAGCCGCCACCGCCAAAGCGATCACGCTCGCCGAACCCGGCTCTGGCACGGTGATATCGACCTGCGCCGAGGAGGTGATGGCCGTGAAATCCAGCGGCGTCGTGCTCGTGGTCGTCAGGAACGTACTCAGCGTGCTGAGCGGATCGGCGCCCTGGAAGAACGTATCCGGATTGACGTTGAGGAAGTTGAACGAAAACGTCACGCCGGTCAGCACCGGGGCCGGGCCGGTGAAGGTCAGCGTGTCAGTCAGGAAGCCGCCGGAGCCGTTGTTGAACACCTCCAGGTTGATCGTGCCGCCGTTCTGCACATAGGCGCCGTTGATGATCAGCTCATCGGGGGAGGCGCCGACCTGGATGGTGCCGCCATTGTTGGTGACGGTGCCGTTGACGGTGCCGTTGCCGCCGAACAGGCCATGCTGGCCGACGACGATGTTGGTGGCCGTGACGGAGGAGCCGCCGGTCAGAATGAACGAGCCCGTGCCGGTGTTGTTGTTGGTGCCGTCGCTGCCGACGCCCAGAAAGCTGCCGGCATTGATAGAAGCCCCGTTGGTGACGGTGACCACGCCCGAGAGCGGCACGGTGCCTAAGCCACCGCCCGGGGGGGCGGCGCCCACATACATGCTGCCGGTTGAGGGGAGCGACACGCTGGACCCGGCGCCGCCGACGTTGAGGGTGCCGGTGCCATTGCCGCCCACGACAACGACGCTGTTAGTTGCGGTGCCACCGATGGTGACGGTGCTGCCGCCAGTGACGTTGACGGTGCCGGTGCCGCCGGCGCCGATATTGGTGTTGCCCACCAGATTGGCGTTGCCGGTGACGCCGCCACCGATATAGAGGCCGCCAGCCACCGCCGGGTTCTGATTGCCATTGGCCGGGTCCGTGGTCGGGTTGATGGTAACCGCCGCGCCATTGGCGATGGTCGCGGTGCCGACTCCCGCGAGGCCGACCATCAAACGGCCCCCACCGAACACCGTCTGGTTGCCACCCGCCGCGAGCGGCCCGTCATTGCCGGTCACATTCAACTGCGAGCCCGCGCCGGTCACCACCAGATTGCCGACCGAACCCGGATTGACCAATGGATGCGCGGGATCGAGCTTGTCGCGACCGACACTGATGACTTCGGTATTGACGACACCGCCATTCTGAATGGTCAGCGATCCCGTGCCATCGCGGGCCACGGCGATGCTGCCATGGGGCGATTGTATATCGAGCAGCGATCCGGCCCCGGAGACCAGCACGCTGCCGGTTCCGGCGGACTCGTTGCTGGAAACCTGGCCGCCGGCGCCGCCGATGACCACGTAACCATAACCGCCGGTGTCGTTGACGACGACCTGGCCACCAGCCGTGATATTGAGCGCGCCGGACCCGGAGCGGCCGACCTGAAACCCGCTGGGATTGTTGGCCCCGGCCCCGGCGTTATCGCCGGAAAGCACGATCTTGCTGCCCGCCCCCGTTACGTTCAGTGTGCCGTTGCCGCCGCGGGTCCCGATCGAAACCGCATTCCCGGCGATACCATTGAGGCTCATATCGATTTCGCCGCCATTCTGCACATTCAGAACGCCGGTGGCGGTTGTCACACCGGAGGGCGGCGAGCCACTCAGTAAACCAACACTCAGGAGGGCAGCCGTGCTACCGGCGGGCACGATGCTGACCTTGGTTCCCGCGCCATCGACGGTCATCGTGCCGGTCGCACCATCACGACCGACGGTTATGGAATTGACCCCGTTGATCGTGCCACCGTGATTGACGTTCAGCGTGCCGGTGGACTGGTTGCGGCCAACATTGATGAACGGGGTGTTGCTACCAAGGGAAGGCCCGTTGAAATTGATCGAGCCGTTATTGACCGTCACCGTGCCGGTGCCGCCGGCGGTGTTGCCACTTCCGCCAATCGTAACGCCCGGGAAAAAATTAGCGTTATTGGTGTTGATATTCAAAGCGCCGCCCGCGCTGATGTTCAACGAGCCAATGCCCGAGCTGCCAGGCACGCTGGCGTTATTCAGCCCGACCGCGACAGTCCCATTCGCGCCCACCGGCGTGATATTGATGGCGGAGTTCGTGCCGGTGATGCTCACGCTGCCGATGGCGGTTTGCCCCGCCCCGACCAATGGATGGGCGGGGTCGAAACCGATCTGACCAATCGCCAGGCCCGAAGCATTGATGGTACCACCTGATGAGACCGTGACGGTTCCGACCGCCGTGCTCCCGACAATGCCGTTGCCTGGTGCCACCGACGCAGACCCGACGTAAAGACCCGCGCCGTTCCATGAGTTGGTTGCACTAAAAGTTGAGCCGGCACCGGTGACCGTCAACGACCCCGTGGACCCCGCGAACAAACCGACGAAGCTGTTGGCAGTCGCGGCGGCGCCGTTGAGAACCGCACCACCCGATACGGTGACGGAGCCACCGCCCTGGATGCCGGAAAACAACTGTCCAGACCCGGTCAGCGTCACCTGCGTTCCGGCACCATCCACAAGAATACTGCCGACGCCGGTCGTACCCGCCCCCGCACCGAGTCCCGTGACAGAGAATGTCGAACCCGCGTTGACGGTCAGTGAACCCGCCGAACCGCTTCCGATATTGTTGACCGTGCCCGGCGTCGCTGAACCCGGGTTGTTCGAGCCGGTTTCGGTGATCGCCGCCCAGGCGGCCGGCGTGGTCAAGGCCGCCGCGACCAGGGCCGTCGATGCCAGCATGAACAGGCGCCGCGCCCCTGATGGGGGCGTCAACCAGCCGGAATGCTGTCCTGGGTCGCGGTCGGAAGCGGCGAAGCGCTGGTTCATGGGATCCTCGCATGGGTTATGGTCTCCCCACATGATTTCGGGCCCGGCGCTTCCTCACAATCACCCGTTCGGGTGATCTTTGCTGTTTTCAGTCAAATCCGTGCTTGCACCTATCCCACTCTTGTTACAGTCTTACCTCGGAGACGCAGCAATCAGACATGATTGCACCTACAACCTGATAGGGAATCGTGCGTGGGACAAACCGAGGATTTGTCTGATCTGGTCGGCACGATCTATGCCTGCTCCACCGCGCCGGAAGGCTGGGCAAGCGCTCTGGACCGGGTCAGCCGCTTCGTCGGGGCTGCCTGTGGCCACTTCCTGATCTTCGACCCCGGACAGATCCCGCGCCTGTCCATTGTCGGCGGCCTCGATCCTGCCAGCGGTCAGGAATACGATACACACTATGCAGCCCAGGATCCGCGGCTGGCCGGACTGTTCGCCCGTCACGGGCATGTCACCGCCTGCCACGACGTCGTGGACTCCCACAGTTTCGCCCGCAGCGAGTTCGTCAACGACTTCCTGATCCCCTGGGACGCCCGCTGGTGCATGGCTGCATCGTTTATCACCAGCAATGGCCTGAATGGTATCTGGTCAGCGATGCGCGGCCAGAAACAAGGCGCCTTCACCGGTCCGGAACGCCGCCGCCTGAGTATGATGCTGCCCCATATCAGCCGCGCCGCGGATATGCAGTTCCGGCTGAACCTCACCGAGACCCACGCGGCCGGCACCGCCGCCGCGCTGGATGCCCTCGCCGCGCCGATCTTCCTGCTCGATGCCGGTGGCCGGCTGGTGCATCGCAATGAAGCGGCGGAAACGGCCCTGGCCGGTGACGGGCCGCTCCGTCTGGTCCAAGCCAGCCTGTCATCCCGCCACAAGGCGCAAGCCGCCGGCATCGCCGGCTCCATTACCCGCCTCGCCGCGCCCGCCCCGCTGCACCCCACCACCCGCACCGAGGACCTGCCGCTCGGCGATCCCCCGGGCGCCGCCGGTCGGCTGCTGTTCTACCGCCTGTCCGCCGGCGGTTCGCTCGGTCCGCTCCCCAGCCGGGCCGCGGTGCTGGTGTTGTGGGCCCGCCCCGATGATCGTGCCCTGCCCGCGGACACGCTGCTGCGGGCGCGGTGGGGCCTGACCGCGGCGGAAGCGGCCCTTTGCCTCGCCCTCGCGCAAGGTGAACGGATGGCCGACATCGCCGCGCGCAACGCCGTTTCGGCCGAGACGCTGCGCACCCAGCTCAAGAGCGTGTTCGCCAAGACCGGCGCCCACCGGCAGGCCGATCTGATGCGGTTGCTGCATCAGGAGGCGGCGGGGCCATTGCGGTCCTGAGAGACCCGGGCGCCAGGAGCACCCGCGGCCCCCACCTTGCAACCCGCCCCATCCCGGTCCAATCCTCCCCCCGCCAATTCAGGGGACCAGGATATGTCCGTCGCAACCGTCATCGAAGCCGCGCGCGCCTTTCTCGGCGATCGCATCACCACCAACGCCGCCTTGCGCGATCACCATTCGCACGGCCAGGACACACAACCCCCTGTCCTGCCGGATGCGGTGGCGTTCATCGAAACGACGGAGGAGGCGTCCAAACTCCTCACCCTCTGCCATGCCGCGCGGGTTCCGGTGACGCCCTGGGGAGCGGGCACCTCGCTGGAGGGGCATGTCACCCCGGTCCGTGGCGGCATCACCATCGACCTCTCGCGCATGACCCGCGTCATCGATGTCAGCCAGCCCGACATGGACTGCCGGGTGGAGGCCGGGGTGACCCGCGATCAGCTCAACACCCATCTGCGTGATTCCGGGCTGTTTTTTCCCGTCGATCCCGGCACCTCGGCCTGCACGCTGGGCGGGATGTGCGCCACCCGCGCCTCCGGCACGAATGCGGTGCGCTATGGCACGATGCGCGAAGTCGTGACCGGCCTGACCGTCGTCATGGCCGATGGCCGGATCATCAAGACCGGCGGGCGGGTGCGCAAATCCTCCACCGGCTACGACCTGACCCGCCTGTTCGTGGGATCCGAGGGCACGCTGGGCGTGATCACCGAAGTGCAACTGCGCCTGTTCGGCATTCCCGAGGCGATTTCCTCGGCCACCTGCCAGTTCCCGACCCTGGCCGATGCGGTCGAAACGGTGATCGCCATCATGCAGATGGGCATTCCGGTCGCGCGCATGGAATTGCTTGATGACGTGCAGACCGCCGCTTCGATCGCCTATTCCAAACTGGAGGGGCTGGCGGCCCTGCCCAGCCTGTTCTTCGAATTCCACGGCACCCAGGCCTCCGTCGCCGAACAGGCGCAGCAGGCGGAGGAGATCGCCACCGGCTTCAACGGCAGCGGCTTCCGCTGGTCCACCGACGCGGCCGAACGCGGCAAGCTCTGGCAGGCGCGCCATGACGCGCTCTGGGCCTGCCTGGCCCTCAAGCCGGGGCACAAGGGCATCGCCACCGACGCGATCGTGCCGATTTCGCGCCTGAACGAAGCGATTCTGGGGGCGAAGGAGGATATTCTCGCCTCCGGCCTGACGGCGCCGATCGTGGGCCATGTGGGCGATGGCAATTTCCATACGGTGATCCTGGTGCCGCCGGAGCCCGACGGCCTGGCGCGCGCCTGGGAACTGGACAAGAAGATCGTCGCCCGCGCACTGGCCTTGGGCGGATCGTGCAGCGGCGAGCACGGCGTGGGCATCGGCAAGCGCGAGTTCCTGGAAACCGAGCACGGAGCCGATGCCCTGGACGTGATGTATGCGGTCAAGCAGGCGCTCGACCCGCGCGGCGTGATGAACCCGGGCAAGATCTTCCTGAACTGATGGGCGATATCTTGCCGGATCTGCTGCGACCCGGCCTGCGCCTGGTCATCTGCGGGTCCGCGGCGGGGGCGGTTTCGGCCCGGCGGGGCGCTTATTACGCCGGGCCAGGCAACAAGTTCTGGTCGATCCTGGCGCAGACCGGGCTGACGCCGCGCCTGCTGCGGCCGGAGGAATTCCCGCTGCTGCCAGCCTTCGGTATCGGCCTCACCGACCTCGCCAAGCGGGCCTTCGGGGCGGATACGGCCATCCGGGCGGGGGATTACGACCCGGCGGGCTTGCGGGAGCGGATACGGGCCTGCCGCCCGGGGATGCTGGCGTTCAACGGCAAGAAGCCGGCGGCGACCTTTCTGGGCATCGCCTCCGCGGCCTATGGCCCGGCACGGGAAGCGCCCGATGGCCCGCCATTGTTCGTCCTGCCGTCCACATCCGGCGCGGCGTCGGGCCATTGGGATGCACGCTGGCGGCACCGGCTGGCGGACCTCGTGCGGTCGCTCAATCCGCCCCCCGGATGATCGCTCCGTCAGGCCGCCCGGCGGAATGTCGGCGGCAGACCGGCCTTTGGCATCTGGCCGTGCATCGCCTCCCCCGGCAGGCCGGCATGCAGCACCGCGCGGGATGCCAGCAGCACGTCCAGATCGATGCCGGTGTCGAAGCCCATGCTTTCCAGCATGAACACCAGGTCCTCGGTCACCACATTGCCCGAGGCGCCCGGCGCGTAGGGGCAGCCGCCCAGCCCGGCGAGGCAGGAGTCGAACGCGCGAATACCCACTTCCAGCCCGGCCAGCGCATTGGCCACGCCCAGGCCGCAGGTATCGTGCAGATGCAGCCCGTGCAGCACGGGACCGATTTCGGCGCGGGTGGCGAGGACGACTTCCTTCACCTGCGCCGGATGCGCGTAGCCGACGGTGTCGGCCAGCATGATCTCGTCCACGCCGGCATCGGCCAGGCCCTTGCACAAGGCCACCGTCTGCGCGGTCGTCACCACGCCGTCGATCGAGCAGCCGAAGGCGGTGGAGGCCCCGGCGATCAGCGGCACCTTGCGCGGCTGCGCCTTCAGCCAGGCCATGATCTCGCGCATCATCTCGATCGATTGCGCCGGCTTGCGGTTGAGGTTGGCCATCGAGTGGCCCTCACTGACCGAGACCGGGATGGCGATCTTGTCGACGCCGGCATTGTAGGCGTTCTGCACCCCGCGCAGGTTCGGCGCCAGCACCTGGATGGTCCATTGGGGGTTGGTGGGGACGAGGCGGGACACGATCTCCGCCGTGTCGGCGAGCTGCGGGATGACGCGCGGGGGCACGAAGCTGCCGACTTCGATTTCCGGGATGCCGGCGGCGGCCAGCGACTGGATCCAGGCGATCTTGTCGTCGGTGGTCATGCGGGTCTTGGCGATCTGCAGCCCGTCACGGGGGCCGACTTCGCAGATGGTAACGCGTTCTTTCATGGGGAAGGGATCTCCGCGGCCAGAATGTCGCCGGTTTCAGATTCGGTGATGTACAGCGTGCGCCCGTCGGGGGCGAGGGCGCAGTTGGTGGTCATGGGCCCCGAGGGCGACTGCACGCGATACAGCGGGATGCCTGTCGGCCCCACCACCCAGATGCAGCCATGCCCGGGGTTAGAGATATACAGCCGATCATGGGCATCCATGGCGAGGCCGTCGGGGCCGACGAGGCCGGGCGGCACGCGGGCGAAACACTGCGCCTTGCCGACGATGGCGTCGTCACGCAGCGCGAAGCGCCAGACCTCACAGGACCGGGTCATGGCGACATAGAGATGAGTCTGCGCGGTGTTCAGGACCAGCCCGTTCGGGCTCGGCCCGGTGGCGATCAGGCGATCGAGGCGGCCATCCTTGTGCAGGCGGTAGACCCGGCCGGTGGGGTCCTGCAGCCCGGTCTGGCCCTGATCGGTGAACAGAATCGACTCGTCGTCGTGCAGCGTCAGGTCGTTCAGGCCCCTGAAGCCCTCACTCATCACGGTCTGGATCACGGCGGCGGTGGCGCCGGTATCGGGATTGATCCGCACCAGCCCGTGCCGGTAGTCGGCCGCGATCAGCATGCCGTCGGGCTGCACTTTCAGCCCGTTCGGCCAGCCCGGATATTCGGTGACGGTGGTCCAGTGGTCACCGTCGATCCGGAAGATGCGGCCGTAGGGGATATCGACGACGTAGAGCCGGCCGAGCGCGTCGAAGCAGGGGCCTTCGAGGAAGCAGTCCACGGGAACGCCGGCGCGATTGGCATCGGCCCATTCGGAACGCTCCGGCGGGCGGCGAAGATGCTGCGGCACGGTGGTGACCACGCGCGCCATGATCTCTTGGGGAGGATTGAACCACATGGCGGCGGACAGTGCTGCGGCGCGGGTTGGAAGGCAAGATGGCGGGGGCCGGGCCCCCCACCGGTCTCAGACCGACTTCATCTTCTTCGCCACGACTTCGGACGATTTATCGGTTTCGAACATCCGGATGGTCAGCATCTCATTGATCGAGAACAACTCCGCCACGATCGCCCCGGCCAGGGCGCAATCATGGGTGATCAGATGCCGGGTCAGGACATAAGCGTAATAGCCACGCTTTTTGCCGCGGTTCTTCTTGAACAGAAAGCGCCCGAGCCGATAGCCGGTCGTCAGCAGCCCCACACCCGGCAGGACGCCGACGCCTTTCTTCACCGCTTTTTCGGTTTTCTGGCTGATGATGTACGGCAGTACCTTGTTCGCGATCCACTCGTGATCATGGCCCATATCCGAGGTCAGCCTGGCGCCGCTCATGCACTGGCATTTCGCGAAATTCCCAATATGATCGCGGATCTTCTTCAGGGCGATGACATGGGCCGAGGTTTTGACCATGGATGTCGCATTGGTCGCCATCGACCCCAAGGTCAGCACGCCGCCCGCGACGACGAGCCCCACCCCGGTGGCCGATACCGCCGTGCCGGCCAGGATCGCACCGGCGACAGCCAGGGATTGGGTCTGCGTCGCCAGCTGCGCCACCGAAACCCCGATGCCGCCCACCGTGTTGGTGGCCGTCGCGCCGGTTTTCAGATTGCCCTTGGTGGTCCCGCGCAGCGAACTGCCATCCCAGCTGAACGCGCTTTGCACATTCGACCAGGCGCCCATGATGCCTTCGTCGATATCATCGTCGTCGTCATCCGACTGAGAATCCGACATATTCAGCGTCTCCCTGCGTATGGACAAATATTCATTGCGGTTTTTTCTACCATACAGTGAACCCTTTACCGAAGCAAAACCCTTGGACCCGGTTGGCAGGCACCGCGATCAGTTGACCGCCCGGCCGCGAACTCCCTATTGCCCCTCGGCTAAACCGTCCGATCTGATTATGCTGCGCTGCGAAAGCGCCCAAAGGACCGATTCTGATGCGCCTACCCGCCATTGTCCTCACCACCTCGCTCCTCACGGTTCCCGCCTGGGCTCAGGCGCCGGGGGCGCCGCCGCCTTCGGTCGGTGTGGTGAAAGCGCAGCAAACCGCGATCACGGAGACAGCGGCATTCGTGGGCCGGGTGCAGGCCGTGGATCGGGTCGCCCTGACGGCCCGGGTCACGGCCTTCCTCGATCAACGCCTGTTCACCGAGGGGGCGGAGGTTCAGCAAGGCGATCTGCTGTACCGGCTGGAACGCGCGCCCTTCGAAACCGCGGTCGCGCAGCAGGAGGGCACGCTGGCCGACAGCAGCGCCAAGCTCGCCAATGCCAATATCCAACTGGCACGGGCGCAACAGCTGCTGGGTACGCCGGCCGGGCAACGATCCACCGTCGATGACGCCCAGGCCAACCAGCGGTCGCAGGCGGCGCAGGTCGCGGTCGCGACGGCGCTGCTGCAGCAGGCCAAGATCAATCTGGCCTATACCGAGATCCGGGCCCCGATCGCGGGCAAGATCAGCCGGGGCACGGTGACGGTGGGCAATGTCGTCTCCCCCAGCAGCGGCGCGCTGGCCAGCATCGTCAGCCAGGACCCGATGTATGTGACGTTTCCGGTCGCCGCCCGGGTGTTGACCGAGTTGCAGAAGCGCTACGCCGATAAAGGCGGCACCCGCGCGGTCGCGGTGCATCTGACGCTGCCCGATGGCGCCGCCTTCGGACCGACCGGGACCATCGATTATGTGGATCCGACGGTCTCGCCGACGACCGATACCATCCTGGTGCGCGCGCGCATCACCAACCCGCCCTTACGCGCTCCCGAGCCCGGCAAGCCGGTCGATCGGCCGCTGATCGACGGCGCCTTCGTGGGCGTGACGCTGGAAGGCATCCAGCCCGTCACGGTCCTCGGCGTGCCCCGGGTGGCTGTGCTGTCGGATCAGCAGGGCGATTTCGTGTACGTCATCGGCGACGGCAACAAAGCCGAACAGCGCCGCGTCAGGCTGGGCCAGTCCACACCGGCCGTCGCGGTCATCGCCAGCGGGCTGAATGACGGTGACACGGTCATCACCGAGGGCATCCAGCGGGTCCGGCCCAATAGCGTGGTCAACCCCTCCCCGGCCACGCCGCCAGCCGCGGCGGGCCGTTAAGCCATGATCTCATCCGTCTTCGTCGATCGGCCGCGCCTGGCGGTCGTCATCGCCATCCTGATGACGCTCGCCGGGGTGCTGGCGTGGTTCCGCATCCCGGTCTCGCAGTTCCCCGACATCGTGCCGCCGCAGGTGCTGGTTTCGACCAACTTCACCGGCGCCTCCGCCGCGGTGGTCGAATCCACCGTCGCGCAGCCGATGGAGGCCGCGATCGTCGGCGTCGACAAGATGATCTACATGAAGTCCAACAGCGCGAACGACGGCAGCTACAGCATGACCGTCAGCTTCGAGCTCGGGACCAACCCGGACATCGACGTCGTCAACGTCAACAACCGCGTGCAGCAGGCCATCGCCAAGCTGCCGCCGGATGTGCAGCGGGCCGGCGTGACGGTGCGCAAACGCTCCACCGCCGTGCTGGCCTTCCTGCAATTCTACGCCGAGGGCGGGAAATACGACCCGCTGTTCATCAGCAATTACGTCACGATCAACGTCCTCGACCGTTTGGCGCGCACGCCCGGGGTGGGCGATGCGCAGCTGTTCGGGCGGCTCGACTATTCCATGCGCATCTGGTTCGACATGACGCGGCTGACGGGGCTGAACCTCGCCCCGGCCGATGTCATCGCCGCGATCCAGGGGCAGAACGTGCAGGCCGCGGTGGGGCGTATCGGCGCCCGCCCGACGGCGGATGCCACGCAATTCCAGCTCAGCGTGCAGACCCAGGGCCGGCTGGTCACGCCGGAACAATTCGGCGCCATCGTCATCCGCGCCGGCACGGACGGCGCGGTGCTGCGGGTGCGCGACGTCGCCCGGGTCGAAATGGGTGCGGCCAATATGGACACGGAAAGCCGGTTGAACGGCAATCCGGCCGTTTCCATCGGCTTGTATCTCGCCCCCGGGGCCAATGCCGTGGACACCTCCGCCCGGGTGCAGGCGGCGCTGGATGAGATGTCCAAACGCTACCCCGAAGGACTGAGCGCCCGCATCTTCTACGACAGCAGCACCTTCGTGTCGCTGACGCTGGAGGAGGTGAAAAACACCCTGCTGATCGCCTTCGCCCTGGTCGTGCTCGTGGTCTTCGTCTTCCTGGGCAACTGGCGCGCCACCATCATCCCGATGGTCGCCATCCCCGTCAGCCTGGTGGGCACCGTGGCGATCCTGCTGGCGGCTGGCTACTCGCTGAATACCATTTCCTTGCTCGCGATGGTGCTGGGCATCGGTATCGTGGTCGATGACGCCATCGTGGTGGTCGAAAACGTCGAGCGCGTGATGGCGGAGGAACCGGACCTCTCGCCCAAGGACGCGACCAAGAAGGCCATGGCGCAGATCACCGGGCCGGTGATCGCGATCTCGTTGGTGCTGCTGTCGGTGTTCGTCCCCGTGGGCTTCATCCCCGGCGTGTCCGGCACGCTGTTCCGCCAGTTCGCGGTCACGATCAGCGTGTCCATGCTGATCTCAGCCATCAACGCCCTGACCCTCTCACCTGCCTTGTGCGGCGTGTTCCTGCGCCATGATGGTCCGCCGCGCGGGGTGCTCGGCCTGATGATGCGGGGCATCGATGGCATTCGGGACGGCTATTCCTGGCTCGTCCGCCGCCTGCTGCGGGTCGCCCTGCTGTCGGTGCTGGTCATCGGCGCCTCCGCCTATGGCATTTTCGAACTGTCGAAGCTGACACCGACGGGCTTCCTGCCGGAAGAAGACCAGGGCGCGTTCTTCGTCGCCGTGCAGCTGCCCGACGGCGCCGCCGTCAACCGCACCCGCGCGGTGGTCGAGCAGGTGGAGGCGCTGATCCGCCCCATGCCGCAGGTGCAGGGCGTGCTGGCCATCGTCGGCTTTTCCTTGCTCGATGGCGGCAACCAGCCGAACGCGGCCTTCGTGGTGGTCAAGCTCAAACCTTTCGAAGACCGCAAGGAGGCCAGCGACCGCGCGCAGGCGGTCATTGGCAAGGTCTTCGGCGGCGCCCAGCGCATCCGCTCCGCCAATATCTTCGCCTTCAACCTGCCGCCGATCATCGGGCTTTCGACGAGTGGCGGGTTCGAATATCAGCTGGAGAATCTGGAAGGCCGGGAACCCGCCGAAATGTCGTCCGCCGTGATGGGCCTCGTTGGCGCGGCCAATCAGGACAAGCGGCTCACGCGGGTGTTCTCGACCTTCACCGCGAACAACCCCTCGATCTGGCTGGATATCGACCGCGACAAGGCGCAGGCGCTGGGGCTCGCGATCCCCGATGTGTTCAACGCGCTGCAAACCACGCTGGGCGGCTATTACATCAACGACTTCAACCTGTTTGGGCGCACCTGGCAGGTGAATATCCAGGCCGACGCGCCCGATCGCGCCGATCCGACGGCGATCGACCGGATCTATGTGCGCAATAAAGGGGGGGAGATGGTGCCCCTGCGCGCCGTCGCCAGCACCCGCATCGTGGTCGGACCGCAGGTCATCAGCCGGTTCAACAACTACCGCGCCGTGACGGTGAATGGCGGGCCGGCGCCGTTCATTTCCTCTGGCGACGCGCTCAAGGCGATGGATGAGATTTCCGCCCGCACGCTGCCCCCGGGCTACAGCTACGAATGGTCCGGCACGGCCTATCAGGAAAAGGCGGCCTCCGGCCAGACGCTGGCGATCCTGTCGCTGGCGGTGCTGTTCGCTTATCTGTTCCTGGTCGCGCTTTATGAAAGCTGGATGATCCCGGTGCCGGTGCTGCTGTCGGTGGCGGTGGGTGTGCTCGGCGCCTTCGGCGGCCTGCTGCTGTTCGGTCTCTCGCTCGACCTCTACGCCCAGATCGGCATGGTCGTGCTGATCTCCCTCGCGGCCAAGAACGGCATTCTGATCATCGAATTCGCCAAGGGCGCGCGGGAGGAAGGCCTGTCCATCGCCGATGCCGCGCTGATGGGTGCGCGGATGCGTATCCGGGCGGTGCTGATGACCTCGATCGCCTTCATCTTCGGCCTCGTGCCGCTGGTCTGGGCGGAGGGCGCGGGCATGCTCAGCCGCCGCGCTGTCGGCACGGCGGTGTTCGCGGGCATGATCGTGGCCAGCACCATCGGCGTGTTCCTGATCCCGATGCTCTACGACGTGTTCCAGACCATCCGCGAATGGGTGAAGCGGCGGTTCGCGGGCCAGCCGCACTGACGGGAGACGGATATGCGGACCCTGGCGGTCAAAGATGCCACCTTGTCCTGGTCGATGCTGGACCTGACGCGGCCCTGGCACGCCGAACCCGAGACCATCGTGATGCATCACGGCGTGGGCGCGTGCCAGGCCCTCTTTGACGGCTGGGTGCCGGCCTTGATGGACCGGTACCGCATTCTGCGCTTCGACATGCGCGGGCATGGCGAGTCATCCCGATCCGGGCCGGGCGCCGCCCTGACCATGGACGGCGTCACGATGGACAGTCTGGCCGATGACCTCCTCGCGGTGATGGATGCCGCCGGGGTGGATCGGGCGCATCTGGTGGGCGAGTCCATCGGCGGCACCATCGCGCTGAACACGGCGCTGCGCGCGCCGGAACGGGTGCGATCCCTGACGGTCAGCAACGGGGCCCATCTTGGCGCCTCCATCGAAGCCGTCGCCGACTGGCAGCACATCATCGAGTCACGGGGCATGGCCGGATGGTCCGCGCATATGATGGCGGGGCGGTTCCATCCCGGGGTTCTGAGCGACGCCGAGTGGCGTTGGTTCGAGGCCCAGCAGGCGACGGCCTGCCCCCACACGGTGCTGGCGCTGCTGCGCGCGCTGGTCGGGGCGGACCTCGTGGGGCGCCTGGCTGCGCTGCGGCCGCCTCTGCTGCTGCTCCACCCCGACGGGTCCCCGTTCATCCCGGTGCCGGTGATGGCCGACTTCCAGGCCCGCGTGCCTGGCAGCCGGTTGCATGTGTTCGGGCATGCGAAGCACGGCCTGCCCTTCTCCCACGCGGGACAATGCGCGGCGGTGTTGCGGGGATTTCTGGACGGCACGACGGGCTGAACGCCGCGGTCTGTGACAAGGTGCTTGGCCTTTCCACGCAGGACCGTGCATGCTCCGCCTTGCGCCAGTCATGGGAAGGAAGCGGCATGACCACGACCAAATTCGGCCTCGCACAGCCCGTTCGCCGGGTGGAAGATCTGCGCCTGCTCAAGGGCAGCGGGCGCTACACCGACGACATCGCTTTGCCCGGCATGCTGTTCGGGCTGGTGCTGCGCAGCCCGCACGCGGCGGCCCGGATCGTGTCGCTGGACGTGAGCGCGGCGCGCGCCGTGCCGGGCGTTCGCGCGGTCTACACCGCCGACGACCTCGCCGCCGACGGGGTGGGCTCGCTGCCCTGCGCGGCGCCGGTGCAGAACAGTGACGGCTCCGCCATGGCCGCGCCGCCGCATCCGGTGCTGGCCATCGGCATGGTGCGCCATGTCGGCGATCCCGTGGCCTTCGTGGTGGCGGACACCATCCAGGCCGGGCGCGACGCGATGGAGGCGATCGCGGTGGAGTACGACGTGCTGGCCTCCTCCACCGATCTGGCGACCACGATGGAGGCCGGGGCGGCCCAGGTCTGGCCCGAGGCCGCGGGCAATCTGTCGTTCGACTGGTCTATCGGCGACCAGGCCGCGACCGACGCCGCCTTCGCCAAGGCCACGCATGTCACCCGCCTGACGGTGGTCAACAACCGCATCGTGGTGTCATCCATCGAGGCCCGCGCCGCCTTGGCCGATTACGACGCGGCCACCGGCCGGTGGACGCTGTATGCCAATACACAGGGCGGCTGGCTGGTGAAAAACCTGATCGGTCCGGTGTTCGGGGTCGAGCCGGGCCGGTTCCGCGTCGTCACCCCCGATGTCGGCGGCGGCTTCGGCATGAAGCTGTTCCTGTATGCCGAGCATGTGCTGACCTGCTACGCGTCGCGCAAACTCGGCCAACCCGTGAAATGGGCCGCCGAACGGGGGGAGGCCTTCCTCTGCGACACCCAGGGCCGTGACAATATCACGCTGGGTGAGCTCGCCATCGACGCCGACGGCACATTCACCGCTTTGCGCACCCGCAACGTGGCCAATATGGGCGCCTACCTGTCCACCTTCGCCCCCTATATCCCGACCTATGCCGGGACGTCCGTGCTTTCCAGCGTCTATGGGTTCAAGGCGATCCATGCCCAGGTCCTCGGCGTATTCACCAACACCGTGCCGGTGGACGCCTATCGCGGCGCCGGCAGGCCGGAGGCGAACTATCTGGTCGAGCGCCTGGTGGACGCCGCGGCTCGCGAACTCGGCATCGATCGCGCCGAACTCCGCCGCCGCAACATGGTCGGTCCGGACGCCATGCCGCACAGCACGCCGGTCGGGAAAACCTACGACAGCGGCGATTTCCGCATCGTGTTGGACGCGGCGCTGGCCAAAATGGACTATGCCGGCTTCGGCACCCGCCGCGCGACCGCGGCCCGGCAGGGCAAGCGGCGCGGCATCGGCTTCGCCTATTATCTGGAAGCCACCGGCGGCGATGCGAGCGAACGCGCCGAGATCCGCTTCGCCGAGGACGGCTTCGTCGACGTCTATGTCGGCACCCAGTCCACCGGCCAGGGGCATGAAACCGCCTATGTGCAGCTCACCGCCACGCAGTTGGGCATCGATGGCGACCTGATCCGGATCCGCCAGGGCGACACCGACACCATCCCCGTCGGCGGCGGCACCGGCGGCGCCCGCAGCCTGTATTCGGAGGGTCAGGCGATCCTGATGACCTCCAACAGCGTCATCGCGAAAGGCAAGGAGGCCGCGGCCGAGGAACTGGAAGCCGCCGTTGCCGATATCGCCTTCGCGGCGGGGCGCTTCTCCATCGTCGGCACCGATCGCGGCATCGACATCCTGGCGCTCGCGGCGGCGCGGCGGCAGAAGGGCGTGGGCGTGCTGGACGCCGCCGAAGTGGCGCCGATCGAGCATCACACCTTCCCCAATGGTTGCCATATCGCGGAGGTCGAGGTCGATCCCGAGACCGGCGCGATCAGCATCGATCGCTACGTCGTCTGCGACGATTTCGGCAAGACGGTGAACCCGCTGATCGTGCGCGGCCAGGTCGCCGGCGGCGTGGCCCAGGGCATGGGTCAGGCGATTCTGGAGGCGACGGTGTTCGACCCGGACTCCGGCCAGCTGCTGTCGGGCAGCTTCATGGATTACGCCCTGCCCCGCGCCGACGACCTGCCGGATATCGAGGTGGACCTGCTGGAGGTCCCCTGCCGATCGAACCCGCTGGGTGTGAAGGGCGCCGGGGAGGCGGGGGCGGTGGGATCGCCGCCGGCGCTGGTGAACGCGGTGCTCGATGCGCTGGCGGATGACGGCGTCACGGCGATCGACATGCCGATGACGCCGGAGAAAGTGTGGCGGGCACTGGCGGCGGCAT